>JACKGH010000001.1:0-334884 GCA_020632075.1 Candidatus Nomurabacteria bacterium | reverse complement strand
GGTGGTTTCTTGCAGGGCGCTGTTGGTATTGCAAGTTACTTCTTGCCAGCAGGTAAGGTAGTGGTACGCGAGCAGGTCAGTTTTGGCACCGATGACGAAGTTTTCCGAAGTCGAGGTAAACAAGTACAACTCTTTGATCCTGAGCATCTCGTGGTATTGGTAGATAATGGCTCTGCGTCTGCGGCAGAGATCTTGGCTGGTGCGCTCCAAGATCATGGCGTAGCAACGGTGATGGGGTCGCAGACTTTTGGTAAAGGTTCTGTACAGGAGCTAGTGAAGCTTGATGAGGGTTCTTCGCTTAAGGTGACCATTGCCCGCTGGCTGACACCAAATGGCACCTCTATATCAGATGGTGGCCTTACTCCAAACATCGTGATCAATCGCACGCCAGCGCAGCGTCTCGCCGGCGAGGATCCTCAAAAAGATGCTGCTGTGCGGTTCCTCGCCGGCGAAGAGGTGGTCAGCGAGACCTACGAAGACCAAGTGGCTGCCGACAAGTCTGCCAGTTCAACAGAGACTGGAGAATAAAGGCTACTTTTGGTATGATGCCTGCACTATGTACAGTTTCGTACATCCTTTTGTAACTAATATAACCGTATGAAAGTAATTCTTCTTCAAGATGTAGCAAAGATCGGTCGTCGATCACAGATCGTAGAGGTGCCAGATGGGTACGCACTCAATCAGCTTATTCCAAAGCGTATGGCAGAGCCAGCAACCACAGCTAATCTTAAGCGAATTGAGCGACAACAGGCACAGGTCGCACAAGGAGTGGCGGCCGGAAGTGAGCGATTTGCAAAAGCACTTGAGGCACTTAGTGCGACTACGCTACAAGTGGCGGCTGATGCAAATGAGCAAGATCATCTCTTCCAGGCGGTGCATGAGAAAGAGATCGTCGCAGCTGCTGAGGCAGCGGGTGTCAGTATTGATGCTGCAATGATCACCATCAGTACACCGATCAAGGAGCTCGGGCAGCATACCGTTGGTCTTGCCACTGGTGCTGAAAAGGGAACATTTACCATTGAAGTAATTAAGAAGTAACATCATGAAGAACAGTCAGCTCTTTGAGCAAGCAAAGCCAGTGATCATCCTGTTGGTCGTATGTGCTGTGCTCGTCGGTGGTATTCTGTATTTGATGAACATGGGTACTAATTCGGCAGAGATCAAGCTTACTGGCGAAGATGAATTGTCAGCACCGCTTAAAGCTGAAGCGCTTAAGGCGTATGATGTAGATATTGATAATGATATGAATCCTGTTGCAGTTTTAAACACAAACATGGGGACGATCGAGATCGAACTCTTTGAAGATTACATGCCAATCACGGCTGGTAACTTTGCGAAGTTGGTAGAAGAAGGGTACTACGATGGTATCAAGTTCCACCGGGTGATCGATGGCTTTATGGTCCAGGGTGGTGACCCGATCACGAAGACGAATGAAGTGTTGCGATATGGTACTGGTGGACCAGGCTACGCGATCCCAGATGAACACATTAAGGGTGATCATCTCACCAATGTGCGCGGGACTATCTCAATGGCAAATAGTGGTCCAAACTCAGGTGGGAGTCAGTTCTTTATCAATCTCGTAGACAACACCAATCTCGACTTTGATAAACCGCCGCTAACCTCGAAGCATCCAGTATTTGGTCAGGTTGTGGCCGGTATGGATGTGGTTGATGCGATCGGACATGTGGAGACCAATATGAACGATCTACCGCTTGAAGATGTGGTGATCGAATCTGCTACGATCCGACGGAACTAAATAAAAAGAAAGGCCGGGCGCGAAGCGCCCGGCCTTTCTTTTTATGCAACTTACGCTGCCTGGAGTACGTCTACTGCCTTCTTAGTCTTGGTCTTGCCAGTGAAGTCAGTCTTTCGCATGTTTCGGAATGATACGACACCGTCGATCATTGCAAAGAGTGTGTGGTCTTTTCCAGCCTTTACACCCTTACCAGCTTCAATTTTGGTGCCGCGCTGGCGGACGATGATTTCGCCGGTCTTCACCATTTGACCGTCTGCGCGCTTCACTCCAAGGTATTTTGGTTGTGAATCGCGCAGGTTTTTGGCGGTTCCGCCAGCTTTTTTGGTTGCCATACGATTATTGAATAAATGGTATTATGTAACGGCGAAGAGTATACGATATATGAACGAAAAACTCAAGTCCTGGTTGGCCGATGATAGCCTTTATTTTGTAACACTTTTGATACTGGTGGGTATTGTTTCTTTTGGGTTAGGTCAGCGCTCGGTAGCAGGGGAGTTGCGGCCGGCTTCGCCGGCCGCGGGAGTTATCTTCTCTGAGGCACCTCCTATGACTGAGATTGTCACTGAATCTACTCAAAGCACCACCCAGGTGGTCGCGTCTCGTTCTGGCACTAAGTATCATTTGCTTGATTGTCCTGGAGTGGCGCAGATCAAGGAAGAAAATAAAGTGTATTTTGAATCTTTTGCACTTGCCGAGGCGGCCGGCTACACGCCGGCCGCCAACTGCCCGGGTCTGTAATAGAAAATGGCCGGATCCCTTTAGGGATCCGGCCGATGTGCTGTTACACCAGTCGTTCCAGATTGGCACGTGCTCGTGCCTCCAGATGCTGGAAGTATTCAGTCTGAAAGATCTTGTCTCGCGCGAGAAATCCAGCGGCCCATTTTGACCGACCAGCATCAAACTCATCACGCGTGTATACCGGCTGATGCTCTAGCCAGACGAGTTCGCTTGCACGGTCGAATTTCCCAGGTGTGTCACCGAGGCCGGCCAGGTCAAGGTCGATCATGAGAGCTGCAACCTTTTGACGATGTTGGTGCACAAGAGTTAACCGGTGATCAATAGTTGCCTCAATTGACTCTATAACGATACGTATGATCTCGTAATCTTGGCTACCTCGTCGAAAGCTAATATCATTTTGAGCCTGTAGTGCACTTGATATCTCATTAAAGCCTGGACTGCTTCTGCCTATTTTATACACGACATCGTGATACAAAATGGCCAGGCGGAGCGCCGTCATCTCGTCTGCTGACAGGTTGAGGTCTCGCAAGGATCGCAGGGCCTGGAGCAGGCTTGTGATGTGGTCCAAGGTATGATATTGACGCCACGGTTCAGAATATGCCAGCACCACTTGATGAAATGCTTCCTCAGAAATGAGGCGTAGCGCATCCTGCCCGACCAGGGAACGCAGTCGATGCCATGTGGTTGATTCGCAAGGGATCGAGTTTGGTAGTACAAATCGCATCTGTAAAGAACCTCCGTATTGGTGATGCTGTCAGAAGACTAGCATAAAAATCGACCAAAGGAAGGCGCCGGCCAACTTTGCTATACTATGTCCATGCTTATTTTAGACATTGAAGGCTCTGGCACAAACTACGAAAAACACTCGATCGTCTCTATTGGTGCAATTGATATGGACGATCCAACCAATCGCTTCTATGGCGAGTGTCGGATATGGGATGGGGCACATATTATGGAAGGTGCGCTTGAGGTGAACGGTTTTACTGAAGCTGAGGTGACCGATCCAAATAAAATGACCGAAGCTGAGTTGGTGCGAAACTTCATGGCTTGGTCAGAGCCGATCAAAGATCGGACGCTGACTGGCCAAAATGTGTCATTTGATCGCGATATGTTGAAGGCCGGAGTTGAGCGTGCGGGCATGAATTGGGACATGGCATATCGAACACTCGATACACATACCATGTGCTGGATGCATATGATCAAGGCTGGTTTTACGCCACCAATTGACAAAGAGCGAAAGCGAAGCGCGCTCAACCTAGACGCCGTCCTCAATTACTGCGGCATTCCAGCGGAGCCAGACCCACACAACGCACTCACCGGGGCGCTCTGCCACGCGGAGGTTACATCGCGTTTGTTATACGACAAGAAACTACTGCCAGAGTTTGATCAGTACGAGATACCTTGGTTGTAGAAGTCTGATTTTGTCCACTGCACGGGCCGCGGCTTCGCCGCGGCCCGTTTCATGGTGGTACAATACCAACATGTTTGGAAATAATAAACGGAACAAAACTAAAAAGGGAGCAGAGCAGTCACGTGTTGTAACTGAGCTGCTAGACCCAAAATGCGCTGATGGAGACGCGGTGCAATCATGGCGCGTGTTTCGCATTATGGCAGAGTTTGTGCAGGGCTTTGAGCTCTTACGTGAGCACGGCCTCGCTGCGACTTTCTGGGGCAGTGCGCGTACCAATCCTGAAGATAAGTACTACAAAGATGCTGAAGAGTTGGCTGCAAAGTTAGCAAAGAAAGGCTTCTCGATCATTTCAGGTGGCGGACCAGGTATCATGGAGGCGTCAAATGTCGGCGCCTTTAAGGTAGGCGGTAAGTCAGTTGGTCTTAATATCGAGCTTCCGTTTGAACAAAAGCTCAATCCGTATACCACCCAGTCACAAAGCTTTGAGTTCTTCTTTTCACGCAAAGTGATGCTCACGTTTGCATCAGAAGTGTATGTCTATTTTCCAGGTGGCTTCGGCACACTTGATGAATTCTTCGAAATCGTAACGCTCATCCAAACCAAAAAGATCGAACCGATCCCGGTTGTGCTCTACGGACGAGACTATTGGGAGCCGCTCATGCAGTTCTTCAAGAATGATCTTCTCAAAAAACATCAGACTATCAGCGCTGAGGATCTTCAGATCTTCCATATGGTTGATAGTGTTGATGAAGCGTTCAAGCATATTACGAATGAAGTTAAAAAGATTAAAAACGTCAGACAGATCTAACCATGTATTTTTCTTACTTTGACCGCGAGGCTGTGACACCTGTTGCGATAGACCGAGGAGTTAAGAAATTAAAAAAGTATCGCGCGCACGTACAAAGTGTAAAAGAGCATAACGACAGTGCAGCAAACGAGTATTCGCTCGTGCATGCACAGCAACCAGACTTGCACGACACGCTCGACACGATCAAGAAGCAGTTCAAGGGCATCCAACACCTGGTGCTGGTTGGTATCGGTGGGTCTGATCTTGGTACTAAAGCCATTCACGAAGCACTTGGTGAAGATAATGTGACACTGCATTCACTCGATACAATTTCTGTACACAACATGAGTATGCTACTTGCATCACTCAAGTCAGTTCGCTCGGCCAGTAAAGTTGCAGTTTGTGTGATCAGTAAATCTGGCAACACCGCTGAGACGCTGGTGAATGCTGGAGTGTTACTCGATGCACTAGAGCAAAAATTCAAGAAGGCGATCTACGCGCAAACAATTTTCATCGGCAATCCTGACACTGACTTCATGAAAACAGGGAAGCGGCTTGGTGTTACAACTGTCGCGATGCCGGAGATCGTTGGTGGTCGGTATTCGGTGGCGACAGAAGTTGGATTGGTACCGCTTGCGTTACTTGGACATGACACCGACGCCTTCATTTCTGGTGTGCTTGATGCGACAACCCTTGAGTTCGAGTCAGTGGTAGCGGAAAATGCTGCCAGAATCGCTGTGTATCTCAATAAGAACTATCGCAGTTACAACTTCTTCGCATTTGAACCGCGCCTCGCTACGCTCGGCGCCTGGTACCGCCAGCTCTTCGCAGAAAGTATTGGCAAAGAAAAAGATCGTAGTGGTAAGAAATTCACCAAAGGCGTGGTGCCAACCATCTCGACACCAACCGAGCTGCATTCAGTTGGACAACTATATCTCAGTGGATTTGCAGGAGTCTACACAGATTTTGTTACCTTTGACTACGATGATAATTACAGCGTGCCCAAAAAGGGTCTTGCCAAGCGGTACGGCAAGTTCGATATGCAGGAAGTCGCAACTGCGATATACGGCGGCGTCATTGGAGCGTATCAAGAGCGCGGTCTGTCACACCGAGCAACGATTTTCACTGAAGAGCTTCCGTATTCGCTTGGACTTTTCATGGGTATGCGGATGCTCGAAACTATGTATGTGGCAGAACTTCTGAATCTCAATGCCTTTGATCAACCAAACGTGGAGCTGTACAAGATCAAAACCCGTGGAATTCTCGGACTGTAAGATATGACTGAAGTGCACAATAAGATCATAGTTGTCGACGACAAGGATAATGAAATAGGGGTAATGGATATGATGGAGGCGAGAGCGGCCGGTCATATTCGCAGAGCTTCTCGAGTGTTTGTGTTCAATCAAGCCGGGCAGATCCTAGTGCAACGTCGTAGCGCAGAGGTACTCCACCCGTGTTTGCTTGATCAGTCGGTCGGAGGGCATGTCGATGAGGGCGAGACATATCTCGAAGCTGCAGTTCGTGAGATGACAGAAGAGCTCGGTATTTCAGATGTCCCACTCGATGAGATCGTAACGTCGTACCGTACAGAGTTTCATTTCAATGGTATTTACCGAACTGTAGTGGGTGATTCGGCTGAATTTACCTACAACAAGGATGAGGTTGATGAAGTGATCTGGTTTGATCCAGACGACCTGACTGCACACATGGAGCAGAATCCTGACGAATTCACCAGCTCATTTCCTGTCGTTTGGCGAGAACTTCGTGATAAAATTATCCCATGACTTACGTAGTATTTGATATCGGTGGCACCAAGACACGCGTGGCGGTTTCGAGTGACCTAGAAAAGCTTGATAAGAATGTTTCATTTAGTACGCCAAATGATTTTGAAAAAGGAGTAAAAAAGATCGCTGAAGCAGTCGCAGAGATGACTGATAAAAAACCAAAGGCGATCGCTGGTGGTATTCGTGGCCCACTCAATGAAGACAAGACAGGCATTCTTCATGATGGTGTGTTGACTAAGTGGGGAGGGAAGTCTGTGGCAGACGAGCTGATCGCGTACTTCGATGTGCCAGTAACACTAGAGAATGATGCTGCAATAGCTGGCGTTGGCGAAGCGGTATACGGCGCAGGTAAGGGGATGGAGATCGTTGCGTTTCATACGGTCAGTACGGGCGTAGGTGGAGTTAAGATCGAGAATGGGCAGATCGACTTGGCAAGTGTTGGGTTTGAACCAGGACATCAAGTGCTTGATATCGACCGCACTATTTTAGGTGAGGAAATCACACCAACGCTTGAAAATCTTGTTTCAGGGAACGCGGTTGAAGAACGATTTGGAGTAAAACCGTATGAGATCCCTCAAACAGACGTGCTCTGGGAAGAATTGGCAGAATACTTAGCACAAGGATTACGGAATACAATTTTGTATTGGTCGCCAGATGCGATTGTACTTGGTGGTTCGATGATCACCGGTGACCCACGGATCGAGATCGATGCGATCCGCAAATACACCGTTGAAGCACTCGATGGCTTTGTCGAAGCGCCACTTATCACTATGGCAAAGCTTGGCGACGAAGCTGGGCTCTACGGTGCAATGGGACTTCTCAAGCAAGCCAAGTAGGTGTACAGTACAGACACGTTATAAGCTTAATGCTTACATATGGAATTATTGACTATTGTTGTTATTGTCATTGTTCTTGCTGTCATCTTCTTGCGAGAAGTAAAGCAGTACGAACGAGGCGTGATGCTGACTATGGGTAGGTTTACCGGCATGAAAAACCCAGGTTGGCGGATCGTGGTGCCGGTTTTTCAAAGTTTGGAAAAAGTAGACTTACGCGTAAAGGCAGTTGATGTGCCTGATCAAAAGGTGATCACACGCGATAACGTTTCTGCCAGTATCAACGCTGTGATCTACTACAAAGTGGCAGATGCTGCTAAAGCAGTGCTTGAAGTAGAAAATTTCCGGTACGCTGTTTCGCAGCTCGCACAAACAACTATGCGTAATGTGGTGGGTAGCGCTGAGCTCGACGAAGTGCTAGCAGAGCGAGACAAACTTTCTGAACAGATCCGTACGATCATTGATACCGAGACGGATCAGTGGGGTATCAAGGTAGACAATGTAGAGTTGAAAGACTTTTTCTTGCCTGACGAGATGGAGCGAACCATTGCAAAGCAGGCTGAGGCTGAACGTGAACGTCGAGCGGTCATCATTAAGGCAGAAGGAGAAGTGGTTGCTGCTGAAAATATTACTAAAGCGGCTGCAATGCTCTCGAGTGCTCCAGGTGCACTACACTTGCGTACACTACAAACGCTCAATGATCTTTCATCAGATCAATCAAACACTGTCGTGTTTGCTACGCCGATCGAAGTATTGCGCGCAGTTGAGAGTATGAAGGATTGGCTTGAAGTGAGTACTGCAGAAAAAGCTGTAAAACAAGAGAAGTAGTTGGTATTAAGTGTTGTGAACGGGCGGCTCCCAAAGGGAGCCGCCCGTTCGTTGCATTTTTACAATTGTTCTGGCACTCTTCAAGATAGTGTTCTTACAACAAAACCAGTATCACGTGGAGGTGGTCTTATGGTTATGAATAGTCTTGGTGAAACAGATCAGTTTACCGTACCAGAGGACATATCAGATCCTCTGCTGACACTGCTTGGTGAATTGCGACTGCTCTCTTCGAGGGGAGGGAAGGCGGATGCGCGACGTGTATGTCCCATTGATGTACAGACGTTCGTCAAGATATTACCCTATCTGCGGACGCAAGCCACTCTGGCTGAGCTGTTGTGGGTCAATGTGATCATCAGTGAGCACGCTGCTGTTGGATCTGAGAACAAGCTGACAATGGAGCGTGCTGTTCTCGATCTGGCACTTAAACGAGCAGTAACGGCCGACGATAGGGAGCTGATTCACCGCCGCATGCCACCAGATCCGGCCTTACGCTCTCTTGAAGGGCAGATCGGTAGTGGGTTAGCCTCGTTTTGAGGCTCTAACAAAAGGCCCTGCGGGGCCTTTTTTATTCGTCAGAGATATAAATTGACAAAAACTGATAATTATGCTATTATATAAAAAATCCGCTGCGTATGCTATAGTTTTGCGGTTATCGGTGTCGCCCTGATCATTGATCGGCAGCGATTCTTCATACCGGTACTTAAAAGATAAGACCTTTGGCTTATTATATCGACTGTGATTCTCGCGTTGTTTACCGCAGCAACTGTCTCGACAGTAGCAGTAGAGGAAACAGCGTATGGACACATTGCAAGTACCGAGGATGTGGCAGTAGAGCAACAGGTTGCTACTGCTGGGCAGACTGAACAGATTGTCCGTGAATATTTTAGCGATATTCCGGTCATGATCGAAGTCGCTCGTTGTGAATCAACGTTCCGACACACTCTCGCAGATGGTTCGATCCTTCAGGGTCGAGTCGATCCCGCTGATACTGGGGTAATGCAAATCAACAAGCGTTACCACGAGTCTACAGCCGTTGCAATGGAATTGAATCTTGATGATATCTACGACAATATGGCGTACGCTCGTTATCTCTATGAGAAACAGGGTACCCAGCCGTGGAGTGCATCAATGCCATGTTGGGGCGGAGCTCTGGCGGCAAACTTCTAATACAAACCGGCCGGCCCCTTCGGGGCCGGCCGGTTTGTTTGTTGGTAAAAATGCTAATTTTGAAGGAGCTCGCGGTACAATTAGTTCATGCTTGAAGAACTCTTCTTTGAATTAGGTAAATCATGCTATGGTTGGTTTGGTTGTAGTTTCTCTTGGTATCTTTTAGTCGCAAGATTATTTTTGTGCGCGTCGTTTTTGTATTTTTGCTATACACTAGTTACTTATATTCATAAAAGGTTTAAAAAGATGTCAGTAAAGAAAAGAGGATTACTTGTATCGCTCCTTCTTATGCTCGTTGCATTTGTACTAAATATTATTACGAGCTATTTAGTCCAAGCAACTATATGAAATACTGGCTGATGAAAAGTGAACCGGATTGTTATTCGATCGACGATCTGAAACGAGAGAAGATAGGGATGTGGGACGGTGTCCGAAACTACCAAGTCCGCAATATGATGCGTGACGATATGAAGAAGGGTGACCTGGCGCTTTTTTACCATTCAAATGCTAAAGAGATCGGTGTCGCAGGGGTAATGGAAATTGTTAAAGAGGCCTACCCAGACCCGACGCAGTTTGATCCAAAAAGTGAACACCCAGACCCAAAGTCAGACCCTGAAAACCCTCGCTGGTTGTGTGTTGATGTACGATATAAGCGCACATTGCCTCGGATCGTGACCTTGGTCGAGATCAAGCAGCAGAAAAGTCTGTCTGATCTACCGCTTGTGCAGAAGGGTAGTCGCTTGTCTGTGATGGAAGTGAAAAAGTCGCATTTTGATCGGATTCTTAAGATGGCAGAAAAATAAGTATGGAACAACTAACACGAGTATTGCGTCGTCACCGACGACGCGTAGGGAAGAAGGGTGATGGTTTCGTTAAGTTGTTTATCTCAAAACGTCTGATCCAGGGTGCTGCCACGGCAATTCTTGGTATCTTTGTGCCGATCTTTCTATATGAAACTGCTGGAGAGCAATTTTATGTCGTTGGTATCTACTACGCAATATTGTCGCTGCTCTATGTGTTTCTGTTGGTGCCAGGGATGTTTATTGCCAACAGACTAGGATTCAGTCGCTCGTTGGTACTTGGTGGTATTTTTAGTGTCATTTTGTACAGCATGATGTATTTTCTTGATGCCGATAATATCTGGTACATTCTGCCACCGTTGGCACTAGTAATTGTTGGATTTCGGATCTTTCACTGGGTGCCGTATCACGTAGATTTCACTAAGTTTACTACCGATGGCGAACGGGGAAGGCAGGTGAGCTTATCCTTTGCGACTATAGCGTTTATGGGGGTGATCGGCCCGATTTTAGCAGGCTTTATCATCTCCAGAGCAGGCTATGATGCACTATTTGCTACTGCTGTGGCACTCTTGATCGCGGCTACTGTTTCGTATGCGTTTGTACCAGAGACTCGCACCAAGTATACGTGGAGCAATAAAAAGACGTGGAAGATGTTGTTTGCCAAAGAGACAAGAGGGCTCACAGTGGGTGAGTTCGCAAACGGTATGGAAGTGGTGGTGAGTACGTTAGTGTGGCCGATCTTTCTATATGAAATTTTAGATGGTGATGTATTCGAGATCGGGGCGGTCTCGACTATTGTAGTTGGCGCAACGATCGTCATTCAGTTGATGTTAGGTAAGCATCTTGATAAGGGGAGTGATTCAAAGGCGCGGACACTGAAGATCGGCAGCTCACTCTATGCGCTTGGATGGATATTCAAGATCTTCGTGCTTTCAGCTGCGCAGGTGTTCTTTGTTGGTTTGTACCACAATATTGTAAAGATCTTCACCAAGACGCCATTTCAGGCAATTCTCTATGATATGTCTGCTGAACAGGGAAGATACATAGATGAGTATACGGTCATGCGTGAAATGGCGGGACATTCTGGGCGCACGCTTGCGTTGCTGGCTGTTGCAGCTCTTTCTTTTTATATACCGATCGGTTGGACATTTGTTATTGCTGCGGTTGCTTCGATTGCGCTTAACATGGTATATCGGCTTGAGGTGCAAGGCTAACCCACAGTTTGTTGGTTGACTCTGATGAGATTCGTGTTACTTTTTGATCTGGCTGTACATTAATTTTTGTTCAAAAGATATAAGGGGGAGTGACTATATGTCACATGCGTTGTTAAAACAACAAGTAGAAGAAGAATTTGATCTCACGAGAGAATCAGAACAAGCTGAACAGATGCTTGAATTGTTGAGAGACAAGCTTTCTAGCAGAGCATCCGTCGGTATTTTTCATGACAAGATCTCTGTCGAGAAGAAGGACATCTTTGATTGTGGCGTCATCGAGGCAGGAATCGATGAGGTTTCTGGGAAGATATGGTTCACTTTCACTGGGAAGTGCGTGGAGAGTATCCAATGGGTGCTGCAGTCCGGTCCGAACACACACGGGAACGACTGGTATTTTGTTGCTAAAAAAGCAAAGTCACAGATGAGATTTCATCTTGTATTTGATTGAACTTCATCCCACAAACATGTCCTTGAACGGCGCTAGACGCCGTTCTTTTTATATTGACTAATTTTAAAAAAGTAGTACAGTTTTACTTAGCTTCTAACCTTGATCTTTTGGTGTATCCCATGAATGAAATGACTGAATCGATACAGCAGTCAACAGAGCCGTTGCAATTCGAATCGATCGACATGGCGATGGAATTTCTAGGCTTTCGCGACAGACACGTCCCAAGACAACTGATGGCTCGGGTAGAAGGCGAGCGTGGTGTTGCCTGGGTCTTAAGACCTGACACTTTCTCTCTTGAGCCAGGTCAGCAGAATGGCGTTGTACTTTTTAGGTGGCCGATAAGTGGTCCTACTCACGACTACCACCTGGTCGGGTCGATGGATGATCGTGCGGGTGTGGTGCAGCGCTTTAAGTTTTTTTGCGCGAAAACAAGTCAGAGGGTCTATGTGTCATTCCTGCCAAAACATGTACTTGCTGAGCTAAACAGCAAGAAAAGAGTGTAGCTACGGCTACACCTTTTTTGTTTGTGCAGTATAATCTAGCCACATGAAAATCGGTTTTTTTGATTCTGGACTCGGCGGACTGACAGTACTCAGGGCGGTAGTAAAGATGCTGCCAGAATACGACTACTCATTCTATGGTGATACTGCACACCTCCCGTACGGCGACAAAACTGAGCAAGAGATATATGAACTCACTAAGGAGGGGGTGCGTTATCTCTTTGAGGGTGGAGCAGTGCTAGTCATCATTGCGTGCAATACAGCTTCGGCAGAGACGGCGCGCCGACTCCAGAATGAGTTTCTGCCGGAGGAATACCCCGATCGCAAGATTCTCGGGATCATTGTGCCGACGATCGAGGAGCTGGAGTTCGGCGCGCCGACCACAGTAGCGCTGATTGGCACCAAACGAACCGTTGAGTCGGGTAAGTATCAGCTAGAACTCGATCATAAAGGAAACGGAAACACGAAGCTCGTGCAGATCGCGACGCCTGAGCTCGTACCACTCATTGAAATGAATGAACTTGAAGCTGCAGCCGTGCAGGCGATTTCGAGGCTAGAGGGGGAAGGAGGGGAGAGTGAGGTGGTTGTACTCGGGTGTACGCATTACACGCAGATCAAAGATGAGCTTCGAGCTCATTTTGGCAATAAGAAGCAGATCATTTCCCAGGATGAAATTATTCCAGAAAAATTGCAAAGCTATCTGGCTGCACATCCGGAGATAGAGTCTCGACTGACACGAGGGGGAGAGCGAACGATACATTTAACCGCACATCGGCCGGACTACGACCAGACTATGGGCCACTTCCTCGGTGGGGTGTATGTGGCAGAGGAATAGTAAGCTATTTCTTTTTATATTCCCTTACGTCGCACAATATATCTTTTGCGACATAATCAATATGGCAAATACGGCATATATTGCAATGCCGTATAACCCTTCTCTAGAGCCTATTTTGAATCTATGTATAGGTCTGTGTAGATATGAGCGTCCTTATGCAGCTTCAGTAGCTCAGCTGGCCGTTCATGCAGCTTTTTGGATTCAGTTACCAATGACTCCAGCATCTCAGCTTTGGATTCGCCAACTATGAACCCTAGGACCTGATCTACATGATCTAGGATCCAAGACGGAGTCAGCGAGGCTCTAGAATCGATTGTAAGGCCTTCGACGTGTACTGGGACGTAGGTAGAGTCGGGTCGGTAGATCTCTTGGAACACTTCTTCGGGCAACGGAAAAATTCCGGCTGTGTGCCCGTCTGGACCCATACCTAGGATCATGAATATTTTTGGATTCTGAAGCTGCGAAATTTTTTGCAAAAAAGTTTTTTCAATTCTAGCTGCAAAATCTTCCAAGGATTCGTTTTCCTCTGGAATGGTCTCTAGGAGCATGTGACTGACTGGATGGTTCGGATGCCGCGCGAGCAGTTGTAAGGTGTTGTTGATCTCAGGCTCCCTGCTCCCCCGTTCATCCCCCATCATGAATATTGTGCGACATTCAGGTTTATTCGAGTTACTTTCTGAAGTCTGGTCGACTGCCTGTAGGGATGCCCCCGCAGCAGAAATGTCATCTGCGAGGACCGGGCGATTCTCAGGTAGTCGACCAGGCGAACGTGTGATATTTATGTGCTCTACCACATCCAGCGCTGATCCGCCCGATAGCAAGCAGACCACGTCCCCGTCGTGTTCATTGATCGCTGTACTGATCGCCTGCCCCAGCTCCTTGGCTGGATTATCGCTGGTGTGGAGTTGCATGTTACTTCTCTTCTTTTTTAACAACTGCGTGGCCACCGAACTGATTCCGCATTGCTGAGAGTAAGGTGCCGATTCGTGATGGATTTCCTCGGGTCGCTTTGCGCTGTTCGACAGATGCTTCTAAAACTGGAGTCTTTCCTGCTTCAATAATGTATTCCATCTCCTCTTCTGTTTCGCCGCGTGGAACTTCTCCCGCAATTGCTTCGAGGTAGCCTTCAGTACGGTATGAGTCAGCCATCCAGTCCATGAGACTGCTGGTCACGATACTACCGTGTTGGTATGGATCGAGGACCTTTTGGATATCAATATCGAATTCTTCTTGACGGTCTTCAATGTAGCTGAGGCCTTCTGCAATCGCTCCCATCATGCCGTATTCGATGCCGTTGTGGACCATTTTTACAAAGTGACCAGCGCCGGTCTTACCGACATGTGCGTAGCCGTTTTCAATGGCGAGTGTAGTGAAGATCGGTTCGATCTCTGATACAACATCTTTTGGTCCGCCGACCATGAGAGCTGCGCCGTGGCGAGCACCGCGCATGCCACCGGAGGTGCCGCAGTCTACAAAATGAATATCGTCCTTAGCGAGCGCCTCGCCACGGCGCAGCGTATCTTTGAAGAATGAGTTACCGCCATCGATCACGATGTCTCCTGACTTGAGGAGAGGCTTCATTTCTGTGATCACCTCATCAACAAACTTCGATGGCACCATCAGCCACACGATCTTCTTCTCAGACATTTGTGCAAGTGTGTCAGTGAGGGTTGCTTGCACTTGTACACCTGCTTTAGCGGCCTCTTGGCGTGACGCTTCAGTGACATCAAAGCCATGCACAACAAAACCCTCTGCAACCAAATGTGCAGTCATGGCGAGTCCCATACGCCCAAGTCCAATGAAAATGAGTTCTTTCTCCATAGAAAAGTGTTACAGAATAATCGTCTGGTCCGGCCCAGTACTTCCTTTTGTATACGTATAGAGTGGCAGATCCTGCCACATGTCGATGATCGGTGTGATGTACTTCCAAGCAGCGAGCACTTCCTCGGTGCGCGTAAAGAGTGTTTGGTCACCGATGATCGAATCGTAGAGCACCTTCTCGTATGAGTTCTTGATCTCGACATCTCCTTTTTCGCAGACAAAGCGTAGATTACGGTCTTCGAGCTGAAACCCGAGACCTGGTTCTTTGGCATTGAGATTGATCTCGATCACTTGCTCGGGTGAGATGGTGAGCTTCACTACGTTACCCTTACTAAGACAGCTTTGCGTTTCAAACATGCCACTTGCGACATCTTTAAACTGTACGGTAATAGACACCTCCGCTTGATCAAGCGCTTTCCCAGAGCGGATGTAAAACGGCACGCCTTCCCACTCTGGCAGATTTACTTCTGCTCGTAGCTCGAAGTAGGTTTCGGTTTCTGAAGTATCTGGGATGTGTTCGTGAGTCTTGTAGTCGTCGTATTGGGCGCGAAGGACGGAGAGTTCGAGCTGGCTCTGATCGATCGGAACCAAGGCTTCAAGCACCTCGGTGCGGGCATCACGAATAGACTTCACCGTGAATTCTGCAGGTTCACGCATGGCGGTAAGGGCAAGCAGTTGAAGGAGATGATTCTGTCCAACATCGCGTAGTGCCCCGACGCCCTCGTAGAAATTGGTACGGTCTCCCACGTCAAGAGTCTCTGTCATGGTGATAGTGACTGATTCGATTGCGTCTTTATTCCAAGGTGCCTTAAGTAGTGTATTAGCAAAACGGAATGAAAGAATGTTTTGGACAGCCTCCTTCGCTAGATAATGATCGATGCGGAAGATTTGATCTTCGCGGTAGAGATCAGCAAGTTCTGCATCGAGTGCTTGAGCGGTTTCAAGGTTGTGGCCAAATGGCTTTTCTACCAAAATGTGCGTCCACTTTCCTTCGGCTTCTTCAGCTACGCCACTTCCCTTCAGATCGCGAAAGATCTGTCCGTAGAATTTTGGTGGTACTGCCAGGTAGAAAAGCCGGTTCGCCCTTCCCTCTTGTTCATCAAAATCACCCAGTGCTTTATGAAGTGATCCGTAGGTTGATTCTTCGTCGAATGAACCGCTGACATATGATACTCGATCACAAAAGTCTTTAAGGGTGCGGTGCTTCCCTTCTTTTGGTGTGACATGCTTCGTGAGCGCTTGCTGCACGAAAGTACGATAGTCTTCATCACTACGCTCGCTACGAGCAAGTCCAATAATATGAAAATTTACTGGAAGCATATCACGCAGATACAAGTCAAAAAGCGCCGGAAGCAACTTGCGCTGACTTAGATCTCCGCCACCACCTAAAATAACGATCTGCGTTGCTGAAGTGTCTGACATGTGTGTAACTATATCGCAATACAGAGACTTACTCAAAAAGAGTAAGTGTAGGTTCTAATATAAAAAAGGCCCCAGAAGCCCGCGCTTGGCGCGGGCTTCCATTCGGGTAAGTTCCTACGATGCACTGCATCGCACTTATATTTTACAGTTATTCCACAGAGTTATCCACTGAAATGTGCCAAGTTATCCCCAGTTTATAAAAACAGCCCTCAAATTATCTGAAGAAGGCTGCTCGTTTAGTTTATTTCAGGAAAAAGAAGACTAGGACGCTCAGTCCCCACATGGCATTTAGATCTTTGGTGACGTATACACCTACCGCAACCGCAATAGAAACGGCTGCACCAACCACTGCTTTCATCGTGTGTTCAGACATCTGCTCACCTCAACTAGTGCGTACTACCGAAAACGAATGTATCACGTTTTGAGATAAAATACAGCAGTTTAGTACGCTGGCAAATAGAGCATTGGATCTATGTATGCCTCGGTGGCGGCGACTGGTGTGGTGGCAGCGCCACAGCTCGTGACGGTCTTGATCTCATTGAACTTGCGGACACTTACACCGTCTTTGGCGTACACGGTGAAGTGAAGGTGTGGACCGGTTGAGTAGCCGGTGTTGCCTGAGTACCCAATGACCTCACCAGTGCTTACACGTTGACCAGGGCTCACAGCGATCACGTCTTGGTGAGCGTAGAGCGTGGTGAGTCCGTTGGCGTGATCGATAAGTGTCCACTTGCCCCACGAATAACAGCCAGGCACCGCGTCGGTGTTTCCGGTAGCTCGGACGGTACCGCTGAGTGGAGCTTTGATCGGCGTGCCGCGTGGTACGCCAAAGTCGACGCCTGGGTGGTAGGCTCGTCCGCCGTAGACGCTGGCGTTGCGTGCTGCAAACTCAGTTCCACCAAAGTACTGCGTGATGATGATGTTATCGAGCGGCCAGCTGAACACCGCAGTTCCAGGAGTTGGGATGGTGTTTGGGTCGAGGATAAACTGGAGCTTGGATTCGAATTCACGCATTTCTGCTTCGATCTCCTTTCGGGCTTGCTCCTTGCTGGCGAGCAGTTGCTGATAATTGCGTTCTTCACTCTTGGTCACCTCAAGGAGGTCAGCTTGTTCGCGTTTGTTGTTCTCGAGGACCATGTTTTGGTCAGTGTATTGGTTCTTCAGAGAACTCAGTCGGTCTCGCTTGGCTTGATTGTCATCACGCTGTTCCTCAAGCAGTGCCTTGAAGGTATCGAGCTCAGCGACCTTGCCCGCCATCGTATCGCGAAGGCTTTCGTGTGCTTCATAGCTGCTCCAAAACTCAGATAGTCGGTCATGTTGGAGGAGAAGTTCGATCAAACTATCTTCGCTTGCTTTGTATTCGGTGCGAATGATTGAAGCGATGGCTTTTTCGCTGGCGTTGATGTCTTTCTGAGTACGGTCGATCTCGAGGACGATTTTATTGATCTCAAGGTCAGTTGAGGTGATGAGATTCTCGGTCTTGGTGATCTCTGCGTTCACCTTCTTGCGTTCGAGTTCGAGCTGGCTGATGGCATTTTGGAGAGTCTTCTTCTCTGCTCCAACCTCCTTGAGTTGTGATTCAAACTGTGCGATCTCAGCTTCGATCTCAGCGAGACGGTTACTACGACTATCGATCTCGCGGCGGAGTTTATCTATCTCTGATTCAGCAAAAACATTCGGTGGTTGTACCAACAACAATTGCGGGATGAGGATCCCAAGTAAAAAGGCTACGAACAGGCGTTTTGGCATTACGCCTTAATTTTATCACAAGCTTCGGTGATGCGTGAAATGGTCTCGGCTTGTCCAAGTATGAACGCGAGAGTGAATGGGTCTGGTGAGCGTTCCTTTCCAGAAAGTGCTACTCGTAGTGGCCAAAGCACTTCCCCTTTTCCGGTTTCTTCTGCGTACGACCAAACACCCTCCTTCACAGTATCTAAGGTTGAAAAATCAGCTTGCGTAAGTAGCTCTGCAGCCTTCTCAAGACGTGGGAGTGCTTCGTCGATCGAAGGATCATTTTTCCATTTGAGAATAGCTCCGTCGTATTCTGGAGTGCTCTTCAGCCAGTCATACTCCCCTGCTGCTGCCGCTTCGTTTATCTCAGCGATGTTGTGTGTGCGCTCGAGGATGGTCTCGGTGAGTTTCTCTTGCCTAGCTTCAGCATACACGCCAGATAGTTCGGTCGGAATAGTGGTGCGTTTGATGTACGCAGACTTTTCTGCAGCTGAGAGCTTCTTGATGTGTTCTTTGTTCATCCACTTCAGCTTTTCTTCATTGAAGGCACCGCCAGAGCGATGGATCTTTTCGAGTGAAAAAGCCGCGGTGAGTTCGTCAGTGTTGTAGAAAAGCTCCTGGTCGCCGCCCGGATTCCAGCCAATGAGTGCCAAGAAGTTGCACATTGCCTCAGGCAAATAGCCATCTTTCTTGTAGTCGAGCAGGTCTTTGGCGCCGTCTCGTTTGCTGAGCTTCTTCTTACCGTCAGGGCCCATGATCGGTGGTAGGGTCACAAAGACCGGCCACGGGATCTCAAGCGCATCATAGATGCTGAGGAATTTTGGTGTGCTGGCAATGAATTCTTCACCGCGCATCACGTGCGTAACTCCCATTTCGAGATCGTCGATGATGTGCGCAAAGTTATAGGTTGGGTACCCGTCGGCTTTGATGAGAATGATATCATCGAGCATTTCTTCTCCAGCTGAGAGTTTGCCGCGGACCACATCGTGCCACTCGTAGCGTTTGAGCTCGGGTACTTTTAAGCGTAGCGGTTTCGTACCGTCCCAAGCTTCGAAGGTGTCTGGGCGGTGGTGGCGCATGAGAAACGGCCGCTTTTCGGTTTCGGCCTGCTCACGAAAAGCGGCCGTTTCTTCCGCGGTGTACGGATCTGGGTACGCTAGTCCTTTTTCAACGAGCTTTTCAGCGTATTTCTTATAGATATCGAGGCGGTCTGATTGTAAACAAGAGCCAAAGGGTCCTGGTTTGTCTGGTCCGTAGTCCCAGTTGATACCAAGCCATGCGAGTGAGTCTTGGATGTGCTGAATCGATCCCTCCACTTCGCGGTTTTTGTCAGTGTCTTCAATACGTAATATAAACGTACCCTGGTGCTTGCGGGCATAGAGATACGCGTAGAGTGCAGTGCGAACACCGCCGATGTGTAGAAAACCAGTTGGTGACGGCGCAAAGCGTGTCACGACGGGTTTAGAAGTATTATGATCCATGTTCTGTTCCGATTGAAATGAGTATATTGGCGATCTTGAGTGCTGCGTTATCGACAAACATTCCCTTGGCTGCCTGACTCATTGCGGCAGCTTTTGCTGGGTCACTGATAATAGTGTGAATTTCGTTTGCAAGCAAGTGCTCAGTGATGTTGTGTTCTTCCATCACTACTGCTGCGCCGCTACGACCGTAGGCGTAGGCGTTTGAGCGCTGGTCTCGACTAACATCTTCAGGGATCGGGATGACGATCGATGGCTTGGCGTGGTACGCGATCTCAAAGAGTGTGGTGCTGCCGGCGCGAGTGATAATGAGCGAAGCGGCTGCCATGAGTGCCGAAACAGTTTCTGGCGGGATGAGTCCTTCGAGGTAGTAGCTGTCTTCCAGACCGGTTCCTGTCAGCAGACTCTGGGCTGCAAGACGCATTTCGTCGAGATTGGCTTGGCCGGTCTGGTGGAAGATCCGATAGTGTGGCAACAGATCCTTGAGTAGGCGCAAGACGATATTATTGATGCGCTCTGCGCCGCTAGAGCCGCCGGTGATGTAGATCAGAGGTTTGTCGTTTGGAATACCCAGCTGTGAAAAAGGATCGGTTGGAATGTTTTTGATCTCTGGGCGCATTGGGATGCCGACGAGCGCAGTTTTTTCCTGCGGAAAAAACTGCGCGGCGTCATCGTACGCAACACCAATGTAACGTGCCTGTTTCATAGCGAGCTTATTCGCACGACCCGGGATCGCGTCCGATTCATGGATTACGACTGGTATGCGTAGGAACTTTGCTGCCACGAGAATAGGTACACTCGTGTAGCCACCTTTACTGAAGATCACGTCTGGATAGATGACGTAGAGTTTCCAAATGGCAACAAACACGCCAAAGAAATTACGAAATAGATCAAAGAAGTTTTGGATCGAGAAGTAGCGGCGCAGTTTACCTGCTGGACACTTTACCCACTTGATATCGTATTTTGTCAGCGCTGCTTCGTCATATGGTGATGGGCCAAAGTAAAAGAGCTCCGGCTGTGCATCGGAATGATTGAGTTCATATGCAACGGCAACGAGTGGATAGAAGTGTCCTCCGGATCCTCCACCAACAAAACCAATTCTCATACACCCAAGTGTAGCATGCTCAGTTTCGCAAAGTTCGATATTTCGACACGTTCAACACGATTCCGAGCGATGCGAGTGTGGCCATGAGTGCGGTACCGCCGTGGCTGATGAACGGGAGTGGTAGGCCTGAAAGCGGCGCAAGCGCAACCATGGCGCCAATATTCAAAAATGCTTGAGCAATGATAATGGTCATGAAACCAACTACCAGTAAGGTGCCAAAAATATCCTTCGCCTGGGTGGCGATCCGGTAGCCACGCAAGGTGAGAAATATGAGGGCGACGATAAGTAACATAGTCCCAAGAAAGCCAAATTCTTCTGCGTATACAGCAAAGATCGAGTCGCCAATTGGCTCCGGTAAGTACTGGAATTTCTGGATGCTTTGCCCGTATCCCCTACCAGTCAAACCACCGGATCCAACTGCAATGAGTGACTGTTGGATCTGATACCCGCTTCCAAGCGGGTCAGCGTCTGGATTCATAAAGGTGGTGAAACGATCCATGATGTATGGTCGCATGCTAGCAACCACCGCGAGCATCATGACACCGCCAAGAATGATGAGTGCGATATCTTGCCATTTGGCGCCAGCCGCCAGATACATTGCCATCCCTGCGAAAGCCATGATGAGGAAGGTGTCGGTGTCTGGCTGTAGTAGCATGACTGCTCCGACCACGCCGACGATCGCACCAAACGGCACAAGCCCAAAGCGCCAGTTGGTGATCTTGTGGTGAATACCAGAAAACCAGGTCGCAAGGTACACCACAAAACCGATCTTAAGGAACTCTGAAGGCTGGACCGTGGTGAAACCGAGGTCTAGCCAGCGCGTAGCGCCTGCGTGGGTCATGCCGATGCCAGGAATGAATACAGCGAGTGTCGCGAGCAGTGAGACCACAAAAAGATAAAAAGCGTACTTACGCCAGTTGCGATAGTAGACGTTGCTGATGAGGAGTAAGGTAATGCCGCCACCAACTATCCCAAAGAGAAATTGACTGAGTGCTACTGAGCCGAAGGTGGCACCATCGCGAGCCATAAGCCCGAGCGATGCAGATGAAAAAATAAGAAAACCGCCGGCTACCATGAGGCCGATCAGTATAAGTAGTACAGTATCGACAGACTTGGGTTTATTGCTCATGCCAAACTTGCGATGATCACTCCAATAACAGCGCAGAAGATACTGATGATCCAGTAGCGCATGGTCACTTTTGCTGACGGCCAGCCGATCGCTTCGAAGTGGTGGTGTAGTGGTGCAATACGGAAGAGCTTCTTGCCGGTGGTCTTTCTATATGTGATCTGTAATACGTTTGAGCAGACGGTAGCAATGAGGGGTAGACCGATGATCAAGAGCAGGCTGATACCGTTTCCGTCTCCAAGCGAGTCGGTCATAAATACCACTGCGGCGAGTGAGAGGGTGAGCGCCATTGAGCCAGTCTCAGTCATCCAGAAACGCGCTGGCGGCACGTTGAACCATAAAAACGCCATGATACCGCCGACGACTGTTGCGCAAAATACTGCCAGTTCAAATTGTTCTTGGATGACTGCTACCCCAGTATAGGCAGCAAAGATCGAAGCAAATACTCCACCCGAGAGGCCGTCAATGCCGTCGATCACGCCACTTGCGTAGAGCATAAGGGTAAGGAGAACAAAAAATGGGATGATGAGTATACCAAGCTCGAGACTGCCATCAAACGGGATGTTGATGCTTTCGACACCATTTTTGGCGTAGAACCACCAACCAGAGAAGCTCGCGAGCGCAGTGATCATGAGTAAGCGTGCGCGCAGTCGGAGGCCTTGACCACCGTGGGTTACATCGTAGAAATCGTTCAAAAAACCAATGAATGCGCCAGCGATCAGCATTGCAGCTGGGATGAGAGTTTGCTCTTGGCTCAAATAGTTTAGTTCAGCCAGAAATGTGTCTGGAAAGAGTACTGAGAGTACGTATGTACCAAACAGCGTGATGATCGCGCTGCTCCAAATGACAATGCCGCCCATGCGCGGCGTCTTGGTCTCCTCCCCTCCTTTGAGTCGATTGAACTCAGTTGCCTCCTGGCCACTCATGGCCACTTTGCCGCCCTGTTTCTTCCAGACGCGGAATTTGTACAGGTAGTGTGTCACTAAAGGTGTGATCAAAATACCGACCGTAAAGGAGGTTAGTGCAGGAATAAGGACGTTAAGTAAAAGAGAATCCATAATAATTATTGTACACCCACTGATTCTTGGACGGCTTTTACAAGGGTGAGCACGTCAGTAAAGCGTTCATCTCGAGTTGAGCCAAGGACAGTAATGATAATCGGACGGTTAAGTCCAGCATCAAACGCAATGGTCAGGTTGCCACCAGCTAGGTCGGTGTAGCCTGTCTTTGAACCGAGGAGATTCGGGACGTCAAGAACGATCTCGTTGGTGTTGTGTGCCTCGTGATACGCTCCGGCGGTGTTGTACACGAGAGTTTCTGCCTGCTTGGTTGGTGCGATGAGGTCTGGGTAGTGTGTGATGATGTATTCCATCAAGAAAGTAACATCACGAGCCGAGCCGGTGGCGCCGGGTTCAGTCTCTGAAATATCGAGCCCGGTTGTACTCTTGAATTCGAGTGTTTCAAGACCGAGTTCTGCTGCGCGGATGTTCATGCCGGCGATGAATTGGTTGGTTGGGTCATTATCGCCAAGAAGATTACCGACGCTCGCAGCAAGTGCGTACGCGGCATCATTAGAAGAAGAGATAAGTGCGAGCTCCTGGAGATCTTTGATCTCAAGCTCTTCGCCTGCAAACAAGCCGCTACTCCCTTCTTGGCGGATCGCGTTCAGCGAGACCACTGCAGCTTCATTGTCAGCAATGAGCTCATGTGCGAGAAGCGTCGTCATGAGTTTGGTGATCGACGCTAGCGGGAGTGGTTCACTGGCGTTTTTGTTGTAGAGCGCTCGCTGTCCGGTGACGTCCCAGACATAGGCAGCGGTAGCGCGGAGTTCAACATCCTCGATCTTTTGTGGTGGCAATGTTTGTTGCTTGATCTCAATGATCGGAGGGGGTGGGGTTTGGGTCACTGTTGGTTGTTGGCTATTGTCGCCAACTACATAGAGTGTGCCAAAGATGCCTGTCAACACAAAAGCAAGTACACCTAACTGTGCAACAATCGGAAAATGATTCTTGGTGCTCGGCGCATCATCGACAGTTTCGATCAGTTGTGGGAATTGGTCGTTCATGTTTCGGCGGTGTCAAATGCATCAATGGCGCCCATGAATTGTGAATAATTTGGTAGTGCGCGCTTGTCAGTTATACCAAGGTGTTGAAGTAGATTGGGGCTGATGCTGAAACGGTAGCCTTGTCCGGTGACTGAGTCGCGGGTGATAAGTCCTCGAGTAAGGAGGTTTCGAAGGATAAATGATGAATTCACGCCACGAATGCGGTCGATCTCACTGCGCGAGACTGGTTCTCTGTACAAGATGATCGCGAGGGTTTCGGCACCAGCTTTGCCGATGTCACCGGTGAGGTCTTGTTTACGGAGTGATTCGATGAACTCTGAGAGTTCCGGCGCGGTTACGAGTTGGATCTGATCGTCAGTCTCGATGAGTCGTGTAGCGCCGCTTTGCAGCCGTTCTTTCAGAACGGCCAAAGCGGCGCCAAATTCCTCCTCCCCCACCGCAAAAAGCTTCATGAGTTTTTGCTTGCTTTGAGGCGCTGCTTTATAAAAAAGCAGCGCCTCGATGAGAATATCCAAGGACATGCTGTCATAATAGCATGAAAAATATGGATTTTCAGGGGTGGTTGTGCGCAAAAGGCCGGTGCCGAAGGCACCGGCCTTTTTGCTTTTCTAGTAGTACCGCGGCGTATCCGCTCGCTCGAGTTCCATATGAATATCGTTAAATCTTCCTTCTTGCGTAATGAGGATGTTGCCCTGCTTGAAGAGTTCTAAGATCGCCAAAAAGCCAACGATCACATTCTTGTGCTCAGTCTCTCCGGCTCTGATCTCAGAGAACTTAGTTCTCATCTGTTGCTCGATCCGTCGTTGGAGTCGTTCCATCATGTCTTCAAGTGAGACAGTCGGACGGACCTTGGCGGTTGGTTTTGGTTCGTTCTTCGGTAGTCCGGCTAGCACCTCCTGCATGGCTACATTAAGTGAACTAACATTACAGTAGACGTCAGGCACAAAGAGTGGTTCGCGTGGTGGCACGTACTCTGGTTCGTACATATTGGTCTTGCCGAAGTACAGCTGCAGTTCAAGACTGGCGTCACGATAGAGCTGGTAGAGTTTCAGTCGTTGCTCAAGGTCATCAATACTAGCCTCCTCTTCAGAAGTGAGATCAAGGACCGGCAAGAGTGATTTTGATTTAATGAGGAGAAGTGTAGCGGCCAGAGTGATGAACTGGGCAGTGTTCGGGAGCGAGAGTTCCTGCATGGCGCTCACTGTCTGCATGTATTCGTCGGTCACAGAAGCGAGTGAAATGTCATTGATCAACAGCTTTCGTTTTTCAACGAGTTCAATGAGGAGTTCCATCGGACCTTCAAAGGTCTCTGTTTTAATAGCAAAAGCCGTTGTGGTGGTCACGCTACTAGTGTAGCACGTCAGTCTATGCCACATACTGGGTAATTGACTAAAGCATTAAGAGTGGTATATTTAGGGTAAGTTATTGAGCTACTCCAAGTGGCAGAATAGAAACCTAGATCTTTGACCTAACAAAAGGAGGTGCTTTATGAGCACTGAAAAAAGTACACAAGCACTCAATATTCTGCAGAGTTGCTATGGAGAAAACGGCGTTTGGGCGTCACCACACCGGTATCGGTACCAGTGTTGGACCAGGGATCTGGCGTTGGCTATCTTGCCGGCGCTGATTCGCTTTGGTGGCGAGCGTGGAGCTGGGCTTGCGCGGCGTCACCTCGAGGCACTGTCGGTCCGGATCCGTGAAGACGGTCGTGTGCCGATCTTGTTTGCCGATGATCTGTGGAAGATGCTCGGTGTCAAGGTAGAGGAAGCGGTCGATCGGCACAAGATCGGCTTTCCGCTCCGGCGCATGATCGAGGAAGGTGGCGAGGAAGGGTTGTATAACCTGACTCCCGGCACCAAGGACTCCGAGATCATGTACATCGTGGCGATGCTCGAGTATGCAAATCTGACTGGTGATCACACGTTGTTGATCAGATTCTATGGTCAGATCTTCCACGCGTACTGGTACGTCAAAGAGCACTTGCTCCGTGACGGGCTGGTGGTAGGTTGCGATTGGCGCGACACCATGGAGAAGGAGCTTGGCGACAAGACGCTTCTGACCAACAACAGTCTGTGGTACCACGCATTGTCCATGTTGGCGGAGTTTAGTACCGATTTGAATGGTGTTTGGCACAATGATGCTGAAGCTGCTTCACTCATCTACGGCGAGCAGTTTGCAGCGGAAGCAGCAGCTCTCAAAGACCTGATAAACGAGCGATTCTTCGTGAACGGTGCGTATCAGGATCGGCCTGAGGTGTTGCATATCGATCCGCTCGGGACATCGCTGGCGGTGCTGTATGGCATTGTGCCGCCGGAGCGGTATCTGGCTGTGGTGTCTGCACTCATGAATGTAAACACAAGCTACGGAGTGACCATCAGTTGCAGACATAATCCGCAGACCGAAGCGGAGGCCCTGGTGATCGAAGAGACTAACGGCGTGGTCGTATGGCCATTCATTGTTGGCTTCACTGTCATGGCACTGGCTCACATGGGAGAGTTTGGTCTCGCCCGGAATCAGTTTGCCAAACTTGAAAGCCACAGCGGCTTCTATGAGTACTACAATCCAGCCAATGGCTTTGCCATGGGTTCGGCTGATCAGTTGTGGAGCGCGGTCTTGTACCTGCGGGCAGCGGCTGCCATCGGTGAGCTGTCGCTAGAGCAGCAGGCAAGCTGAAGCTTTTTCCTTCTTTTGCAACAAAAGGTCCTGGAATGACCCAGGGCCTTTTTTAATATTCTTCTACAAATTTCACAAGCAGTCTGACTGGTTCACCAGTAGCACCTTTTGCGAGTTTATCGCTTGGGATACTGGTCATGCGTGGAGCGATGTCGAGGTGGGCCCATGGTGTCTTCTTGGGGGCAAAATGTGCTAGGAAGATACCGCCCTCAATACAACCACCGTAGCGGGAGAAGTTGCTCGCGATGTTGCTTAGGTCTGCGCGGTAGGTCTTGAGCATGGCTTTGTATTCGTCCCAGAGTGGGAGTGGCCACATGAGATCGCCAGCGTCTTCGCCGAGCTCGACGATCTGATCTGCCAAAGCTTTGTCTTTGGTGAGGACTGCCGAGGTGTGTTGACCGAGCGCGGCAAGCGAAGCTCCAGTCAGTGTCGCGGCGTCGAGCATAACGCGTGGCGAGTAGTACTTTTCGGCGTAGGTCATTGCATCAGCCAGTACCAGGCGACCTTCGGCGTCGGTGTGGAGGATCTCTACGGTCTTACCACTCATCGAAGTGGCAATGTCGCCAGCCCGCATACTATCGCGTGAGATGGAGTTTTCAGCGGCTGCTATTACTGCAATGACATTCTTCTTCACACCAAGCTTTGCGATCGCTCGCATGGTGCCGATCATGGCTGCGCCACCAGACATGTCCATGTGCATTTCGTGCATAAAGCCACCCGGCTTTACGTTGAGGCCCCCACTGTCGTAGGTGATGCCTTTGCCGATGAGGGCAATTGGCGCCTTGCTTTTATCTTTCTTGGTTGGCTTCCCGGCGCCCCAGTATTCCATCACGATCAAGCATGGCCCGTCAGCTGCACCCTTTCCAACTGCTTCAAGTAGCCCCATCCCCTCTTTTTTGATGGCTGCCATATTGAGGATCTTTACTGAAACCTTTGTCCCCTTCACCGCTTCTTTGGCTGCCTTGGCCAGCTCACTTGGGGTCATGTGTTCGCCAGTGGTGTTGGCGATGTCGCGAGTGAAGTTGGCTGACTGGCCGATCACCTGGCCGGCGGAAAAGCTTCGCTTTTCCGCCGCACTCATCCCACCACACACTAAAATCTCCTTGAGCCCCTTCTCTGACTTTTTGCGCGTCTTGTACTTGGTGAATTCGTAGTGTGCGAGCTCGAGGTTTTCAGCAATAGTGCGCACGACCCACTCGTCTCCGTACTCAGTTAGTTTTGGAAATGGAGAATTAGAAAATTGCACCGCGATGTGTTCGAGCTGATGCGCTTTTGCTGCCTGCACCACTGATCGTACTACTGTACGAAATGTACGTTGGTCTACATTCTTCCACTTTCCCACTCCCATACGGTACTCGAGCGAACCGTCAGCCGCTTTTACCAAACGATGCCAGCTTGGCTTGTCCTCAGTCAGAATAATGTGGGTGTATTTTTTTGGAATGTCAGCCAGGGTCTTTGGCGATGTGGTGATTTTAGTCATGGAGGAAGTATAACAAAAGCGGCAGAAGCTGAAAGCTTTCTGCCGCTGGTCACTTTTAAAGTCTAGGTAAGCAACTGCTTCAGTCACACAATAGCGAAACATCCGCAGCGACAATGTCAGGAGCGAGGACGTTGAGTCTTTGTGCGATTGATGCAGTTGTGTTGAGTTTTAGATTTCTGCACTCTCGCTCACATCCTTTGATGTAAAGGTATCAATACGGTTGATGTCGCGTGGGAAGAGGGTGGCTTCCTTTACGTTGTGTACACCACAGAATTTCTGTGTGAGACGCTCAAGCCCCATGCCCCAGCCGCCGTGTGGCGGAATGCCGTACTTGAAGGCTTGGAAGTAGAAGTCGAAGTTGCTCGCGTCCATCTTCTTCGCAGCGAGTTTATCTTTCAGTGTCTCAAGGCTGTGGATACGCTGTCCGCCGGTAGTCACCTCTACCCCGCGGAAGAGTAGGTCGAAGCTCTTGGTGAAGCCTGGGTCATTTTCATCTTCGTACGTGTAGAATGGTCGTTTGCTGACTGGATAGTGTGTGATGAAAATGAAGTCACTACCAAGCTCGCTTGCAGCGTACTCGCAAAGCCAGCGCTCGTCTTCTGGTTCTAGGTCTGGCTCCCCTACCTTATCTTTACCAGTTTTTTCCTTGATTAGTTCCTGTGCTTCGCGCAGCTTGTAGTGCGGGAAGAGGTCTTCTTCAGGTAGCTTCGGCAACTCCATACCGAGGATCTCGAGTTCAGCAGCGTTTACTTTCCCGATTTCTGTGCTGATGTATTTCATCAAGCCGGTTTCCATCCGCATAAGATCCGTGTGATCCTTGATGAATCCCATTTCCATATCGAGTGACGTGTACTCGCTGAGGTGTCGGGTCGTTGCGCTCTTTTCGGCGCGGAAGGCGGTGGCGTAGGTGAAGACCCGCTCGAACACTCCCACCATGATCTGCTTGTACAGTTGCGGGCTGGTAGCGAGTGAGGCTTTTACGCCCTTGAAGTAGTCGACCTTGAAGACCTCCGCCCCTCCTTCGGCATCGCCACCAACGATCTTTGGGGCTTGGAATTCAGTAAAGCCTTGACTCCGCATGTACTCACCGTACGCGCGGGTGATGGTGGCTTGGATCTTGAAGATCGCGCGGTCGTGTGGTCGGCGTAGGGTAAGCGGCCGGTTGTCGAGAATAGTCTCGAGGTTGAGTTCCGCACTCATATCAAACGGCATCGCTTCTGAAAGGTTGAGCACCTCGATGCTCGTGATTTCGAGTTCGATGTCGCCATTTGGTACCTTATCGTTTACTCCCTTTTCTGGGCGCTTGTTGACGATGCCGGTCACGGCGAGTGGGCTTTCTTCGCTTACGGTCTTGGCGACCTCGAGTACTTCAGGTTTACCGAAGACCACACCCTGGATCACACTTGATCGGTCGCGGAAGTCGAAGAAGGCCATCTTGCCCTGCTGACGCACGGTACTGACAACACAGTTAATAAGTGTTTCTTCCCCCACTTTTTCGTGTAGGTCGGAAATAAGTGTTCGTTCCATATGATTTGTGTGTAGGGGAGGAAAAGAAAACCGCCCCTACGAAAGTATTAGTAACTAATAGTTTCGTAGGGGCGAATCTCTTGTGAGTCGCGGTGCCACCCTACTTCATCCTCAGGTGAGGACCTTAGTTTTCGACCAGTGCGATATCGGGCACAAACCGGAGAGGTCTACTCTGTGGCGGGATTTTTTAAAAGACCTTTTAAAAAATCCCGCCACGTTTCTTCTCCCACCTCCACAGTGTCAGCTGCTTCAATGGCTTATTGAAAGAATATCCTGAAGCTTACTTTACGTCAACAAAAAAGTCTCGCGACGCGAGACTTACAGGTCAGTTCTGTTTAGATCTTGACTTCGATCAAGTATACGGTGTTCTCGACCCAGCTTCCTTCACCCAATGGTGCCGGTCCCGGGTTTCTACTGATTACCGAGCAGTCCAGGGGTCTCTCCAGCAGCAAGGTATTCTGCAGGATGTCGAGAAAGTGTTCGGCAGTAAGTCGCGAAGGGCCGACGCCGTCCTGACTCGCCTGAAACACCATCGTATCTGGCGCTTCGTAGACATGCAGTCGCGCGACTTCAAAATCGTGCCGCATCGCCACCAGTTGTACTTGTTCTTCAACCGAAAGGTCGGTTGTATTCCCGTGCATAGCTTCCTCCTCGGCAGCTGTGTGTTCTGGCGAAGACTATACCATTGTATAGTCACTAGTCAATGCCAATCGCCTTTCTCACTGTCTTCAACGTCTGACCAGAGACAGCTCTTGCTTTTTCTGCACCAGCTTGGAGCACAGCACGAACATCATCGTCACTGATGCTAGCTCGCTTCTCACGCATTGGAGCGATCAAAGCTTCGAGGTCCGCAGCGAGCAGTTTTTTCAGGTCACCGTATCGCCCCTTATGCTCCTCGTAGATCGGGTCGAGTTCCTTGGCACTCTTCAGAAGTCGGTGGATCGCGTAGACATTCTCAGGTCGATCTCCAGCAGAGTCAGTTACGATACTCATGACAGCCTTTTCTATCTCTTCCTTAGTGCCAAAAAGCGGAACGGTATTACCGTAGCTCTTGCTCATTTTCTGACCATCGGTTCCTGGTACTACGCCAACTCCTTCCAGGATCATTTCAGCTGGCTCTTTCAGAATATCGCCATACGCACGATTAAACTTCCCTACTGCTTCACGAGTGTATTCAATATGCTGTCGTTGGTCTTCGCCGACGGGTACGACATCGGTATTGTAGAGAGCTATGTCAGCGGCTTGGAGCATCGGGTAGGTGAAAAGGCCTGCATTCGGTTCAATTCCCTTTGCTACCTTGTCTTTGTATGAATGAGCTTGCATAAGGAACGGCACTGTGACCATACAGTCCATCACCCAACCAAGCTCAGTGTGATCTTGGTTGTCAGATTGACAAAAGATCACTGCTTTTTCAGGATCAACTCCTACTGCGAGGTAGTCACGTACAACATTAAGGATGTTTGCGCGAAGCGCCTCAGGGTCTCGTAAGCTGGTGAGGGCGTGGTAGTCGGCTACCATCAAGTAGCTTTCATAGTCTTCGTAAATATCCAAAAAGGGTTTAAGAGCACCAAAGTAGTTACCAATATGTAGATTGCCTGAAGCTTGCAGGCCAGTAAGTAGTCGCTTCTTTCCAGTAGTCATATCGCTCATAGTAGCAGAAAACTGCTCCAAAACAATGAATTATAGTGCGAGCGGAAGCTCAAAGGTAAAGCGTGACCCCTTTCCTTCTCCGTCTGAGTGGGCGGTGATGTCGCCTCTCATTGCTTGTGCCATTTTGAGTGCTACGTATAAGCCAAGTCCAGTGCCGTGAATGTTAACTGCATTGGCATTATGCGCTCGCTCAAACTTTTGGAAGATCGTATGTTGTGTTTCCTGACTCATGCCAATACCCGTATCGATGATATCGACATAGATGCGTTTTTTAGCGACGTTGTCTCGCACGAGCACTTCGACGGTCCCCTTCTCAGTGTACTTGATCGAGTTGGTGATGAGGTTTTGAACGATCTGGACTGTTTTACCAAGATCGGCATTGACCACACCGCGACTATGAAGGTTGGTTTTGAAGTACAATACCAGACCTCGTTTGATCGCGCTGGCACGGAGGTCGTCGCACACATGCTCGGTTTCATCGCGAAGGTTGAAATCAGCCATGTTGTACTTCATGTTTCCTGCTTCAATGCGAGACACGTTGAGGTAGTCTTCGATCGCCATAACCATCAGTCGAGACGACTGCTCAATGCGCGAAAGTGGCTCGAGAGCTTTCTTTGGGATGTTTCCATAGTCGCCATCAATGAGTAGCGACGCGTATCCGCGGATCGCCGTGAGTGGGCTACGCAGCTGGTGTGATGCGATCGACACAAACTCAGACTTCTGCTTATCCAGCACCTTGAGTCTGGTGTTTGCCTTCTCAAGTCTTTTGGTGAGGTCTTCAAGCTCTTGGCGCTGCTTGATCTCTTTCTTTACACTTCGCATCAACAAGATACCGATAAGACCGGTAATGACCAAGGTAAATGAAGTCAGCAGCTTTGCTGTCATGGTCTCGACGTACGTGAATTGTGAGCCAACAAGAATAACCAATGAGACGACTAGTGCAACCGATGCACTAAGGCCAACATTGAAGGTTTTGAAACGGACAATGAGGACGCCCATCATAGTCATGAACACTGCCATGCCGAACATGCCGTAGAACTCCAAACTAGAGTCTTCGAACACCCCGAGTCCAGCCAGGTAGGTTGCTAAAAAAGACATAGTAAAGAAGCTAAACAGGAAGAACTCGATGCCAATACCCATAAGAATGATCTGTTTGCGGAATTCAACCGCAGCGCTTCGATAGTGTTTTAAGAGGAGTATTGCGATCCAGAACATTGCGAGTACGCCAAGCGCAGTGTAATAGAACTTGTACAGTTCACCTTCGTAGCCAAATGAATCACAATACGTGAGATTGAAACCGCTGACGCTGAGATCGGTGTGTGCAAAAAGTAGTACTGGCGCTAAGAGAGCCGCAAAGACAGCTTTGAGCTTGGTTGACACATCTGACTTTTGTAAGAAAACATAGATGAAGTAGACGGAAAATATTGAGATGAATGCTTGCAAAATGCCAAATGCAGGCCAGATGAACAGGATAAAGTCACCATGGACGTTCGTCCATGCGATCAAGCTAAAGAAAGTGTAGAGCGAGAAACAAACCGCGATCAGGAGGAGGAGTTTGTTCAGGAGTAGTTTTCGTGCGTTCAAGAATACAAAGAGGCCAACTAAGAGTGCGATGATAGAAGTTGGAATATGCGAGTAGTAGAGCAACCCAGGTAGATCAGGAGCAAAGAAGAAATATGAAGGTTCTGGGTATAAGTAACAGTTCATAGGCTAATTGATCGGGTAACGAATCTCGCTTGTGTCGGGCGCTAGTTCCTCACCGTCACACAGCCCCACGTCTTCTAGAGGATCACAGTAAATAACGACACAGCTATCTAGCTCGTCTTCAGTGCAGTAGTCAGCTTCAGGACAATCGATGATTGAATCACCGCAGTGGGTGTAGAGCTCTGTGGCGTGTCGCTCCACCTCAGTGTAGTAAAAGACCAGATCGGTCGGACACTCTGCAATATCATCAACCTCTTCCTCGCAACCAACGAAACAGCTTTCGGTAGCAGGGTCACAAAAACCTTCGTATGAGACCATATGGTCGTGCAGTACCATAAAGCGATAATACGAAGCTCCCGCCGCTAGGATAAGGAGCGGTACGAGAACATATGACAAAAGATGGTCTTTAAGGTGCTGCATGTTTATTCACCGCGACATGCTTCACTTGATAGTATACCAAAGCCATTCAGGTGACTTTGGATCGTGCGTGCATAATGCTAACTGGTGAGCAGTAGATATGTACCGATACCAGTGATCAGGATAGCGATCAATTTCTGTAAGATGTATTTTGATTCGATCTTCTCGGTTCCTAATCTTGGGAAGAAAATGGTGAGTAAGATGCCGATCGCTAGCACGAAGATAGGTTGGAATGATTGAGTGAGCAGCACAAGTGCGATCGGTGCCATCAGGAAGGCAAAGGCCATTACTGCGTTACCGAGCATGTAGAGTACTTCGTTGGTGACGTTGATCGAAAGAATGGCAGCTGAGTTTTTGTGCACCGCGGTCAAAAAGTGATTGCGGTAGCTTGGTATGAATAGGAGGAAGAAAATACCAACGATCACGAGCATGGTGTTCTCCCAAAAGAGCGACACCCAGACGTTTTCTTCTATAGCCACTGCCTTGAAGATCACTGATCCAAGAGCCCAACACAACGACGCGCCAAGCATGTAGTAGACCGTCTTACGGCGCAGTTTGAATTTATTTTCACTGTCGATCTCAACCGCAATGATGCTTGTTCCGAGAATGACGATCGCCATAGCAATAAGCTGCATCTGATTTAAAACCTCACCGAGGATGAAGTAACCAAGAATATAGCCAAAAACTGGCACGAGCTGATAAAACACGATCACGATCGAGGCTTCATCGTCTTCGAGTGCTTTTAGGTAGAACCAAAGCAAGAGAATGTTAAGTAACCCTACCGTACAGAGCGTGAGCGTGTTTACCCAGCCAAGTGAAAACGCACTCGAACTCCCATGGAAGTAGATCTCGCCAATATACACAAATGGCACGATCAAGATCGACAAAACTGATGAAAAGATCATCAGCGTCCCTACCCCACCTTCTTTGAAGTATTTTTCAAGGAGAAGTTTGTCGATATGATTTGTCGTCGCATACAAGAGCGGACCGATGAGAGCGAAGAAAAACCAAGTCATGTTGTAAGTGTAGCAGTTAGAAGATAGTGGCTATTTGATCCATCCCCAGTCTTTGAGCTGCTGCCGATCTTCGCGAACAAACTTGTCGCCAATGTCAGTGCGGTAAAACATCTCGGGGATGATAATTTTCTTGATGATGTCGTACGCTTTTTGCTGTGCTTCTTCGACAGTCTCTCCGTGGCCAGTCGCGTAGAGTGCATAGCCGTGTTTCCCAGATAGATAGTAGCGCTCTTGACCGTCGTCACTGACGGTGCGTGAGACCTCCTCAAAGTGAACGTGTTCCATATCTTCTTTGCTGAAGTTGTCTTTGAAGAATACAGAGACACCCTGACATGTCTCAATATTTGAGTCGCCAAAGATCTCTGGCGCAAACGGAAATGGTGGAATGACAACCGACACCACGATGCCGTAGTCAGTCTTGTACTGTAGATCGTATGGTTGGCCGTCAGCGATCGCTTTCATGAAATCTCCCCATGGTGATTCGTGGAGTTCACACTGGAGCTCAGTCGAAGGAGTACCAAAGCGCATGGTCGCCTCAAGCGGCCAGACACCCTCGGCATTGACGATACAGTCGATGTCGATGTCACCCTTGTAGTTTATTTCTTGAAGGTATGGCTTGAGTTTTGCGAGTGTTTCTTGGTACAGAGGCAATGTCTCGTCGTTCTCATACCAAATGACGGTCCCCATTTCGGCAGTGAGCGGGCCGATGTCGCCATTACAGAGCGGCTTATGTTCGAGATTGACCTCGATCGGGCCAACCCAGTCGTTACCGTTGAAATAGCGGCCAACACCGATCTCGATCCCTTCTGCACGCTGCTGGATATGTACGGGAGAGATGTTCTTCTCGCGGTAGATCTTAAGCATGTCAAAAACATCTTGGCCATCTTGGCGCTGCCCGACATAGTTCAACATACCGATATGACTGCTTTGCTTAAGTACCCACTTCTTCGAACCATTTTGTTCACGGATGAACCGTTCTGCTTCATCGGCTGTTTCAAAATTATAGGCGCGCAAAGTCTTAATGCCGTGCGCTTCGAGTACGTCATGAAAATGAAGACGGTCGATCTCAAGCTTATCGCTCTTCGAATCCCCGCCAAATACACTGTAGCCAGCTTCACGCAAACGGTCTTGTTCACCTGCAAACGTAACATCATCGAACACGATCAGGCCATCTTTCCCAACCCAGTCGAGTTCGTCTTCCCAGGATTCAACACGCTCAACGATCCCGTCGAAACAGTCTTGGCGATCTTCGTGGTCGATATATAACTTTACGTCGTGCCCTTCCTTGATAAGTTGGTGTACGACTGCTGAGCCGATCAGTTCTCCGGAAATAAATAAGACTTTCATGGTGATTCAGAATTTAGTAGATATCGTGTTCAGGATACTTGGTGCCTCGTGCGATCACTTGCACGTCAGCATTTTGTAGTTTGAAGTGTTCAGTAAAACGCTGCTGCAAGATATCAGTTGGTAGCGTGTCATTGCAGGTGTAGACATCGATAGAAACAAAGCCCCTATTTGGGAATGTGTGGATCGCAATATGGCTTTCTGCCACCATTACAAAACCACTGATCCCTCCTGGGTCTTTCTTGTTGTTTGGACCGACTTCTACCACGACCGGGTCGTGAATAGTGTGCATGCCAACCTCTGCTGGCAAGCGCTCAAGCAGGTCTTGGAGGTCACTGCTGCTCGTGAGTGTTTCTTTAGCGGCACCGTATCCATCCAGGATGAAATGGATGCCGAATTGTATTCCTTCAGCTTCTACGTTAATCATAATGTTGTATTAAAACAGTAACACAAAAATGCAACTTTTTCAAGGGTAGGTGTGGATTTTGGCCTAAAATATTGATTTTTTGCAGAAATATGCTATAATGTAAACATAAGTTACTTAAGACATCGGGAGGTGTCGAATGCAAGTTCCTAGCAAAAGTTTGCTCTTGGTTGTCCGGTTGTGGCTCATGGTCAAACGGCCGTGGACCGCGTACTGGACCGCGTACTGGGACCAGCGCTACGTTGGTCAGTATAAGCCGCGGAAGACGGTTGAAAAAGAGATCAAACATTGGTGGCAACGGTATAATACCGTTGGTGACTACTACTACACCATGTTTGGTACGCTCGTGATCCTGGTCTCCGATCTGGGAGACTGGCGTTACAACTACGTCATTAAGTATCACGAAAAGACCGAGGTTCCGCAGGCTTGGCACGCTGGAATTACGTTCCGCGAAGTCGACGAGTTTGACCTCGCGTACGAAGCCAAGCGTGCCCCGGGAGACACCTCGGAAGCCGGTGATGATCCCGACTGTCCCTACTATGCGTTCCATCAGGACGCTATGGAGAAGGAGCGGGATCTCACTCGGAGACTCGATGTGGACCCGGACGACGTCCAGGAAAAGATCGACGAGCTCATGACTGCTCGCGAATCGTGGGGTTTGGATTGAGAAAAACCTTTTACGAATAGCAAAGCGCGACCACCGGTCGCGCTTTTTCTTTTGCTTGCTCAGACTATGTAGAGAATGACCAGTGGGACTAGTAGCCACCAGAAGAAATATTGCTCCGGACCAAAGAGTGACTGAAGTGGTGTGCCAGGAGTGAGGAATTCGGTCACTGGCAGTACGTGGAAGCTAAAGATCATAACCAGCATCGTGGCACTTAATGCGAGAAGTAATTTCTTCCCCATGCTTTCGAAGCGTTCTTCCCTGAATTCATCCGGCATGACTCGCCAGCAAAGTGCGGTGGTCATAAAGGTAATGATCGCAAAGAGCACCAAATGTGCGATAGCAGTTTGCGCACCGCCCTCGATATTTTTGAAAATAGCATCGTAGTTCGGGAACTCGAGCGTGATCAAAAGTGCGAGATAAAGTCCAAAAATCACATTGATTGTCGCTTGTCTTCCCTTGAAGACGGCAAAGACAATAAACAATGCAAACACACCAATAAAGTAAGCAAACTCATAGATAAAGTTGAGTATGTGTCCCCAATCCATATTTCTAATTATAGGTTCGACAATGCTTCATAACACAACTTATTCACAGTTGGTCAATGGCGTATTTGGTGGCGTCTTGGAGGTGTTTGAAGCGGTCGTTCATGAGTTTTATGCCACCAAACCATCTCGTGACACAAATGATGCAATCAGTCACATTCTCTTTTTGCATGATGCGCAGTATGACCATTCCGGCACCTACTTCCCCATCGTCCTTCTTGGTCTCGTAGATTGCGCCTTCATGACTGATGCGCGCGGCCCAACTGTTGTGGGTGGCCTTGGCGTATTTCTTTTTACTTTTGAGTTGTTTTAAGAAGTTTTCGATGTCTTCGCGGTTTGTCACCCTGCCCATACTTACAGAGTAGCGACTGCCTCGGTCCTCTATGATATTTTCAAAGAGCATAAAACTAGAGTGTGGAGTGCGGCTATCGCCGAAGTCGAGTCGATTGGTGTGCAGATCCATGTTGACGGGTATTAGCTCCTAGCATACTGTGAGTTGTAGAGTCGTTCAACAAATTATAGAGGGTGCGACAGATGGATATTGAATTCGGTTCCTTCATGATCGGTGTCTCAGTGACTCTGTTGGCCGTGCAAGCGATTCGATTTGCGTGCAGTGCGTGTACTGATAAAAATCTTGTCGCTGGTGGTTTGGCCGTCTTGCTTGCAGCGGTCATTACAACCATTCTCTCAAACAGTAGCGAGATCTTGCAGCTCTACGATCGTCAGGCGAATGCACAGCCGGTAGTCTGGCCGGTGGTTGCGCAAGGCAAGTAAGGTTCAATGTAAATGGAAAACGGCCCGCGAGACGAATGTCTCGCGGGCCGAAATTAACTCCGCTGCTTGTAATACTCCCTCATGAGTCCGATGGTGTGTTCAGTTGCTTCAGAATCAGTCATGCCCGTGTTTGCAAGCAGTTTGTTTTTGTACACAAACGCACGCTGTTGCCGAGCTGCCGTTTCGCTGCGCTGTTTGGCACTGAGTTCAAAGCCAGTGCTGGCAATTTCGTTTTCTTGATCTCTGGTGAGTGGATAGTTCTCGTAATCTTCCGGCGATACCGGAAAGGTTTCTTCCCAAGTCTTCATAAAATACTCCCAGTACGTGACTAGAAGTATCTTAAAGAAAGTATTTTAAATATGCAATTAGATACCCTCTTCTTTCAATTCCTCTACTAGCTTTCGTGCTTTGCGCGAGAGCTTTTTTGGTGTTTCGACTGAGATCTTGACCATGAAGTCGCCACGTCCACGATCGAGCGGTACACCCTTGTCTTTGATACGGATGAGTTCGCCGTGGGTGACGCCGGCTGGGATCTTGATATCAACGGTTCCGTCGAGGGTTTGTACGGTGTAGGTTGCACCAAGGAGTGCGTCAGTGAGTTTGATTGGAAGCTTGGTGGTGAGCGTGCTGCCATCACGCTTGATGGTCGCATGTTGTTCGACGTGTACCTTTATGTATAGGTCGCCGGGCTCGCCGTGCGGCATTGCTTCGCCGCGGCCAGTCATGCGGATGACTTCGCCATTTTGAATACCAGCTGGGACCTTGATCGAGATCTCTTCCTCAGTGCGCGCGACTCCTGCGCCAGCACAATGCGGACAACGTTCTTTTGGAATCTGACCAGTACCATGACAGGTTGAACATTCTCGAACAGTCGTAAAAGCACCCATGATACTCTGGCGATTCTCGTGGATCTTACCCTGTCCACCACACGTGCTACAGGTCTCTGTGCCACTTCCCTTCTTGGCACCTGAACCATCGCAGTGCGTACAAGTGTTGTTCTTGGTGATGAGGACCTTGCGGGTCACACCGAAGACTGATTCTTCAAAGGTGAGGTTGATATCAATTGAGACATCACGTCCGCGCTGGCGAGTACTCCGACCGCCACCGAAGCCAAAGCTTGAGAAGAGGTCATTGATATCGAATTCAACCCCCTGCCCGCCAAATCCTTGCTGGAACTGTGAAAAGTCGAACCCAGCGCCGCCAAATGGATTGCCACCACCAGCGCCGTTGAATGACTGACCGTATGTGTCGTACTCGGCCTTTTTCTTTTCGTCACCAAGAACCGCGTAGGCTTCGGTGATCTCTTTGTACTTCTCTTCGTCACCGGTCTTTTTGTCTGGGTGGTACTGTGAAGCGAGCTTACGAAAAGCTTTTTTTACTTCGTCCTTTGAGGCGCCTTTCTGGAGGCCTAGAATTTGGTAGTAATCTTTCATGGTGTGTGATTTGTATGGCGGACAATTATCTTGGTCGATACTCGACTCGCACGCTCCTTGCGCGCCCCAGCCAAACCCTCCCGCGCATAGTCGCTACTCGCTGAGTATCGACGCAAGATGCTTGTCTGTGGTGTTGCAAACGAGCTTTAGGGTGGCGGGGACGCGAAGCGTCCCCGCCACTAAAAACTCACTAGTCCTTCTTTTCGTCGTCCTTCACTTCTTCTGCGTCATGTACGATTGGTTCGTCATCTGACTTCTTTTCTTCCCCGCCTTCAGCACTGTTCTTTTGTGCTTCTTCAGCGGCCTTCTGCATCACTTCGCCGATCTTCTGGAGTGAAGTCGAGAGGGCTTCAGTTGCAGTATTGATCGCATCTTTGTCATCCTTTTCCTTTACTTCCTGGACAGCTTTGATCTTGTCGCTGATCTCAGTTTTTACATCTTCTGGAATGTCTTTTTCATGATCCTTCATCGCCTTTTCAGCGGTGTAGATCATTTGTTCAGCGTTATTGCGCACATCGATGAGTTCCTTCTTCTTGGCGTCTTCTCCAGCATGATCTTCCGCTTCCTTCTTCATACGTTCGATGTCGTCTTCTGAGAGTCCTGAAGTCGCTTCAATGCGGATTGATTGTTCTTTGCCGGTAGACTTGTCTTTTGCGGTTACATTAAGTACGCCGTTACTATCGACATCGAAGGTTACTTCCACTTGTGGGACACCGCGTGGTGCTGGTGGAATACCATCGAGTACAAACTTACCAAGCGATTTGTTGTCAGCGGACATTGGTCGTTCACCTTGGGTGATGTGGATCTCAGTTGAGGTTTGGTTGTCAGCTGCGGTTGAGAACACTTGTGACTTCTTGGTTGGGATGTGGGTGTTCTTCTCGATCAGCTTGGTTGCGACGCCGCCCATCGTTTCGATTGATAGTGACAGTGGGATCACGTCGACGAGGGTAATGTCCTGTACGTCACCCTGGAAGATACCTGCCTGGATTGCTGCACCGAGCGCTACCACTTCGTCTGGGTTGATGGTGCGGTTTGGTTCCTTGCCGAAGAGTTCCTGTACGGCCTTCTGAATCGCTGGCATACGAGTCTGTCCACCAACGAGAATGATCTCGTTGATCTCTTCCTTACTGAAGCTTGATGCTTCGAGTGCGCGCTTAGTGATCTCGATTGATTTCTCGATGTATGAGCCAGCCAGTTCTTCGAGCTTCGCACGGGTAAGTTTCACATCCATGTGAAGTGGTCCGTCTGAACCTTGTGAAATGAATGGAATGTTGATGTCAGTTTCGGTGGTTGATGAAAGTTCGAGCTTGGCCTTTTCTGCAGCTTCATCGAGACGCTGGAGTGCAAGCTTGTCCTTACCAAGGTCAACGCCGTTAGTCTTCTTGAATTCATCGATAAGGAAACGCACGATCGACTGATCGATGTCGCGACCACCCATGTGGGCGTCACCGTCGGTAGACTGTACTTCTACCACGTCGTCACCTACTTCAAGCACAGTCACGTCGAACGTTCCACCACCGAAGTCGTAGACAACGATCTTCTCGTCCTTCTTCTTATTAAAACCGTATGCGAGCGCGGCTGCGGTTGGTTCGTTGATAATGCGCTTTACTTCAAGACCAGCGATCTTACCCGCGTCTTGCGTTGCTTTACGCTGTGAGTCGTCGAAGTAGGCTGGAACCGTGATAACAGCCTCAGTGATCTTCTCGCCGAGCTTGGCTTCAGCATCTTGCTTTAGCTTCGTGAGGATCATCGCAGATACTTCTTCTGGGCGGTAGTCCTTACCATCCATCACGACAATTGCGCCACCGTCTGCTCCCTTTTTGATCTCGTATGGGACGACTTCCTTGTCCTTCTGCACCGCTGCGTCTTCGTAGTCGTGGCCCATGAAACGCTTGATACCGTAGATCGTATTGGTTGGGTTGGTCACTGCTTGACGCTTTGCGATCTGGCCAACGAGACGTTCATTGGTCTTTGAGATCGCGACGATCGATGGTGTCGTGCGTGTTCCTTCGCTGTTTTCAACAATGCTTGGCTCACCAGCTTCAATCACAGCCATTGCTGAGTTAGTGGTTCCCAAGTCAATTCCTAGAATCTTTGCCATATGTACTTTGTTACCTAAATTTCAATTTAATCATCTAATGTTCCTGTGGTGACACGGGCTGGGCGGATCAGTTCTGTCTTGCCGTCTTGTGTCATCTCATACCCTCTTTGTACGACCGAAACGACCGTATCTTGCAATTTCGTATCGTCAACCTTTTCGGTCCCGATGGCTTCGTGTCGGTTTGGGTCAAAGTGCTCACCGGTTGGGTCCACTGCTTTGACGCCGTAGGCGCTGAGGATCCCCATGAGTTGCATGTGGATGCCTTCGACACCCTTACGCCACGCTTCGTCAGCCTTCTCCCAGGCAGCTTTATCATTCATCGCCATTTGGAAGCTGTCGCAGAGCGGGAGCATTTCCTCGACGTGCTGCATCCGGGCTCGGACACGGTCGCGGGTGCGTTCTTCTTCGAGTCGCTTGCGGACGTTGAGGAATTCCGCCTTGGCGCGCTGCAGGTCGTCTTGCAGCTGCTTTTTGTCATCTTCTAATTGAGCAATTTTGGTCTTCAATTTCTTGATCTTATCCTTACCTTGCTCTTCTTCTTCTGCTAATTCAGTTTCTTCAAATCCAGTTTCTTCGTTGGTGGTTTCTACCTCAATATCTGTGTCTTCATTGTTTTCATGCACCATACGTCGCGCATTATAAATCGAAAAAAGTTGCGTGTAAAGACGTGTGAGCGATTGTGACACAGGCAACAAAAAGCCGCGCCAATAAATTGGCGCGGCGGTGTCTTTAGGAACTTGTTATCTGATCGCACACAGTGCCGGCAAGATCTTTTCGGCGCTCATGTAGAGCGTTTTTCCGTTGTCGTCGATATCTTCATCGTCATCCTTGTGCTCGTCGAAGATGTACCCGACGGCCCAGATGATGCTGATGTAGACAACGAGCGGCAAGCTCTTGTTCTTGTAGAGCGTTTGGGCAGACTCGGCGGTTTCGAAGGCGGTGTCGAGGATGCTGTCGAGGTCATTTGCCTCGTACGGTTTCTTCAGCATCCTGAGTGCAGTCATGATGTCTGCGTAAATTTCCGCAGACATTTCTTCCATGCGCACTCCTGGCATGTCGTCGAAGGACTTGCTGGCAGATTCATCGCCGCCTATGGCCTTGAGAAGCGCCCGAGCTCGTTCGTTGAATGCCTCTTGGCCTTCAGCGAGCGTTGCTTCGCGGGCTCTGGTCTCGCGGATCAAGTCGCCGAACGAATCGACAGCGCTCGTGAGTCCGCTCACGCTGCCGGCGATATATGCAGCAAACTCCTCCATGTTTCTGGGTAGAGCCGAAACCTCCAACTGACTCCGAAGAGATTTTACTGTTGTTTGCAGAGCTGCTTCCTTAGCGGAAGCGGTGTGTCTGAACTCGTTGAATTCTTCATTGAGTCTTTTCAGATCTTTTTCAGTCACTGACTGAGTTACTCTCTCCTCTGCTTGACTGTTGTATTCAATGGACCACCAAATGATGACAGCAATGATCATTACAAAAGGGAAGATCATTGCCCTTGCAGTGAAGGTGGTATCAATTACAGTGCTTGGCAGCAGTGTGCGTATGCTCGAGATAATGTCAGCATCAAAAACTGCCACTGCCATGAATGCAGCCACGATAATGATGCCGAATTGAATGAAGCGAGCCAGAAGATGTCCAACGAGTTTGGTCATTTGTCTACTCCTTGTCTTGGTACAAAAAACAGGCTTTATGCCTGTAACCTGTTTAGAAATATACTGTAATAATGTGTTTTGTCAATACTATTGAGAATCAAAAAGGCCGGGCGCTTGCGCCCGGCCGCTGTTCAGTCGTACATCTGTTCGACCTGCTCGAGGAATTCGTAGATGTAATCAGTGTTGCCGACTTGCTTTTCATGGTAGGTCACTGAGGGGTACTTGCCAGAGATGTCGGCCAGTTGCCACAGTTCCCCGCCGAAGAACCCATCGTAGTGAAAACTGTGGAGCAGGATCGGTAGCTCTGCATCTCTCGTAGTCACGAGTTCAATGACTACGCTCCCATCATCGACTGGCATTTCCATGTCGGTGATCACCACATCGAACTTGTCGATGTTGAAACTTGGGTCGCGCAGGACGCTGCCGTCTCCATAGACTGTCACGGAGTGTCCTTCTTCTTCAAGCTCTATTTGCAGCAGCCTTTGCCACGAAAAGTCATCTTCAAACAGTAGTATGTTCAATCTTCACCTCCTGTGGTGTGTCTGCGTACTACTGGTCGATACAGTACGATAGTCTGATTCAATGTCAATAGGCTAATCCCATTAGCGTAGACAAAACCAGAGACCATATTTGGACGAGAGATTTTCCGGCCAGTAAGATCGCTGCGACGTAACAAAGTTTTGCGGTACGTCGGTTTTCTGATTGGTGCGCGTGTTTAAACAGTACAAAGCTAAGGACGCCATAGGAGAGGTAGACTATGCCTGTAAGTACTAAGACGGGAAGAAAAACGACTGAGCCAAGAACATAGTACCCAAAAAAGTGGAAGGCTAGAGAAGTAATGAGCTCTACGCTAATTGTGACTATGAAAGTTAGTAAAGTAAATTCGAGTGTAGTGAACTTTGAAGTTGTCGCCATTGGTTGTGCCGGTGGTGTGAATACGGACGGGCTGGTCGGGATATGAGCTGGTGGCGGAACAGGGGCAGTGCTCTCAGTAGCATGTGGAAAGAGGTAGTCGAACGCAGCTGTGATGTCTGGTTCGGACCATCCTACTTGCAGTAGCTTATTGGCAGTTGCTTCGACCGAATTTCCTTTTGCAAGTTCTGCTTCAATATAATCGACGAGTTCTTTCTTAGGCATGTTCTGAATATTGTATCAGAACCGATGACTATTCTCTTGGTGTTGTCACAATTTTGAGTATTGCGTCAAAATCATCCTGAGCAGTAGTTTTATTTCGTTTCTCATAGTTGCAGATCGTACAGCGGTGCGTGATGGTGTATACATCTCCTTTTGTTTCAACTCGTATTGGCTCCATAAGCCCTTGGCAGGAAGCGGCTCGGTCGCCGGGATTTACATCTACATGTTTACTCCAGAGACATTTTGGACAGTGATTGGTGTATCCGTTCCCTTCCACAAAAAAGCCGCACTTTTCACAAGTGAAGTCTTCTTTGGTGCGTGTGAACTTTTTACTACTCATTTCATGTATAAAATCACACAACTGGCTCTATTGCTAGAGTACACAAAAAGCCCCAGAGGGGCTTTTTGTAATAAGATTTTTGAAAGCTTATCGCTTTGTCCTCCTATTCCCTTGCCTAGACGGCATCGGGAATTCCTGACTGGCGTCAGGACCAGAGTAAACGATAAGTCTTTATCGTTTACTCCAAGCTGGTCGCTTACGAGCCTTGCGGAGACCAAACTTCTTACGTTCAACAGAACGCGGGTCTCGCATGAGGAAGCCTTCAGCTTTGAGGGCGCTTCGGCGGTCAGCCTTTTCCTTCACGAGGGCGCGAGCAATACCGAGTCGGATCGCTTCAGCCTGAGCTGAGATACCGCCACCAAGCACCTTTGCAGTGATGGTGTAATCCTGGATCCCAGCGTCTTTCGTGTCGAGTACTGACTGGATATCCTTCTGGTGTGAAAGATTCTGGAAGTACTCAGCGACTGGCTTGTCGTTTACGATGATCTCAGTCTTTGAAGCTGGGGTAAGTCGTACGCGAGCGGTGGCAGTCTTACGACGTCCGATTCCTTCTACGTACACGGTTTTAGTTGCAGACATACGATTATTCAGAAACGATTAGTTGCTTCATAAGACGATCCTGGTGGGTGTTCTTTGGAAGCATGCCACGAACAGTGCGGCGTACTACTTCAGCGTAGCCAAGACGTTCACCGAGGTGTTCCAAGGTTTCAGTCTTGCGTCCGCCTGGGTAGCCAGAATAGCTCTGATAGATCTCCCCCTTCTTCTTTTCAGGGATGTCCATCTTGCTGACATTCTGGATCTCTACTCGCACATCTTCAATAATGTGCTTGGCGAAGGTTGCTTGGTCCTTGCCCATGAGCACGGTAGCGGCTTCAGTCGCGATCTTTCCAAGACGCTTTCCTGCTGCATCGATGGTGTGAATGCGAGTGGTGTTTTCAGTAGTTGTCATACGCAAAATTATGAGACGAACTCAATGATCGCTTCATCGCGTCCTGGTGAAGTTCGACCAAGTTTCACAACGCGGGTGTAGCCTCCATTTCGATCAGCCATCTTTGGCGCGATCTCAGTGAAGAGCTTCTTGATAATGGTCTCGCTAGGTTCGCCGAGCTTTGAAGCTGCGAGGCGGCGAGCAGAAACGCTGTCTTTCTTAGCGTTTGTAATGAGACGCTCAATGTTTGGCTGGAGCTCTTTCGCTTTCGCAAGGGTTGTCTTGATCTGACCGTCACGAATGAGAGACACCGCCAAGCCGCGGACGAGCGCGGTGCGCTGACTGCGGGTTCGGCTGAGCGTGCGGGTGTTATTAGCGTGTCGCATAGGCGTTATTCTTCAAGCTTCAGACCCATCTTCCCAAGGAGCTCTTGAATTTCATCAAGTCCCTTTGGTCCGATGCCGTCTAGAGCAAGGATGTCATTTGTCTTCTTACGCACGAGGCCTCCGATAGTGCGGATAGACGCTTCTTCGAGAGCCTGTAGTGTGCGGCTGGTAAGGTCAAGTGTTTCAATGCGAGTCTTCAGAACTTCCTGATCTGGAGCTTCTGAAGCTTCAGCTTCTTTTTCAACCACCGGTGCTGCAGCGGTCGTGACTTCTTCTTGGAAGCCAATGATCGACTTAAGCTGGTGGATCATGATCTCGATAGACTTCTCCAGCGCCTCACGGGCTGAGTATGTTCCGTCTGTCTCAATGATGACGCGCAAGCGGTTGTAGTCCGTTCGGTCACCAACACGCATGTTTTCTACTTCGTAGTTAGCGCGTCGGATCGGAGTAAAGACTGCGTCCATTGCAATAGTGCCGATCTCTACTTTGTCCTTCTGATGCACCTCGCGTGGCACGTAACCGAGGCCACGCTCCACTGTCATTTCAATAACGAGCTCAGTGCTCTTGTTAGTGATCTCAGCGATCTGCTGGTCTCCATTAAGGACTTCAACTTGTGAAGGACACTCAATATCAGCAGCGGTCACGACACCAGTTCCCTTCTTCTTGAGTGCAATGGTCATTGGCTCATCGCTGTGCAGGTTGAGACGAACACGGCGTAGGTTGAGGAGGATAGTGATCACGTCCTCCTTCACTCCGCTGAGTGTAGAGAATTCGTGTTCAACACCATCGATCTTCACCTGTGTGATCGCTGCTCCTGGCAGTGACGAAAGGATGATGCGTCGTAGTGAATTACCGAGTGTGTGGCCATACCCTGGATAGAGGCCGTCGATCTCAAAGATACCGCGGTTATCTTCTTCAGATACCACACGTGGCTTTGATGGGAGTGTTACATTTGTTTCCAACATAATCTTGAATGAAATTATTTTTGTAATCCTCTCAATCCTTATCGACTGTAGTATTCCATTACTTGCTCAGGGTCGAACAGACTCTCGGCTGGATTGTAAACTGCTGCAGACTTCATGGTGCCTTCCATTTTCTTTACGTCGAACGTGACCCAAGCTGGCACACCCGCTGCTTCGTGGGTTTCGCTTAGGTTCACAAAGAGTCCGGTCTGACGGCTACCCTCACGGATAGACACGACATCGCCAACCTTAACTCGGTGTGAAGGAATGGTCATCTTCTTGCCGTTCACACAGATGTGTCCATGTGACACGATCTGGCGAGCGAGACGGCGAGTCTTAGCAAGACCCATGCGGTAGATCACGTTATCAAGACGTGATTCTAGACGATCCATAAGAAGTGCCACTGGCTGGTGACTCTTCTCAACTGCTTCGTCAACGTAGCGACGAAGCTGCTTTTCAGAGATGCCGTAGGTAAAGCGCATCTTCTGCTTTTCGATGAGCTGACGCTTGTAGTCAGACATCTGCCCTGGGCGACGTCCACGGCGAGCGTTTGTGCCACGAGCGAGTGAGAGTTCGAACTTTGCAGACTGGGTCTTTTCAAAGATAGGAGCCCCGAGGCGCTTGGCGATTTTGAATTTTGGTCCAATTTTCATAGGCAAATTACTATACGCGACGCGCCTTAGGAGCACGTGGGCCGTTAAATGGAACTGGAGTCTGGTCAGTGATCTTGGTCACGCTGATGCCTTTGCCGGCGAATGCACGGAGTGCAGATTCGCGACCAGCGCCAACGCCACGGATGACCACATCAGCCTCCTTCATACCCATCTGTTGAGCCTTTTCACCAATAATTTCACCCACTTTCGCAGCTGCGAAAGGAGTACTTTTGCGTGAGCCCTTGAAGCCAAGAGCACCACTTGATGCTGACATCACTGCGTTTCCCTTTGCATCGCAAAGTGTCACGAGTGTGTTGTTGAAGGTGGCGAGAATATTGAGCTTTCCAACAGCGAGTTTTCGCTTTGGAATGCGATTGAGTGCTCGTGAAGTACCAGCTACATCTGAGCCGCCGCTCTTCTTCATGATTCGTTTCTTTCCCATATATCAAATACAATGAAACTAGCTGATAATTTTAGGTCTTTTCGAGCTTACGGCGACCGCTACCCATAGTCTTCTTCACACCCTTAAGTGTGCGAGCGTTGGTCTTGGTGCGCTGTCCACGCGCTGGAAGGCGCTTGGCATGACGTGAACCTCGGTATGAACCGATGTCCTTCAGACGCTTGATGTTGGCTGAAACTTGACGCTTCAGTTCCCCCTCGATTTGGAAGCCTTCAACTTTTTCACGAATGGCGTTTTCTTCGTCAGTCGTAAGTTCAGTTGGCTTCTTGGTGTGCTCGATCGAAAGTTCGTCGAGAATATCCTTAGCACGAGAAAGGCCGATACCATACACCGCTGTAAGGGCGTATGACAGATGCTTCTCGTCAGGGATAGTGATACCTGAAATTCTCATAGATTAGCCTTGTCGTTGCTTATGTCGTGGTTTCCGTTTGTTGATGACATACACGACGCCTCGTCGCTTCACGATCTTGTCATCCGGGCTCATTTTTTTAACTGATGAACGTACTTTCATACTTAATAATATTTTTTTGTTTTAGAGGCGCTTCGTAATGCGTGCTTTACCTCCGTATGGATCGGTTACCATCCCGACTTTGTCGCCAACGAGTACGCGAATCCGGAATCGTCGCATTTTCCCAGAGAGATATGCGAGAACGGGCTCTTCTTCCCCTTCTACGGTGACACGAAAAAGGGCATTCGGCAGTGCCTCATCGACAATACCGTATACCAAATCGTCCTTAACCGTTGATGTCTCTTGATCCATTAAACGAGGGTGAGTCTACCAAAATTACTACGTGTCGTCAACAGTTTCTTTCCTATATTTCAAGCATTATTCAGTTGTGAGCTCAGCTGGATCCTTCAATTCTTCGATCACGATTATTTCAGTCGGGTCTTCTGGGAAAGCGCGCTTCCAGAATGGGGTCATGTGTACGCGTGCTCCAATAATTCCAGGATAATCACGGGTTGCATTGTGAATTGCTGTCTTTGGCAATCCAGCCAGGTTTTCGGCCATCATTTCAGGGTCGTATTCCCAGATGAGGAGCGGCTTACCAGTGAGTTTAAAAGTGAGCGAAGGCTCATTCGCGATGACGCTCGAGCTTGTGGTTGCTGAGGTATACATGAATGTTAGTACAGATGGGTCTTCAACACGGACCGGATCTCCTTCGTAGGTTGGGATTGTTTCTTTAGCAAGAAATGAACCGAACTCCGTCGCTTGGAACAGCGGGATCTGAAGGATGGCTTGCTCTCGAATAGTGACGAGTTCATTGCCGTACTCAACAGCCGGAAGTTGATTGTACGTAACAGCAACTGCCCCTGGAAACGCGATGAAATCTGCTGGGCGTTCATTTTCGATTCGTGCTAAGAGTGTGTTGCGAAGGTCTACTTGGAGTTTTTGTCGTGCAGTTTGTAGCTCGCCTTCATCTATCTGAAACTGCGGTCCGCTGAAGCCGCCGGAGAGATCTGTAGCTGCAGTGGCTGAAATGGTGTTGTAGAGATCCATAAGACCATTTTCTTCAAAGCCTGGAATATCAAAGGTTGTGCCAGCTGGAACGTTGTATTCTTCGCCAACGTCGTCAGCAAATACTTCCGCTTGGATGGTGCCTGGCATATTTGCACCGGTTTCGCTAGTGACTGAACCTGGAACCACTACTGATTCTTGGATACGGTAGACCAAGCCGTCGGGGGTGCGGAAACGAGTATTTTTGATGAGTCGCTCGGCGCCAGGAGTTGTCTTTTTGATCTCGATCATGCCGGTGGCTTGCTCTTCAACCTGTACTTGACCGGTTGCTTTCACTTGGCTTTCGCTGGTTGATTCTAGGGTCAAGATCTCATAACTCAGTGCGTTGTCTCGCTTGTCAGGATAGGCAGTGAATTCTGCACTGACGTTTGGTTCGCGGTGTTCTGGGTAGACGGTTATCTCGGTCTTGGCCATCATGGCACTGAGGGCGACAGCACCTCCAACGATCACTGCAAAGATAAGAATAGATATCCAAAGTCGCTTTGACGAATTCTTTCGTCCGTCTTCAATAACAATTTCAGGAATATTCTCGCGCTTTTCCATCGGTGGCGCTTTTGGTCGTTCTTCTTGGTTCATCGGCCGTGGTGCGGGTCGACGCTTCCGTGGTTCTGCTGGACGAATGTCCTGTAGGTTCCATTTTTGTGTCATACGTATATTGTACAGTATAGCGCTTAGAAGTACTCGAAAGTCTCACGCGGCTTGCGTTTGTGGAAAAACTGGGCCGAGAGAAGGAGTGCGGTGTCTCCGGTAACTACCTGAGTGGTCTTCTTGGTTGATTCAGCGTAGGTCATTTCAATGATTTTGCCCGAGATCGGGGTAATTATTGGTTCAGATTTAAGGTTTCTTTTCGCTGCCTTCATGATCAAGCCAGTAAAAAGCGGCTCGCTTTTCAGATCGGCATGTAGTGAGATCTTCTTCGGAATGGAGAGTGCGTCACCCGTTTCTCTAAAGAGTGCGCTGAGTTTTTCAATGTAAGCTTCAATCGCTGCGTCCACACCTTTCCTCTGCTCCGCAGATAATGCTTCCATAAACGCCAGAGGCTTGTCAGTGTGGAGGTAGCCAAATGCTTCGTGTAGTGGCACATTTGTGATCGCTGAGATCTCGCGGGCTAGTGAAAATGAGCCAAATGGTGTGTGGGTGCAGTACGACAGTGTGCCATCACGAACTACTCCGATCTCGGTCGCCTCGTAGGTTACGTCGACAAGGCAGATATCGTATGTTTTCGGTAGTAGCTCGCGAGTAACACTGAACAGCATGAGAATGAAAGAGAGCTTTTTCCCAGTTGTTGTTGGGAAAAGTTTATCGCGCATTTCATCAAGCGCATCGATAAGGTAGTTTTGCGCAACCACACTACCCTGAGAGATCGAGAACTCCTTGGCTTCTTCCCCGATCGGATCCTCTACTCGGTAGCCGTTTGAAAGGCTGTCCATGGTGGCCCTGGTGATCACTTGCAGACCTAGGTTTTGCATTGCCTCATTTTCTCGGATCTCATTATCGATCTTTTGTTGGAGTGAATGAGTGAGTTCTTCGATAAGCTCCTCAGTGATCGTAAACGGTTTTTCTTGCTTGTAGTTGATGGTTTTTGTGACGGTGTATGACCACGGTGCAGAGATGCTGCATTGGAGCTCGGTGAGTTTTGCGTCGGGATTGTACTCTCGCAGCGCAGTACGACCTTCAGTATCAAGGAGCATGCTTGAGTTTACGAGTGCGGTCATGACCGCCTTGGCACTCTGTTCGAGAGAGTCGACATTGCGCAGTGGTGCGTGTTCACGTTGCGACCAAACGATCTGTGGGTGTTTTTGTTTTGGACTAGAGTGCACGATTGCTGTCAGCACACTACCAGAACCAACGTCTATGATAACGCCGTAACGATCACTTGGTTTCCCAAGCCCAAAAAATGACATAACCTAAGTATAGCAATAAAACTGGCGGGCGGGCGAAGCCCGCCCGCCAGATAAGTGGATTAACAAAAAATGAACCCTGATATGACAGGGTTCAAGTCTGTGGCTCATGAATCGCAAATCCGGCCTCCTCGTCGATAGACGTGCCTGACAATTTCAATTGGATCCGTGATGACTTCTACTGGTGATTCTTGATTCAAAGTACAACGTCCAGGCTCATTCAGGTGACACCACTCGTTACCAATTTGTACGACCGGATATAGTGCAATGCCACCTAGGTACTTACCTCCTCGCTTATAGAAGCTTGTTCCAGTACACACGATACTTCCCTCAGGTACATCCTTCAAAATAACTTTTTCGATACCTTCTTTGTTGCTCGCATCCACTGAATTTCTCCTGGTAAATGTTCTGTTCCATTGACTGTCATAGCACGAATGTTTTTTCGCATCAATAATCTGAACTACTACTCATCTACCAACACCGCCTTGATGCGGCGGACCCCAGCAGAGGAGGATTCTTCCTTCTGGATCTTGAAAGTGCCTTTGATGTCAGCGAGCTCCTGTACGTGGGGTCCGCCGCAAAGTTCTTTCGAGAATACGGTACCGTCATTTCCGGTCACGACATACACCTTTACTTCATCAGGATAGCGGTCCCAGAAACTACCTTCAATTGAAGGATCTTTTTCAGCGTCGTCACGTTTCATTGTTTCAATTGTGACCTTACCACCAGTTTGGATCGCATGATTCACCCACCCTTCTACTTTCTCAAGTGTTTCCTTCTCTACTTTCTCAGGGTGTGTGAAGTCGTAGCGGAGACGTTCGCCGGTGATGTTGCTGCCGGCTTGATGCACATGATCGCCAAGGATGTTGCGCAGTGCCGCCAGCATGAGGTGGGTCGTGGTGTGGTACTGCACGGTTTTTTCACCTTGATCTGCCAGTCCACCCTTAAACTTCTGCTCCGAACCAGCCCGTGACTTTTCACGATGTTCTTCCATCAGCTTCTCAAAGCCAGCGCGATCTACGACAAGTCCTTTTTCTGCAGCAATTTCTTCGGTCAGCTCGATCGGGAAACCAAACGTCGTAAAGAGATCAAAGGCATTTTTAGCTGAGATCGCCTTTTTGGTGTTCTCCTTTGTACCGACAATCTTCTCGCCCGTCTCCTTTGCTTTGTCGAGTTCTTCCTTTGTGATATGGATCTGCAGCTCGATCTTATTGAACTGCTTGAGTCCATTCTCAAGTGTCTTGCGGAACTGTGCTTCTTCTGTGGCGATAGCGTCTTTGATCGCTTCGCGCTTTTCGGCGAGATTGGTGTAGTGCTCTTCGTATTTTCCGATCACACTTTCAGCGAGGTTTGGGAACTTCCCAGCCGGAATCTCAAGGATGTCTGCGTAGCGTACTGCACGACGAAGCAAGCGGCGCACAAAGTAGCCCTGCTCACTGTTGCCAGGCAAAATGCCGTCGCCGATCATAAAGACCGCGCCGCGAATATGGTCGGTAATAACCCTGAAGGCTTCTTTGTTGTCTTGGTATTTCTTTCCGGTGAGCTCTTCAATGTGCTCAACCACGGTCCAAAGGAGATCGACCTTAAACACATCAGGCTCGTCATTTACCGCTGCGGCGACACGCTCAAGACCGCCGCCGAAGTCGATGTTGCGGTTCTTGAGTTCTTCAAACTTCCCTTCTCCCTTCTTCACGTACTGCATGAAGACGTTGTTGCCGATCTCCATGAAGCGGCCACAATCACAGTTTGGGTGGCAGTGTTTGCCCCACTTTGGATCGTGTGGAGTACCGAAGTCGTAGAACATCTCAGAGTCTGGACCACCAGGCTCACCGACGGGCATGTTTTGAGGTACGCCAGCGCGACTCCACCAGTTCTTTTTGGCGTTGTAGTAGAAGATACGCTCACCCTCCTTCATACCGCGTTCATAGCCGTCTTCCTCGCTACCGACGTGTGCAATACCAGCATCGATGCCCTTCTCAGTAAAACGCTTCTGCCAGTAGGCTGGTGCGTCTTCGTCCATCGGGACACCGCTCGCTTCATCCCCGCCAAAGACCGTGATATAGAGCTTGTTTGGGTCGAGTCCGAGTTCATCCACCAGGAAGTCAAACATCCAGTTTACCTGCTCTTCCTTAAAGTAGTCACCAAAAGACCAGTTACCGAGCATCTCGAAGAATGTGGTGTGACGATTGTCTCCCACTTCTTCAATGTCTTCAGCACGAAAACACTTCTGCGAGTCAGCGATCCGGACTCCCTTTGGGTGTGTTTCACCAAGCAAATACGGCACCATTGGCTGCATACCGCTCCCGGTAAAGAGCGTGGTTGGGTCATTGTCTGGCACCAAGGCCGCCGACGGAACAACAGCGTGGCCCTTTTCGGCCATAAAAGCTAAGTATTTTTTACGAATATCGTTCCCGGTCATAGTAACAATGGTTAAATCGATTTTTAAATTTCGTAAACTATACCAAAAAAACGCTGTCTGGCGAGTCTTTTTTTGGTGCTTTGACTAGAATCTGGTCATTTTGAAACCGATCCAGATCCCGAGGATGGCGCCAAGTCCACTGGTGATGATCGACGCAAATGAAAAATATCCGTCTCCCCACAAGCTTGGTACGTAGCCACCGATCGTTGCTCCTACGATCGTAAGGAGTGAGATGATACGTTTTGATTGCATGTGATTAGTCTATCACGTCTTCGGTGTTGCAACATGATAGAATTTTAGTAGTGAAGTTCGGTACCGAAAAAACTGACGGCATGCGTTTTTCGTATGCACTATCGTTGGCTGCTCAGCTAGGCTTTTTGGTTGTGTCTTCGATCGGTGGTTTTCTACTACTTGGTTACTGGCTTGACGCTAAGCTGAGTACAGCACCGTGGTTGTTAGTGCTTGGTATTATTGTGGGTATTATTGTGACGGTGCGTGAGGCATACCACCTCATTAAACCGCTGGTTACACCCGACAAAACTGGATCATGACAAACATCACGCTACAGTCAGAGTATGTCATGTCAGTGTTTGGGTTCTTGGTGACCAATACATTTCTCACGACATTGGTGGCGACTTTTTTACTGATAGCGTTGGCGAGTTTCTACTACGTGCAGCCCCACCAGAATGAGAATGCTCACGTGTTGCTGAAAGGGTGGCATATTCTGGTGTACGAACTTCTGCGACTGGCTGATACGATCACACAAGATCGAACACTTTCAAAGCGCTTGTTGCCGCTTGTGGCAACCCTCTTTCTTTTTATTTTTACTACCAACCTTATTGCACTGTTGCCTGGCTTCTTGGGGTCATTTCATATCACGACCTCAAGCGGCCAGATGTCAGTATTTCGCTCGCCAAATAGTGATCTGACCACCACCTTAGCACTTGCTCTCGTTACAGTCTTTTCGATCCAGTATTTTTCTATCAAGTCTAAGGGTTGGGGTGGATACTTGAAGCGTTTTTTCAATTTCTCGGGCATTATTCCGTTCGTGCTTGGATTCTTCGAGGCGTTGTCTGAGTCGATGCGCGTACTGTCCTTCTCTTTCCGTCTCTTCGGTAATGTGTTTGCCGGTGAGGTGCTGCTGATTGTTATCGCTTTCTTGGTACCGGTGGTGTTGCCGGTGCCATTTATGATACTAGAGGTTTTCATCAGTCTCATCCAAGCATATATTTTCTGCATCTTAACACTCACTTTTATCAGGCTCAGTATGGCTTCGGAAGTTGCGGTAAAAGGAGGATAAGCACGCCGCTACAGGTAACGTGTTTGATATACTTTTATGTGAAGTGAATGGGTAATTTTATGATACAAGATCCTTCAGCGTTTACGATCGCCATTGGTTCGATCGGCCCTGCACTCGCGATCGGTATGATCGGTGCAGCTGCCCTTTTGGCCATGGCTCGTAATCCAGACAATTCAGAAAAGATCCAGCTTGCAATGATCATTGCGATCGCTTTTGCTGAGGCAATTGCCATCTATGTGCTTGTTGTGGCCTTGATCTTGAAGTTCGTGGCATGATGCCAATTCGTGGCATTGGTATGCCGTAGTTCGTATGCACTTTCTGGGTAATTTAGGTATTGATATTGGGCTCCTTATCGCGCAAGTGGTTAACTTCGTGATCCTTTTGTGGGTGCTCTCAAAGTTTGTATACAAACCACTTATCAAGCGTATTGAGGCTGATGAAGCTGCGCTGGCGGAGTCAGCTCGCGCTGAGGAAGCGCTGGTAGAAAAGGAGCGAGAACTTAAGCTTACCGAACAACACTATCTGACCGAAACCAAAGAACGAGCTAAGGCGATTATTGAGGAAGCAGAAGGCATTGCTGAAAGTATCCGCGAACAGGCACAGGAAGAGACTGCTCGTGAAAAAGAAGCTGTCATTGCTCAAATTAACCAGCGTCTTGCTGAAGTGAATCGTCATGGGTCATCGTGATACTACAGTTACAGAGGCTGGGTATGTGGTGAGTTTTTACGCTGGTGTGGCAACCTTGCGTGGCCTTCCAAAAGTCTTTTTACATGAAGTTCTCTCTGATGAGTCGGGTCGGTCTGCGGCTGTTGTGATCGGCTTCACTCACGACGTGGTCGAGGCGTTGTTTGTTGATGAGCAGTTCGATGTTACTCGTCCAGTCTTTCGAAGCGGAAAGCAATTCTCAATATCTGTTTCAGACGCATTCATTGGTCGAGTGGTTGATGGTCTCGGACGATCGCTTGATGAATATGCGTCGATCCCTGAAGGATTTGAGAGCTCGGTGTTTCTAGAACCACCGCCGATCATTCATCGTAAGCCGATCACCAGACCGCTGGTAACTGGCATTAAGGTTATCGATACAACCTTGCCCCTTGGACGTGGCCAGCGAGAGCTTATTATTGGCGACCGAAAGCTTGGTAAGAGTACGATCGCAATGGATGTGGTACTCAACCAGAAGTACGCCAAGTCACCAGTGCAGTGTGTGTATGTTTCGTGTGGTCAACGTGTACAGAAAGTAGATGAGCTTGTTGCGAAGTTCAATGAACACAACGCGTTTTTGTACAGCACGGTCGTGGCAGCAACGACAAGCGAATCGTATTTGTCGCAGTACTTAGCGCCATTTATTGGTTGTACGATCGCAGAGCATTTCCGTAACACTGGCCGTGACGCCTTGGTGGTCTACGATGATCTGTCTCGTCACGCAAAGGTCTATCGTGACATCTCACTCATCCTTGGTCGTGTTCCTGGTCGAGAAGCGTATCCGGGTGACATTTTTTCGCTGCATGCGGTACTGCTCGAGCGAGCTGCGCAACTCTCAGACGATCAAAGTGGTGGCTCACTTACTGCCCTACCGATCATCGAAACCCAAGAAGGTGATGTGACCGCATACATACCGACAAATATCATTTCTATTACTGATGGACAGATCTATCTTGAGCGAGGACTCTTCCAGAAGAATTTTCTACCAGCGGTCAATGTTGGTCTTTCGGTATCGCGTGTCGGTTCGCAGGTGCAGCCGAAGGTACTCAAGGAAGTACTTGGTGGCATTCGTTTGGCACTTGCGCAACACAAGGAACTGCAAAAGCTCTCCCAGCTTGAGACGACAGTCAGTGAAGGGGTCATGCAGGACATTCATCGTGGTAACTTGCTTCTTGAGCTACTAAAGCAAGACAAACACACCCACGTTACGTCGCCAGAGCAAACAGTGCTGTTCTATGCAGTCGAAAATGGATACTTCGATGACTTCACTGAAGATGAGTGGAGTGATTTCATGAGCTATCTGCTTGATCTATTCCGTAGCCGACACAAGCCACTCTTGAGTCAGATCGATGCGGGCGTCTTCGATGATGTGATCAAACGACGGATCGAGAAGATAGTGACTGAATTCAAGGAGGAATTCCTAACGACGGCATAGGTATGAAGAGTTTTACGCAACACAAGCAAGAGGTCGCAGGTTATCGAGATGTGCGCGAGACAGTACAGGTCTTAGAGAAGATCGCTGCTGGTCAGTTACATAAATTACAACTAACCGCAGAAGCATTGCAGGAGTACACCGACACCTTGCTCGATCTCATGTTGCGTATAGAAACACTGGCTGGTCGCCCTCTTTTTTCTCCTAATGCTCCAAGTGTGACTGATCATGATCGTGAACTTCTGGTGGTCTTAACCGGTGATCGTGGGCTGGTTGGAGATCTGTGGCGGCGTCAGTACGAATTGTATGAGTCAGTGTACAAGGATACTGCGGTGGAACTACTCGTTATTGGTCTGCGTGGTCAGGTTCTGTGGCCGCAGGGTGGTCCTCATAAAGTGGAACACTATTCTTTTGCGGAGCGCTTCCCCACTCATACGGAACTACTCGAACTGGCGTCGGTACTCCAACATGCGGTTCGAAACGACATGTTCACTCGTGTGTCGGTGTTGTATGTTGAGGCAAAGTCATTGCTGGTTCGTGAGTCTGCGATCGTATCAATCTTTCCCCTTGCTCCTGGTGCTGATCTGGCTTCGCGACACGAACAAGTCAAGCAGATCGGTTTTCCGATCGTCGACGTTGGATATGAGGAAATGGCTGCAGGCTTGCTTGAAAAGTATCTCGTGAATCGTTTGCAGCAGTTACTGATGGAAGTTGCGTTGTCGGAATTTTCTGCTCGGACGATCGGTCTTGAGCATGCGGGTGCAAAAACAGAACAGATCATTGCTGAGACTATGCGACAATACAGACGATGGCGTCGACATGCTGATACAGAGAAACAGCTCGAACGCTTTTCATCGATCAAAGCGATATGAGTAAGGTCATTGGAACAGTTACAGCCGTACGAGGAGGTGTCATTGAGATCACTTGTATTGATGGTGTGCCGCCGGCTCGTTCGCTGCTTGTTACTGTCGAACAACAGTCGCTTCTTGAGGTGGTAGAGCAGGTCACAAATGACACTATACGCGCAGTCGCACTGTCTCGCTTTTCATATGTTGAGCGAGGCGAATCAGTAATGGTTCAGGAGTCGTCTGTTCAGATCGCTGTTGGTCCTGATATTCTTGGTCACGCGTACAACATTTTTGGTGAACCGATCGACGGCTCGCGGGTAGACCTACGGGAAAGTCGATCACTGCATGCACAGCCTGCTGCCTGGAGTCGGGTTGAGTCAGCCAATGAATACGGCATATTGGAGACAGGTATTAAAGTCATTGATGTACTGACCCCGTTTCGCTTCAATGATCGGGTGGGACTCTTTGGTGGTGCGGGCGTGGGTAAGACGGTGCTGATTACTGAGCTTATTCATAACAGCGCGCTTTCGGATGAAGGAGCGGCGGTCTTTGCGGGTATTGGTGAGCGCATTCGTGAAGGTAACGATCTCATTACTATTTTGCGTGATCTTAAGATCATGGAGAAGACCGCTCTCTATTTTGGCGAGATGGACAAGAGTCCAGGTGTCCGAGCGCGCGCTGGCCTCGCGGCGGTGACTGTGGCAGAGTACATTCGTGATGAGCTTGATAAAGACGTCTTTCTTTTTATTGACAATATCTTCCGTCACGCCATGGCTGGAATGGAAGTGGGCGCTATGCTCGGGCATGTGCCATCAGAGCTTGGGTATCAAGCGACACTTGAGTACGAGATCTCACGCTTGCAGGAACGAATTCGCGGCAACGGCCGTAGACATATCACTTCCCTGCAGACGGTGTACGTCCCAGCTGACGACATCACTGACCCGGCCGTTGCCGCGATCTTTTCCCACCTTGATACTTCGATCGTACTTTCGCGAGACATTGCGGCGAAAGGCGTCTATCCGGCAGTTGATGTGCTTCGTTCGAGTGCACATGCGCTTGATGAAGAGATCGTTGGTGCGCGACACTATGAGATCGCGACTGATATCCGTGCTTTGTACCAAAAGTACGAAGAGCTCTCACACATCATTGCAATTTTAGGTATTGAAGAACTGCCAAAGGCCGATCAGTTGGCGGCAAAAAGAGCCGAGCGCATGCAACGTTTCCTCACTCAGCCACTCTTCGTGACTGAGCACTTCAGTGGTCACAAAGGAGTCTCGGTTTCTCTAGAGGATACGCTCACTGGCTGTGAGCAGATCCTTTCTGGCGCCTGCGATGATGTGTCGCTTGATGAGCTATACATGATCGGTGCGTTACCTAAATAGTGTTTATGCGTTGTGTGATCACTAGTCCAACCGAAACTAAGACCTATGAAGAACTGCGAAGTGTGGTTTTGCCTACGGTTCGTGGTATGGAGCAGATCATGCGCGGCCATGCTGAATACATCACTCGTATCAAAAGTGGCGATGTCAGGATCGAGTTTCAGGCAGGCTCGGTTGAGTCTATTTTAGTGGAAAATGCGTTGTGCTGGGTGGCTGCCGACGAGGTTTGGGTTATCCTTTAGTGAGGGTACTTACGAATTTTCGCAAGTCTTTCTCCGAGGCTTTAGTTGGTCCGGCACCACTGATAATGAACCTGGTTGGGTCTAGATACTTTTTGATCGCATCGTTTACCTCTTTTCGGGTTATGTTGGCGAGTTTGGCTTTGTGAGCAGCGATCTCGTCTACCGTAAAGCCATGCACATTGTAGCTATGTAAGTCAGCGAGCTGGCGCAAGAGTGAGTCTTGGAGCAGGCTTTGCTTCGTAGTGAAGATGGTCTGAAAGCGGTCAAATTCTGCCGCCGTGATGCCAGACTCGTAGATCTTCTTGATCTCACGAAAGGTTGAGGTGATACCTTGGATGGTTTGTGGCGGATTGAAGAAGGTTACGATTCTCGCGTAGCCTTGTTCTGTACCAGAAAAACTCTCCAGATACCCATAGATACCGTACGTGAGTCCTTCCTTGTCTCGCACAGTATTCATGAGGCGGCCAGCAAAGCCAGGGATGGACAGTACACCAAGTCCAAACATAAGCGGCAGATAGTCTGGGTGGTGAATGGTGATCGGAATTGGCACGCCAATGCTAAAGTCGATGTTGCTGCGACTCGGAATGTTGGTCAGTAAGACCTTATTGGTCGTGGCTTTCTGCTTGTGTGCGCTGGTGATGAGTGTCGCTTCGCCCTTCTTGAGCTTGCGCACGAGTTTGCTGAGATCACTGATATTTTCTTTAGTTCCAGCGATGCTGCAGGTCCAGCTTGCCGCCAAGACTGACTCATGGAATCGCTGCAGATCCTTCTGAGTGACTTTTTGAAGGGTGCTCGTAAGAACTTGTGGTGACGCACTGAAGCGGCGGTCCGTTGTGCTATACATTGCATTACGCATTGCTTCATGGGCAAGAGCGCTACTATTTTCTTGTTTTATATGCAGCTCATTGGCGGTAGTGGTGCGGATACGGGCTAGCTCGCTAGTGGCAAAAGTCGGCTTAGTGAGCATGACTTCGACTAGCTTCAGAAGCTTTGGGAATACGACGCTAGTGCTGCGGAGGGTGATCTGTAGTATGCCGTTTGAGATACTTGTATTGATGCTTGCTCCGAGCATGTTTACTTCGTGTAGGAATTTTTCCCGAGAGTACGAACCAGCACCAGAAAGAAGTGCATCAGGATACATGTAGTGTAATGCTTGCTCAAGTACACTGTTGTCAGTGTGAGTGTCTACGCTCAGATGCGCGAGCACAACACCTTCATCGGTAGCTTCGATAGAGCCGAGCGAAAATGCTTCTTGTCGGTCAATGTGATAGTGCATACGATTACTGCTTGCCAATAAAGTAGCCAATGGTTAGATTGGTGTTGATAAAGGATGCTTTTAAGCGCGCAAAGACGTCTTTTGGGGTGATCGACGCAAGGATCTCGGCAGTTTTGGTGTAGGCCTCGAGATCACGAGCAGCAACGTATTCGGTGAGCTCATTTACGATCTTTAGTGAGTCAGTGCGCCCAAAGAGCTCGTCGGTGATCATGTTGGCCTTGGCTTTGGTGACGAGCGCTGTGATATCTTTCTGACTGATCTTCTCTATCGCAGCTAGTACATCTGCTTCAATGGTTGCGTGTGACTCCGTAGGTGAAAGCGTAATACTGAGAGTGCCTAGGTTTTCTTCTGAGGTAGGTTCACACATGGTGTCTGCGCTTGCTGCTCGGCCGGTGTCGACAAGCAGCTTGTGAAGGATGCTTTCAGGACCACCTGCTAGCACATCGAGCATCACCTGAGTAGTGAACCACTCCTTGCTTGGAAAGCCGGGGTGCTTGAAGCCGATCGAGACGATGTTGGTGGTCGAGGGTCGCTCAATTGTGATCCGTCGAGTTCCTTCTTGTTTTGGTTCGCGGATTGTGTGACGTGGTATCGGGGTGTTTGGATTTTTGATGCCAGCAAAGTGTTTTTTGATAGCTTCGAGTACGGTGACTCGGTCAACATCACCCACCACCATCAACGTTGCGTTGTCTGGACGATAGTAGTTGCGATAAAAGCGCTCAAGTTTTTCAGCGGTGAAATCCTCGATATCTTCACGGTAGCCAAGTGTTTCGTGGCCATACGGATGTGAAAGATATGCAGTGCTACACATCTGCTCGGCAAGCGCGAAGTGTGGGTCCCCGTTGTACATGTCGTACTCACTTAGCACATTGCCCTGCTCTGGCTTAAATACGTCATCGGTCAGCACAACATTTTCAATTCGGTCAGCCTCGATGCGCAACATCTCGTCAAAGAGTGCGGTCGGGGCGCTGAAGTAGTACGTGGTGCGGTCTTTCCAGGTGTTAGCATTCAAAATAGCACCTGTGACCCGCTCAAAATGCATCGCGGATCCTTCCTTGATGCGATGCTGGTTGTCGTATTTGGTCGGCTTAAACAACATATGCTCGAGCATGTGTGCGAGCCCGGTTTCACCTCGTACTTCGTCACGCGCACCGACCAGGTAGGTTAGGTTGTTTGTGACCGTGCCGGTGTCTGGTCGGTGCAAATACAGCACGCGCAGGTCATTGCTCTTCAATTTATATACTTCAATATCACCAACCGTTTTTTCATAGAGATAACCAGAAATGGTTCGTGGCTTAGTTGAGACTTTCTTGGACATCGAGAAGGAATTCTTTATAGGCTGAAAATGTGTTGTTGAACTCATGCACTATACCATCAGAGATGCGACTATTGATAGCATTGGCGATACTTTGATAAGCCTCGAGGCGGGAGTCAAGATTTGTGCCAAATTCACGCAGGAAACCGTCGTGATTATCGTAGTAGTCTTCGACCATGGAACGGAGGTTGTGGATCTTGTCTGCCGCGGCGATCATGACTGCTTGCTCAGGACCTTTCTTGAGCTGTTTGGCGTATGCTTTTTTGATCTCTGCCCACTCGAGTTTACCGCTGCTTTCATTGCGCTGCTCTGTCACGGTTTCTACATATTGCGCCACTGTCTTTCCGAAATCTTCCTGCAGCTCTTCAATCGTGTAGTCAGTATCTTCAAGCGTGTCGTGCAGTAGGGCTGCGACCAGTGTGTCTTCGTCGGTGGTGTAGTCGCGAAGGATCATCATGACCGCCATGAGGTGTGTAATATACGGCAGACCAATGTCACCTTTCCGCAGCTGATCCTGATGCAGGAGTGCAGCGGCTTTGATGGCTTGTTCGATCTTGTACGTATACATAAGCAAAGGGTTATAGATGTGGATGTAAACGGCGCTCCTTGGCTGCTTGTCCTGGTGAGACTGCGGTGGTCGCGGTTTCTCGCTCGCGCAATTCGATATGCTTCAGTTCCTGTTCTTTCTGGCGGAGTTCGTTTTGGATCATGTCTTGGCGTTGTTCCATAGCTTTGATCTTTTGTGCAAACTCACGACGAATACGCTCGATCTCGAACTGTTCGTCGCGCTGTGCGCGCATTTTTGAGTGGTTGAGTCGATCGTACTCACTTTTGAGATTCGTGATCATCATCTCGACTCGGTCTTTCTTGTATGAAGACTGCATATAGGACTATTCTATAGCACGACCCCTTCTTTCTCCAAGAGTTTTCGCTTGGCTTCTTCACCACCTCGGTTTAAATGAGTAAACGAGGCGAAGCCGACTATTACGAATTTACGTCTCAATTTCCGGCCTTTTCCTGCCGGAAATTGCTAGACGCTCTCTCTTCTTCGAGTAATGCTTGCTTTACTTTCTCACCGCCTCGATTATAACCGCCCGGGCGTCCGTCAGAGCGTATCACGCGGTGACACGGTATCTCTGGATCAAAATTCCTCGCCATGATATTGGCGACCGCCCGGGCGGCTTTGGGATTTCCCGCTACCGCTGCGACTTCGGCGTAGGTCATTACCTTGCCTACAGGAATGGCTTTAACTACTGCTCGTACCCGTTCAGTGAAGTCGATCATGTTTACTTGTTTGCGAAATGCACTGCCTGCAACTTCTTCCCAGCCGCCTCTCTATATGGGCAGAATTCACAGGAGTCGCCTTTTGGTGGGAGGTTCTTTTGTTCAAGGCAGGCTTTGATCTTCTCGAGAGCTGGTTCGATCCATTTGACGCTGGTTTCTACCGGGACCAGGGTGGTTTCGAAGACAAGTTTGTCGTCAAAGCCTGCCTCGTCCTTGCTGGCATTGGCATACACCAGATAGCCGGTGTCTTCCACCTTGAAGCCGTTCTTTTCAAGAAGCCAACGATACACGCCTAGCTGCCTCGTGTACTGCTGTTCCCATGGGCTGTCGCCGAGCTTGTCGATTGTGCCTTCCTTTGAAGTTGACTTGTAGTCAACGATGATCAACTTGCCTTCAGGAGTGATCCAAATATCGTCGACTCCCCCGCTTACTACTAGTCCGGTAGATTCGTGGGTATGCATAATACCGACAAACGGATCCCGCCACTCATCCATTTTGGCATGCTGAAATGGCACTGCGTTTACTTTGTATTTTTCGCAGATCGGGTGTTTGGTGCCGGCGGCGCGGTGGACGTCGAACTCTTTTTTAAAGAGTTCATCCACTGCGATGTTGAGATTAAAGCTCGGGAAGCCGGGTCGTTTGGTACCGAGGACATTATCGAGATAAAAACAGCGTGGACATTCGTAGAAAAAGTCGATCTTACTGCGTGAGAGTTTCCAGTTTTCGCCACCATAGTTCCATTTGGCGTTGCGGTTCGGGTTGTATTTGTATGTATATTCGGCCATGGTGGAAGTATACCATTGTGAGAAGCTGGCGCGAAAAAACCGGACGGATGTCCGGTTTTTTCGTGCCTGAGGGCATTTCAGCAATTACTGTGCGATGAAGGTGTCGAAGATCTGGTCGATCTGTACATCGCCCGCGAGGCTGAAGTCGAAGTCTCCGTCTTCAGTGAAGATCACGACCGCGTAGCGGTTACCAGCGGTGGTTGATCGCTGAAGCGTAATTTCTTCTGGTACAAGGCCTTGTGATTCGCTGAAGCGAACAACACCAAGGATGTATCCGAGCTGGTCATTGTTGTACTCACGTACACCGATCCATCCTTCACTTACTGGGTAGGTAGCGCTCTCAAGCGTAACAGAAGCACTAGCTGGCTGGTCAGGTACGCTGACTGCACCGTTACCAACTTCAAGTACTGGTGTTTCCACTACCGGAGCCGCTGTGTTCCCGGTATTGTTTGTGGTCTCTGGTGTCTTTTCAGTGTCTTCTGTGCGAGTTGTCTCTTCGGTGTCGCTGCCTGTATTGTCAGTTGCAGGTGCGCTTGCGTCTGGGCCAGAAAACGCCCAAACCAACATTCCACCAATAAGGAGACCGACGACAAATGCCACGAGGGTCTTCTGTCCGTCTTGCTGTGTTTCTTCTGCCATACAAAAAGTAAATGATTTGCTGAATTAAGTAATGCAGTGAGTATATCATAGGCAAAACAGCCCGAAACATTGACAGAATATGAGAAATGAAGCTTATGCACGACCGTCCATCACATCTTTTGCTTCTTGTATTAGCGCCTCATGTTTACGTTTTGAGAGGTGCAAATGTCTTAAAATGTGCTCATTTTGGATCAGTTCCCGACAAAGAATGATGTCGCGTGAGATAAGCATTTCAGCTTGAGCAGCATTGAGGTTTTGTAGGACAGTGATCGGGTAGATCCCGGTGTCCTGGATACGATCGTGTAGGTTGCCGTGCTTTGGATAATCCCAACTCAACATTTTGAGACCAACGCAGTTACCGTAGTTCTGAGCCGTAGTCGTAAATTTAGTGTTGGTAATGAGCCAGAATTCTTTGATGCCACAGGTGTCATCTTGGCAGACCTGCGCATTTTTGAGGTCGAGCAGGCGTGCGTAGGAATACATGGCAACCTGCAGATCGGATTTGATTCCTGGCCTCGCGTGGAATTTAGCTTCTCCCACAAAACTGTGGTCGTCTCGATAGGCTGCGACATCGATCTCGTGTGGTGCGCACTTGCCTTGAATAGTAATGCCAGTCTTGGTGGTGTAACCGTCTTGTTGAAAGAGTCTAGCTAAGAATGACTCAAATGGAAAGCCGGTAGGTCCGAGACTAAAGAGTGCGCGCCGGAGTGAGTAGCGAGCAGCGGCTGGTGGCCTGCTGCGACGGAGAAGATCAAAGGCGTGACGATAGATCTCTTGAGTGCGGATGCCATCGACAAGTGTCTTGTCGACATCAGCTATGATCTCGTTTATCTCATCAGGACTGGCACCAGCACGGCGAAGTGAACGGCGCAGTTTTTCTACCTTAAAATACTCGGTAGTACCATCGGCTTTAGTGATGAGAACTGACATGCCACTATCATAGCATCTCAGTGTAATTAAAAACGGCGGCCCTTGTGGGTCGCCGTTGGATACTGCGTTACGCGCCGATCAGTTTGCGGATCATGTGCCTTGCTTCTTCCTGCATGGCACGAGCGAAGCTTTCGCCATGCTGGAGGAGCATCTGAGCCTCCTCCTCGGTCAACTCGATCTCGTCGTTGATGACCTTCAGGACAGCTCCCTCGCTGAGCTTGAGAATCTGCTGGATCTGTTCGCTGGTGGCGACGCTATACTTGATTGCAGCTTGTGACATTAGTTGTCTCCTAGTGTGGTGTACTGTACACGATTACTATAACATAAAATTACAGAAAATCAATAGTTACAGTACTGTACCACCGCCAAGGCAGTGTTGACCTTCGTATAAGACACAAGATTGACCCGCTGCTGGTTGCTCGGTTGATTCAAGAGTTTTAAGTGCTAGTTCGTTCTCGCCTACACTGATTATCTCAATTTTAAATGGGGTTTGGCGGTAACGGAACTGCGCTTCGATCTGATTGCCTGGTGAAAGGGGTGAGCGAAGGGTGGTGTTGGTGAGGGTGATGGTGCCATGAGGCGCGGCCGAAGGCCGCGCCTCCCCTACGGTAATGGTGTTATTTTCAATATCTCGACTGGTCACAAACATCGCGTGGCGGCTTGTGTCATGTGTGTTTAAAGTAAAGCCGTGTCGCTGGCCAAGAGTGTACACCAGCGCGCCTTTGTGTGTTCCGATCGCCTCACCTTGTTCACTCAAAACATTGCCAGGTTCAAGATCGATGTAGTGCGAGAGGAACTCTGGAATATCGACGTGGCCAAGAAAACAGATGCCCTGGCTGTCTTTCTTGTCTGCAACTGGTATGCCGAGCTGCTCAGCTTCTTTGCGAATTTGCTCTTTTGGTGTGTCACCGACTGGGAAAAGCGCGGCCCCGAGCTGCTCATCTCCGAGGCTCCAGAGGAAGTATGTTTGATCTTTACCGCTATCTACTCCACGATGTAGCTCGGGGCCGCGCTCACCATCTACGCGTTGTGCGTAGTGCCCAGTGGCAATGTAGGTGGCACCTTTTTCTTTTGCAAAGCGTAAGAATGCGCCAAACTTAACGTGCTGGTTGCACATTACATCGGGGTTTGGCGTGCGTCCGGCTCGGTATTCTTCAATAAAATATTGAGCTACTTCGTCACGATACGCCGCTTCGGCATCACAGGTGAGAAAAGGAATACCAAGATGTGCAGCAACGCGCATAGCGTCGAGTCGTTCTTGTTCCCAATTGCAGACCATGAAATCAGGATGCCAGACTTTGATGAAGACGCCGACTACCTCGTAGCCGCGCGCCAAAAGGCGCGCGGCCGCTACCGACGAATCAACTCCTCCCGAAAGTCCGACAAACACGGTTTCCTTCTGTTGCATCCGCCCAGACTAGCACATGTTGACTCACAAGTAAAAATATTGTATTCATACTTACAGCTAGTTTTCCCACTGCACTCTAGGAGGTGCGTATTGAAACCGATCAGTAAACTTTTGTTCGTACAAGCACAGAGCTCGCCGATCATTCGCGCCGCGCTGATGCAAGGCATGTTGACAGCTCTCGATGTGCTCGAGAGGTCAAACAGTCTGACTGACGGACAATTTCTCCAGTTCTGGAATCGTCTGTGGCGACTTCAGTCAATGGACTTCATGGAGCTTGAGAGAATTCTCAAAGGAGTCAAGCTCGTCGAGCTCATGGACTGGGACGAGAAGATCTGTAGTGGTGTTACGCCGATCACGAATCTTGGGAAAGGCGATAGTGCACTCAGGAAGGAAAATGTGTTTCGAACTGTCTGCGAGTACTATATCGAAAAGTACCTCAAGGAAGCAGAAGAAGCACCGGCAGAGTAAAAGTAGCCAAAGGCGCCCGAAGGGCGCCTTTTTGATCATTTGAGATAGAGGTCGATATTTCGCAAATGTTGGTTGTATGTCTCAGAAAAATGGAACACTCCTTCGTTATCTGTGATGTAGTAGAAATATTCACTCTCTGCTGGTTCGAGAACGGCCATGATCGCATCAAGGCCAGGATTGCCAATTGGTGTTGGAGGTAACCCAGGATAGAGGTAAGTGTTGTATAAGGAGTTAATTTCTAGATCTTCAGGAGTAAGTTCAGAAAGTGGTTTGTCGAGGATGTATTCTATGGAAGCGTCTGTTTGTAGGGCCATGTCTATTTCCAGGCGGTTCTGCAGTACACTCGACACCAGGCGCATAGATTCTGGGGTGTTTGCTTCACGTTCAATAATGGAGGCAAGGACTAGAATTTCGTCAAAAGAAAGTGAGGATGACGCGACTTGCGCTTCAAGAGGCGCAGTTTTTTCGTCGAAGGTCTCCAACAAAAGTGTTAGAAGTTGCTTATCGGTGTAATCTGCTGGAATAAAATAAGTGTCAGGATACAACCTACCTTCCAGAGGCTCAGCTTCGGCAATGAAATTAGAGGGATTAAAATTCGGTAGTACATCAGCAGCACGGGCTGCGATCATTGTTGCTCGTTCACCTTCTATGTGTGTGAAGCGTACAAGATCTGTATCGAAGTCACCCTGCGTGAGTTGTAGTGCAATTTCGCCCGTTGTAAGTGGGTGTTCAAACACATACGTGCTTGCCTTAATGTCTGTAGGATCATGGAAGAGCAGTATGATGTAGTACAGTAAGGCCTTAGATTGAACAATATGCTTTTCTGCAAGCATCTCAGTGATCGCATTAACATTCATGCCTTGTTCAATGGTCACCGCTTGATCAATAGGAAATAGTACTGGTGGCTGGTTTAGCCTATTGAGATACCAGTATAGAACGCCAAGTGTACATGCACCGAGGATGACAATCATGGCCAGGAGCTTAAATATCCAGTGCACCCGACGAATCTTGGCTGAACTTGGTTCCATAGTGTTCGGGTGAAAGTTGACTCGTTCTTCTGACATAGCTAAGTTGGCAACTCGCCGATCGGTAGATTGGCTGGTGCTTCGCGGCGAGTATTTTCGACTCGCCCAACACCTGGGGTGATAACTGAGGTTCCAGGGATATGGTAAATGGTTGCCAGCTCCTCTACCGACATAATGCGCTCACGGTCAACCAGGTTCTTTTTGTCACCTTCGGTATAGTAGCGCGCCTTGTAGTACTCGAGTTCATTGCGCTTCATGCGGATCTTGCGCTGCCCAGTGAAATCTTGGAAGAAATTGTAGTCGAAGTCTGTGCGCCACATTGGACCAAGGTTGGCTCGTCCGATCATGTCGAATTGTCCGAAACCACGAAGCATCGGACTTATCATGTCAGGATTGAATTTGCCTGTTTGAGTGATGTACATGGCACGAATGCCCACCGAATACGCGTACTTGCTGGTATTTCGCTCGATCGATGCGATCACATCTCGCTCACCCATAGTGAGCATTGGGCGCGTGTCAGTTTCTTCACCAGCGACACTCATGCGCTTGTCATCGCGCCCCATCATTTCATTGATCTTCTTAGCCGCGCTTTTTTCCCAGGTATCTTGCTTGCTTAAACTACCTGTTTTAAGAGTTTTCTTTGCGTGTGGTGTACAGAGTATCTGGATCCAGACACGCTCATGTGGCTTGGCGCTCCCCAGGTGTTCGAGGATCGGTGCCATTGGTTCAAACTTGAGCTCCTCCTTTGGTTGCTTATCGAGACCGTAATCGATATATGTTTTGATCGGAAAGACATCATCATCTCTGGTCTTGCTCTTCTTGAGGATGTGGAAAGAGATCAGTTCCCACTTGTCTTTATCCCATACCACCTCAGCTGCGTAGTCGACCAATTCTTCGGTGACTTCAATTCCTGGATACTGTGCATAGAGCTGTGCTTCAAGCGCATTCTTGATCTTCTTGGTCGGGCAGTTGATGTAAAAGCGTACATCACCACCGATCGATACAAGTTCAAGACTGAGTGTGAGTGGTCGCTTGCCGTCCAGGTATGTTTGCATGTAGTTATCCGGACTGTTGACGTTGTGTACCTGGGTAAGAACACTTTCCATCGCTTCTGGAGATTTGAGTACTTCCTGTGGGAGTTTGATGCGGAGGGTGCTCCGTCCATTTTGGTATTTGAATTTCTCACCGACAGACCACATCCACATTTCGAAGGTAATGTAGAAAAGTGTGTACGGGAGCCAGATTGGGCTGGTGGCAACGATGATACTGAGAATCGGTTCAAGGTCTGTGCCGGTCATGGACACGACAAAGAACATGAAGCTGAGCGCTAAAAACAAAAAGAGCGGTATCATGATGGCACCGAATATCGTTTTGATGATTCCTCCCATGTATCAGTATTGTACACCATAACAAACGGCCGGCTGGGCTAATGCCCAGCCGGCCGTTTGTGACGTGGTGCTTACTCAGCAAGTGCGTAGGTACCGTTTGCCAATTTCTTGAAGAGGTTGGTGTCCTGGAGGTTTACGAGAATAGTATTGTCTTTCACGTAACGTTCCTTGCGGACCTTATCGATGATCTCCTCTCGAGAGAGTGGACCTTCGGTAGCGAGGATCTCGCGGAGTACGTCCTTAACGACTCCGGCGGTGTATCCCCACTCAGTGAGTGCGTAGAGACCGCGACCAACGAGGACAAAACGAGAATCCTTGATGAGCTCGTTATGGGTGGTAGCAACGTGTGCCTTGTGCCCAAAGAGTTCATTAATAGCTGAGGCTACCTCACGGAAGTGCATTGGTGAACCATGGCGCTTCACGGCGAGATAGGCGTAGTCGCGAATACCCTTAACGCGAACATTTGGACTGTCAGCTGGACCCCAGTCGCCGAGTGGGTTGCTGCTGATCTGCTTTGAGATCTGGAGCCAACGCTTGAGCACGTCTTCGTTGTGAGCATCTGCTACATCAGCAAGCTCAGCACGGAAACGATTGATGATTTCATGTTCAGAGACAAGTTCGTCTCGATTGAGGCTCTTGTAGACATTCTGAAGAGCCTTTTCAACCACATCAGCTACTTTACGCTCGGTGTACCACCGGTGTGTGTAGTTTGGGTTTTCCTTGCTCTTGTAGAACGGATCTCCGACGACAAGGAGGAAGTACAAGTGGTTGCGAGTGGCAGCGTCGCTAGACAGTTCGTCGAGCAAGACCTGCTCTGCAATGAGACCACCACCAAGCTGATCGATCAGCTTCTGGAGCTCAATGAAGAGCTCGTAGTGCTTCTTATAGACCTCAGACTTTTGAATAGACTGAATGCCGTAGTTTTCGATCTGGCGAACGCGTTCACGGGTGATTCCGTACGACTGTCCGATCGCTTCGAGGGTGAATGTATCACCGTCCTTTCCAAGGCCGTAGCGCTTCTCAAGCACGTCACGTGCTCGTTCAGGCAATACCTCCAAAAGGGCTTTTGTAATCTGTTTTGGTTTAAATGAAATCATAATATTAATTCGGAAAATTGGGTTTTGTTTGCTCAGTCTTCAATGCGTGGTCGAATTTATAACATGTCCGTTCAAATTGGTCAACACCCTGAGTGTACCACACTACTCAGAAACCACAAGGTTCAATATGCGGCCAGGAACGTAGATGATCTTGCGGATCTGTGCGTCTTTGATACGTGCCTGGAGTGAATGGTTTTCAGCGACTGTTGCCATCACTTCTACCTCGGTCGCCTCTGGTGAAACGGTGATATCGCCGCGGACCTTACCATTGATCTGCACCCCGATGGTAACCTCCTTGTCTTTGGCGAGGTCGGGGTCGAAGGCTGGAAATTCAGTCGAGTGAATACTCGACGAATTTCCAGCCGCCTGCCAGAGCTCTTCGGTTACATGCGGTGCAAACGGCGCCAGCATACGAAGGAACAGCTCGTACGATTCTTTTCCAATCCCCTGCTTCTCGATGTCGTTGACCAAGATCATCATAGCGCTGATGGCAGTGTTGAACTTGAAGTTCTTGATGTCGTCATCGACTTTTTTGATTGTCTTGTGAAGCAATGAGGTGATCGCGGCCGGTTCATTTTCAGTAATGTGTTCGCTTAGTCCGTATACACGCTCGAGGAAGCGGCGGAGACCAGCAATGCCGCCCATGTCCCACGGGTAGTTCGCGGTCTCCCCATATGGCCCCATAAAAGCGAGATACATCTTTACCGTGTCTGCACCGACTCGCTCTACTTGTTCGTCAGGGTCGATGACATTTCCCTTGCTCTTACTCATCTTGTTGCCGTCTGGACCAAGGATAAGTCCACGATTGATACGGCGAGCGTACGGCTCGGCGTGCTCCGCAAGGCCGAGCCGCTTCAGCGCCTTCTGCCAGAAACGCGAGTACAACAAGTGCATGGTGGTATGCTCTGCACCACCGAAGTACAGATCGATCGGGAGCCAGGTCTGCTGCGCTTCTTTGCTTGAGAATGCGGCATCGTTCTTATTATCGATATAACGGAGGTAGTACCACGAAGAATCCACGAATGTATCCATGGTTTCTACTTCTGGTGTCCAACCTTCGCCAAAGATCTCGGTGACGCGCCGCTTGAGAGCTTCGCTCTTCGCAAGCGGCGCCACCCCTGTCGGCTTAAAGTCAACATCCTCTGGTAGTGTCCACGGCAAGTGCTCCTCTGCAATTGGATGTGCCCTTCCTTCCGGATCGTACACGATCGGTATCGGTACGCCCCAGTAGCGCTGACGACCGATCGACCAGTCACGGAGACGGTAGGTGTTGGTGAGTTTGCCGCTAACTTTTTCTGTAATGGCTACTTTTGCTTCTTCTGAGGTAAGACCGGTAAACTCTCCAGAATCTACCAAGACGCCGTACTCAGTGCGGATCTTCTGCTCCTTCAAAATACGCATCACTTGTACTAATCCGGCTGAGGATCGTGGGTCTTCGATCGCTTCATCTATGGTAAGTGTGACGATCTCATCGCCTTCATGAAGCACGAGTGATGACTCATCGACGTCAGTAATATGCGCGACCCAGCCTTGCATGCCAGGGATCTCAGATTCAAAGCAGTACGTTGCCTTTACTGCGTCGTCTGTAAAACTGAACTCGAGTTCTTCTTCGAGTTCGCGTTTGGTGGCTGCAAGTGGTGTTTCCTCACTTTCTATCTTGCCACCAAAGAAACTCAACTTTCCTGGCAGCTTTGCTGCGTCCTTTTTCCGGAGCTGGAAGAGAAATGTACCGGGCTTCCCTTTTGCTTCAAGTAGTGCTCCAGCGTGTGTGAGCGGCTTTTCAGTGACCACTGACTTGATCTGGATCCTATACTTCTTCGCGAACGCATGATCGCGCTCATCGTGCGCTGGTACGGCCATGATAGCGCCAGTACCGTACCCAGCTAACACGTAGTCAGCGATGTAGACTGGGATTTCTTCGCCGTTGGCTGGATTGGTTGCGGTAATACCATCGAGCTTTACCCCAGTCTTTTCTTTGGTGTTATCGAGGCGATCTTGCTCTGCTTTTTGTTTTGCCTCTTTTGCGTACACGACAACTTCATCCCAGTTTATGATCGAATCTTTGTATTTTTCTATAAGCTCATGCTCTGGCGCGAGTACCAGGTAGGTCGCACCAAAGAGTGTATCAGGACGCGTCGTAAACACAGTCACCTTCTCTCCGACAGATAGTTCAAAATCGATCTCAGCACCCTCTGAGCGACCGATCCAGTTGCGCTGAGCGTCTTTTATATGTTCAGGCCAGTTGAGTGGCGCGAGGTCGTCGATCAACTCATCAGCAAAATCAGTGATGCGAAGCATCCACTGTGGCATCTTTTTCTTTTCGATCACGCTATCACAGCGCTCGCAAGTGCCGTCAGCTTGTACTTGCTCATTGGCGATCACGGTGTTACAGCCTGGACACCAGTTCACCACACCTTCGCCGCGGTACGCGATGTTATTCTCAAAGAATTTAGTGAACATCCACTGTGTCCACTTGTAGTATTCGGGGTCGGTTGAGTTGCAGGTCTTGTCCCAGGAGAACGCATTACCCATGCTGGCGAGCTGGCCTCGCATGTATTCGATATTGCTCTCGGTCCACTCGCGTGGGTTGAGGTTGCGCTTGATCGCGGCATTTTCGGCTGGGAGACCAAAGGCATCAAAGCCCATTGGGTACAGTACTTGCGTGCCGACCATGCGCTTGTAGCGCACGTAGATATCTGGTACTGCAAAGGCGTACCAGTGCCCAATGTGGAGATTGCCTGACGGGTATGGCCACTCCACGAGTACGTATTCTTTCTCTTTACTGTTGTCACGCTCGCCAGTGTCATACAGTCCGTCAGTCTGCCATTTCTCCTGCCATTTCTTCTCAATCTCCTTATGATCAAACTTTTTATGCATACGCAAAATAACTCCCGTTTACCCAAGTAATATAAGGGTTATTCTGCCACTTAATGTCTGTTCTGTAAATCTACGTGAAAAGGCTCGGTAGGTCTTGCGGAGTATTGAGAATGTTGTTCTCTGGCAGCTCAGTCAAAAGCTGTTCTTTAGCGCAGTAGCCCCAGCTCACCCCGATGAGTTTATCTGGTGCAATCAGATCCTTTAGTTCATAGACATCAGCTAGGGTGTCAGTGAAATAGTAAACGTCTTCAATTGGAATTCCCCAGTCACGGCAGACCAATGCGACCTTCTCTTCCTTGGAGTGGTGGTCTTCAAAGGCGAGGATGTGGGTTGGTTGTAATTTTGTAGTCTGGAGTGCTGGCAGTACGTAGTTTTGTGATCCGCTTGAGACGACTGCGATCTTTGCATCTTCAAGTTTTAGTATTTCCTGAACAAGATCATCAAAGAGTGTGAAGCCGTGATCGTGCACGATTTTGCCAAACGACCTGATCCATTCGTATTCTGCTGCTAACTTCTCGTCGGAAAGAGTGAGTTCTTTAGAATGAAAGGGCCTTTTGCTGGCGTAGCGCCTTGCATTTTCAATTGCAGATTCAGTGTCTGGTTCTCTACCACTTGCAACAATACCGTGTATGACTGCGTTCCAGGTGTTGCCGAGTACCCCATCAAAGTCGAATATCAAATACTCCATGCAGCAAATACTAGCGTACTTAGTATCTATATTCCACATTAATTAAGCAAAAAAGCCGCCATGTGGCGACTCTTTTACTATTGTGAAGAATTTAGTACAAGACCATATGTAATGATTGTATCATGGATTTAAGTTGTGCCAACTGGCGGTGTTGTAGGTCTGGATAACTCAAGCATTTCGCCATACAGAGTCCTTACTTTGGTTTGGTGCTTATTGATCTCTTCTTCTTTTCTCAGACGTCCGATTCGACAGTGCCACAAATCGTACACCTTGGTAATATTTTGGTATGTTTTTACTCCGTAAAAATCGCTGCTTCGTGAAAGTCGGATGTCCATGTTAAACATGCTGATGAGGTGCGTCGTGACACCTCCGACACAATTGAAGACCATCTCTTCATCAGCCAAGTTTGTATTCACCATGAAACAAAGCATCTCTATTGAGTTGAGCAGAGATTGATTTTTGATCATGTAATCACGATGTGGTGCAGTGTCTCCAGTCCGCTCACTTCTGAAGGCTTCCATCTCTTTTTCACTAACACTTGCCCGCTCAAGCTTTTTAGGATCAATGAGAGTGTTTCCTTTTCGCAAGCTAATACTTGCCTTGTTTGCTGCTTCTACGGTTTCCTTGAACTTTGGTGAGATGGTGTTGAGATGGTAGCTGATGATCCTGTCGGCATACTCCATAGAATCTCTCTTGGCTTGATTTGTCCGCGTTCGACGTGCCTCAGATATCTGCCTCAAGGCCAAGACTGCTACTGCTAGAAGTCCGTATGTTGCAACAACCATTAGTGTGTCAGAATTCGTTTCTAGCCAGCTCAGTGCATCAGTAATATAGCTCATAATTTTGTGAATTTTTATAAAGTTACTATAGTCGGAGGCGTGTTGTCAAAAAACCGGCTCAATGAGCCGGTCTCACACATTTTAAGTGTGTTCCATCACGATTGAAAGCAAAAGCAGTAGAAGTGAAGCGATTACGCTCCAACTGAAGATGCGTGATTCAGCCAGCACTTCACCAACCCTTCGCTTTGCTGTTGGTTTACTGTCTTTCATTCAATGCTCCTACTGTTGAAGCAGTCCAACCGCAACCACTGTGAGAAACAGTAGTGTCGCAGTATTTGCTGCTTGGGTGAGAGGGTTTTGGTCTGACTTGTTGGCTTGTAGTCGGCCACTGATGATGCCGTACGAAATGGCAAGCAGGGACACAAACGTGAGGCTGCATGCCGTGAAGCGACTGAGGCCGAGTGTCTCAAAATCGATCTGTGGTGCAAAGATCAGAAAGTAGATGGCGCAGGTTGAAGTAAGGGCGGTTATGATCGCGGCACCAAGAATGCCAAAGTCTGTCTTACTCATGGCTGTACACCTCGTGTAGTCCGATTCGTACTATAGCGTGTGGTGGTGAATAGTAAAGGCCGGCGCCTTTGGCGCCGGCCTTTACTATTCCTCTACTCCCCTTCTTTTGTCTCAAGTTGTACTACCCGCTCGAAGCAGTATTCTCCTTCCGGGTGTTCCCAGTTGTCTGGGTTTATGATGTACCCCGTCTGACCTACCGGCATAACTGTGCGAGCATACATCATGTCTTCTGGTCTTGATTCTCCAGCAAATTCAGCGCATAGCTCGAATCCATTTTCGGTCAGATGGTACTCGTACGGCTGTCTGTCTTCAGGTGCGGTTGGTAGTTTGATGGTCGCTATAGTTTCTAGGTCAGTCGGGAGTTCATTATTGATCGCAAGATAATCTTGGATCTGCCATTGGATATTTTGTAGGTCACTGATCTGTGTCTGATCGAGTCGGTATTCGCGGAACTTGGTTGGTGAGTCAATCGAGAGAATTCCAGTTACGAGTAGGATTACTACCGCGATGCTTGTTACTATTCCGTACTCGATCGATTTCTTTTCTTTTTTCAGCCAATGACCGCGCGCGTCAAGCATGTAGTAGTTGAAAGCAGCACCGACCACTACTAAGACCGAAAAGGCTTTCATCAGGAAGCGTTCCGTAACCTCACCCTCTAGATACTTGATGATGACCGAAACTAGGTCTCCAAGTAGGACTGCTCCGCCTACGAGCAGTGAGAGATAGATCAGCCACTTGGTTAGTCCGAGGTACTTACCGTCTGGTTCCTTGCGACGGGTTTTGTTTACAATGCGGGTCAGGATCAGATAGGTCGGAAAGAATACAATGGTCATCGCAAAACCGACACGTACCATGCCGTTTGCGTTTTCGATCTCCCAGATGGTATCTGCAGCATCTGGATACAGGATGTTGATCAGTCCAAATAAGAGTACGAGTAAGAAGCTGAGCGATAAGTATAGGCTTGCCAGCGAGCCAAGCTGGAGCACGAAGTGTTTTGCTGTGTGATTTTCCATATTGTGTATTCTAACTTAGTAATGCGTTGGTGTTTGTGGAATATCTGGCCGGCGCCGAAGGCGCCGGCCACTGTATTAATCAGTCGTGAACATCTCAATATCACCACAGGCAAGTACGGCATCATCGTCTGCATCATCGTACTCAACACAGATGCTGTAGTAGATGTCGGTGTTGTCGTCGAGTCCCGTCACGTCTTTCTGGTAGGTTGCGCTGGTGTCTAAGTCGCTATCGACCAAGACTTTCTGCAGGTTGTCACCATCCTCATCAATAGCACTGTATGAGTTGAAATCGTCAACAACGTCTTCGATCGCATTCTCGTCTTCACCATAGACAAAGAACACACGACCATTGTTAAAGTCATTCATATCAACGACACCATGTAATTCTGCACTGTCGTCAGTTACATCTTCAGCGTTGTGAGTATTGAGGGTTGGTTCGTCGAGATTGCTATTTGAGTCATCAGTGCGGAATGAATAGATGACCCCATAGTCCTCGTCCCCATCTTCGTCTTCAGCTACGGCGCGGAAGTAGTAGAGTGTATTGTCATCGAGATCATCGATATCCTCCTCGAAGTAGGTGCTGTCGTTTTCGTCGATGGTCTGATGATCTGTTTCTTCATCTAGATCAGTTCGTGAGGTGCCGTACTTGAAGTACACTTCCGCCTCGTCAGCGTTGCCAAGGTAGACATGACCGCGTAGGGTTGCAGTGTCTTCATCTACATCGACTGCGCTTCGGGTAGTTACTTGTACATTACTATTTTCGCCTACCTGAGACTCAAGCTGACGGATAAGTTCCTGCAAGTACGAGATCAAACTGAGCAAATTCTGGTCCTGGAGACCATAGAATCGGTTTGTGTACTGATACGCATACTCGCGATCATCATCTCGGCCTCGGTCCTTATATGAATTGTTGCACTTGCCTTGTGAGTGATAATAGCCGTTTTCACTACAGTCTGCGTATGCAGGTGTGGTTGCGGCAAAAGTCATTGTAAACGCGAGCATCAAGACGAATGCTGGCGCTACAAACGTACGAAATTTCATAAATAAATAGATTTAGGCCTAGTAAGTTGTTATATGCATTGTGCTCCTCTACTAGTAGTAATGCAAGCTTTTGTGTATTTCGTTTCAAGCGCTATACTGGTCGGTATGAAACAAGAAGATCTAAAGAAAGCGCCGAAGTTATTTTGTGAAAGCGTGAGTGTTGCATACACTCCTGAATATTTTGTGGTTGGTCTTACCTCCGGTAGCCAGGGTACGATTTACACACTTACGCCACAGCATGCAAAGCGATTACAGCAATATCTGGAGCATCAGGTGAAGGAATTTGAAGATAAGAATGGTGAGATCGATGCGAAATGGGATCCGAATATCGTGAGTCCTGTGCAGCGCGCGAATCCCCCAACTGAGTTGAGTTAGAGGTTGCGACAGAAAGAAAAACGGCGGGCCCACGAAGTGGGCCCGCCGTTTTTCTTCACCCCACTCTTGACTCCTCAGCACAAGTCCATATAGTTACACATAGTCAATTTGCGAGGTGTAGGATGAAAGTAAACCAACGCACTGCAGAACAGTACCTTCCGGCAAGAATGCGTCGTATTATGGGTCTTTCCCGCAAAGTCAGACGTATGAACGATCAGCTCGATGAGCTTGGTCAAGATACTGTACTCGACCTTATCGATGGTTGGTCAACTGGCGATCCGGTCAAAGACTTTTGTCTGGTGGCTTGTGATGGCATTTTCGATGAACAAGTGCTGGAGTTCAACTATCGGGTTATTCACTCTCTTGGAATGAGGTTTCCGGGCCGTGAGATATTGGTTGTCAAAAAGGCTGGTTACTACGATGAAGAAGGTTTTGGCATGCTGCGTATGGTGCAGCTTGCCACCTTGCGCAAGGACTTAGCGGAGTTCGACATCGACAGCATCTCAATGCGGCTGCCAGTCGAGCCTGGTCATTTCCAGTGGTCAGAGTATCGCAGTGGTGAAGTCTTCATGCCGGCGACTCGGACACACGATGAGTCGTGGCTTACAGCCGGACCTCTGTACTCGGTGCACACGTTGTTTGGTCGCGTACAAAAGACCACTGAGGGCTTCGAGCACGTCCCCGACGACGCTGTGTGTGAAGTGTTCTTACTTCCGGCCGAAGACCCAGACTGGCTCCTTAACGAGTACGGTGTCTCGTCTTCAATGATCCAAGAATTGCGTCGTACTTGGTTCCGTAAGAAAAATGGTCGCTAAGGATGACCAATTCAACTCCCCGCTAAAACCGGGGAGTTTTCTATTCTGGCACATCAAATATCTTTGTTGGTGAGTGGTGGCCGGTGATGATCTTCACGTCTTCCGGGCGGGCGCCTACGGCGCCCGCCAAAAGCTCCCGCACTCGCTTATTCGCCATATTCCGTTCAGCGGGTTCGCGGACACTCATATGAAATTCAGTCTCACTGACGCGCGAGACTGACTCCTTTCTTGCTCCTGCTTTTACTCGTACGCGAATGTACATTACGAGTGCATGAATTCGATCACGTCTCCATCTTGGACAATGTAGTCCTTTCCCTCAGTGCGAAGTTTGCCTTGGTCGCGAGCGGCTGCTTTACTGCCAGCTGCAACTAAGTCTTCAAAAGCAACCACCTGCGCACGAATATATTTATCTTGGAAGTCTGTGTGGATGGCTGCACCCGCCTCTGGCCCAGTTGAGCCGATTGGTACAGTCCACGCACGTGTCTCCTTTTCGCCAGTAGTGAAATAACTCATCAGTCCAAGGCGGTGGTATGCAGCGCGGATAAGCGATTCTACTCCACTGTCTTGTGCACCATACTCACGACGAAACTCGTTCTTCTCATCGTCTGAGAGATCTTTGAGTTCGTGTTCCATGCCAGCATCTACTACTACGTACTCAGAGCCAGTGTCCGCAAAGAATTGCAACAGTTCTTGCCAGCGATCGTCATTATGTTCGTCTAGGTTGAAAGCGTCTTGCTTCTTGTTACAGACGTACAAGAATGGCTTCATGGTGAGTAAGTGCAAGCCCTTCACCAGCTTCAGTTCGTCGTCAGTCATGCCGAGTGCGTTGGCGAGATGGCCAGCTTCAAGGTGTGGGAGTAGTTTGTCGAGTACTGCTTTCTCTGCCACAGCTGCTTTGTCGCCGCGCTTCACATCTCGCTCCAGGTTATTCAGTCGCTTGCTCACTGTTTCAGCGTCAGCCATGATGAGTTCGAGGTTGATAGTTTCGATGTCGCCAAGTGGATCGACTCCCCCAGATACATGGTGAATGTCACTGTCTTCAAAGATGCGCACCACTTCGGCAATCATGTTGGTCTCACGAATGTTTGCGAGGAACTTGTTGCCAAGCCCTTCACCAGCTGAAGCTCCCTTTACAAGACCAGCAATATCCACAAACTCCACCACTGCCGGCAAGATATCTGCAGAGCCAGAGATCTTTGAGAGTGTCTCGAGGCGGTTGTCAGGTACGGCAACAACACCCACTGATGGGTCGATCGTACAAAACGGATAGTTAGCCATCTCGACTGAGTTTTTGGTAAGGGCATTAAAAAGGGTTGATTTCCCAACGTTTGGGAGCCCGACAATTCCTACAGATAGTGACATAGTGCGGATAAAATAGCAGAAAAGTTTAAAAATAGCGAATGAGTTTTTGTACAAAAAGAAAAGGCGTCTTTCGTTTGGTTCATCGGATTAAACCGAAACGAAAGCCGCCGTTTCCAAAAAAAGGAAAAATAGTCTTAAGTACAATGCTGTCAATAGTCTAGCAGAGGCGTTAAATTTGTCAAGTAACTACACTATTGCCATAACATTATTTTCGTGTTTTATTATAGGTGCCCGCGATATTGCGGGCCTTAGCCCTCATATCATCGGAGGTATAAAAATGGGCAAGTTAAGTACGATGCTAGCGCTAGTTACAGTGGCAACAATAGCCACGGGCTGCGCGTCCTTAGAACCACAACGGCCGGCTGAGCCGACATACTACCAGGACGGTTCCCTGCAACAGGGGGCACCAGAACGGTGCGTGGAACTCCCATGGAGTTTCGAATGTCGGAAGTATGCTATGCCTGTAAGGGTATAAGCAGAAGCTAGCCGTTTGTGGCACACCCCGTCGCGCAATCCTTTGCGACGGGGTTTTTCATTAGAAAAGGCCCGTAGAGTTGGCGGGCCTTGGGCGTGCGAGAGGGGTCCCGTGTTTGGACGAGCACCAGTGCTGCAGAGCAAGCAGTGAGGAGGTGATCGTGCCTCCCCTCTCGCACGCTATGTCATACTAGCGCTTGCTATAAAAATGTCAATTTCACTTAGAATGGCAGTACCCACTGATCGTATTCGCAGAACTGTACATAAGCAGGATCGATCTCAAGAATGTTTGCAAACGCTTCCTGTGCTTCGGTTCTTCCGCCAAGTGCGTCAATCAGTCCAGCACTGATCGCTCTTGCACCAGGCATAGAAGAACCGTCAGCGATGGCCTCTACGTCCATACGGTCTAAGTCGCGGTAGGTTGCTACCATGCCGACAAATTCATCGTGAATGATCTGTAGGTCAGCGAGCAGCAGTTCACGTTCTTCGTCAGTGATCGGTCGATTTGGTGAACCAGTATCTTTGAATTTTCCTGTAGTGAGCTGTACATAGGTCAACCCTTCCTCTTCGTTCTTTGCTGACTCTTCAACATACGACATGTTTACGCCGATACTTCCTACATCAGACATTGGTGATGCGATGAGGTAGTCTGTCGCTGCTGCGATCATGTATCCACCTGACGCTGCCATGTCTCCCACTAGTCCAACTACTGGTAAGTTGGTTGAGCGGAAGCGTTCCGCGATCCGTGCTGACGCTACCGGTGTGCCACCAGGTGAGTTGATCTCGACGAGTATTCCTAGAATATCTGGGTCGTCTTCAACGGCGCGTAGATATGATTCGACTGATTCTGGTGTGGTGATGAGTTCGAAATCTCCGATTCCATGATATGGGAGAATTGCTCCCTCTATGGGCAGTACGGCAATGTTACAGTTGCCATCACTGATGCCGAGTTCTGATTCAAATAGCGAAGAAATAGCAAATACGACAATGACGATCGTGAGCACTACGACAACCGCGCGCATCACTACGCCAGCGGTCTCACGAAGAAATGATCTTTGCATACGCTACATAGTACCACGTACCGCTTGCAAATATTTTATAGATAACGGTATAGTGCAATAAGTTTGCACATAGAAAACTTGATCTGGGGAGGTCATACATGAGTATCAGAGTAGTTCGTACGACGCTCGTCTGGAAGACATTTGTTGATGATGTATCCATTGGTCGCTATGCTTTGCAAGGATGCTTCGCTTGCTCGGTTCAAGAGTTGCTCGGCTTTTCAAGGGCTCCTTCACTCTGGGGTGAGTTGACGCTCACTGAAGTTGGTGAGTTGGCACGTGCGGTTCGTCATAACAAAATGGCGCTTACCACCAAAGACACAGAGACGGCTGAGGATACGTATGACCAGCCACGAGATCGGTATACCGCAATCTACCTGCTTGATGAAAATTGTGGCAATGCGCCGCTTGCTGCAAGTATGATATCGATGGACGACGAGAGGGTTTGCAAGGTGCATTTTTACTGCGTTGATAACCGCACCAAGTACGATCGTGAAAAATTGCTGGGTAAACTATTCTCAGTGATCGTCTGGCTTGCGCGCAAGTCTAGCCGTGGACAGGTGCGTTACCCAGCCATTCCTGGTCGTCCATCTGGAATTGTTGGTAGCTTGTCCGACGCTTCTTCACGACGCTTCCGCGACGATAGTCGTCACATCTTCTGGTACGAAGTACAAGTAGAAAATGCTGACAGGATCCTGGTACCTGTTTTGCGCTGAAAGCTCATACCCGACACAATCTTGTGTCGGGTATTTTGGTGGTGTGAGGGCATAAGAAAGGGCGTCGCAGCTTGCGCAGGCGACGCCCATGGGGAGACAACTAAAGGAGGTTATCGTGGCACGAGGTATCTCGTGCCGACTTCGTAGTTTCGATCGATGATGATGTGGTTGTCACCACCACCGTAGTCGATGTGGCCATGACCTTGAGTCTCGAACCTGTCTCCGGGTCCCATGAAGGGCTCGATAAGCATTCGGTTCTTTGCATCCAGGCCTTCGGCCAAAGGTTCGGCGAATGCGTCGTAGAGAAAGCCGTGGCCATAGACTCCGGTTCTAGTCTGCATCGCGCAGCCGCCACATAGCGTGCACACTCCTACCAAGAGGAGTGTCACAAAACGTATGGTCATGTGAAACTCCTGCTTGGGTAGATCGTTTAAGGATGGTCGTTGGGGATGTAGCCCTGGGTATTCCAGCGGACGTCAACACCGCCCCGTTCGCCACCGTTCACGTCATATCCGATGTTGCCATCGGTGCTAAACGTGCGTTTTTCCCATGCGCCATATTTCGGTTTTTCGTGCATGGATTTGTCACGAACGCGCCCCATCTTGTCGATCGATGCCTCGAGATCGCGCGCGTGACTGCCCGAGATTGGATACTTCCTATCGTACTCGTACTGGCGATAGCGGTCGTACGAGTCCCAGTAGTCAGAACCCCCACCGCTATAGTAACCGTCGTCCCGGGTGTAGATAGTACACCCGGTCAGAAGTGCAATTGCGCCGATAACTGCGGCGCGCAGGATTGAGTAGGTGTTCATGATGAACCCTCCTTTGATTGTCAGTTTGCTGTGGATACTTAATATATCCGCCTTTTTATATTATTGCACAAAATAAGGTAAAAGTCAATGTTCCTACTTCCCTTTTTGACCGAGTGTAGCAACCTCTTTCATCCACTTTTCTCGCACTGTATCGGTTACTTTTTCGGCTGGTCCATAGGCAGAAACATCGGTCTTTATACCGGCAAATTCGAGGATGCCGTACTGGATCTCGTTGGTGTAGTCACCAAACTGCCACCAGGTCTTAAATGGACTGTGGGTACCAGAAATGATGAACACACGACCTGTCTTCCCTGCTAAATGCTTATCAAGCTTCTTGGTCTCTTTATTGAAATTGAACGCAAAGCCTGGGAGCCAGATGCGGTCAAAAAGGCCCTTGAGCAAGGCTGGCATGGTGCACCACCAGTTCGGGTAGCCGATTACCACATGGTCTGCTTCGCGGATGGCATTCTGGACCATTTCAAGATCGGGCTCCAAAGCCTGTATCTCCTTGTAGCCACGGTGCAGGATCGGATCGAAGTGAAGCTCGCCTAGATTGATGCGATGGACTGCATGGCCAGCTTCAGTGGCGGCAGTTTGGTACTGATCGAGAATGGCACCAGTGAAACTGTCTGCGTCTGGATTACCGCAAATGATCACAATGTTCTTTGGTTGCATATGTAAGTATTGTAACGCTATGGGCGCGAGCGGAGCGAGCGCCCTGTTTACAACTCTGTGTCAGTGAGCGAATCTACTTTCTTGCTGGTGCTCACAGAGACGGTTATGATGATTGCTATAATGATGCCGAGGATGATTAGTCCAATAATCAGTGGTACAAACACACCAAAATGAGAGAAAACATTCATTGCTTCGGCATTTCCTTGAATTGTACTAACGATGTATCCAAAAAAGAGAATGGCAATGAGCAAGACACTCCAAATGACACCTAAAAGTATGTTTTTCCAGTTCATTTGATTATGGTAGCACAAAAGCCGGGCGCGAAGCGCCCGGCTTTTGTTTCTTTCTACTGTCGAATGCTCCCGTTCGGGTTGAATTGTCCCTGGGTGCCCATCTGCATTTGCATAAGCTTTTGCTTCATTTCAGGGCTCATGACCGCCATGATCTCAGCTTGGTACTTTGGTAGCACCTTAGCTGCTGCCGCCATCTGGTTGTTGCCATTTACCTTCATTTCCGCCTGCAGTTCCTTGGCGATCTTTTCAAAGAGTGCCGGGTCCTTCTCCAGCATTTCCATGATCATCTGCTGCTGGTCTGCCGGCACATTTTTCATTTGCGACTGAAGCACCTTCTTCATCGCATACTGTTTAAATTTTCCAAACATATGGGCAAGATTGTACCACAAAACACGTACTAGGTAGACAGGCGTCAGAAGTATAGACAAGGTACCAATTTAATGGTACTTTTCGCACATTAATACAGAATCATTTGTAAATGTTTATGAATATCACACAGAAGCTTCGGCCGTGGCTTGGTCGCAAATCAGTTCGGGGCGCTTTAGTAGTGCTGGTTATTGTTGTTTTTGGTCTTGTTTTGCAAAGCCGAAACGCAGAAGTAGCCAGTGATCAAGAACCTCAGTTACCAGTGGTAAGTCTCACTACTGCTACAGAGTATGCTGGTGGTCAGACTTTATCGGTCATTGGTACTGTTCGTGCGTTTACTGAAGCGAAGGTAACTGCAGAACGTGCAGGTCGGGTTACGAGTGTACCAGTTGCACTTGGACAGCAGGTAGCAGCTGGAACGATTTTGGTGACACTTGAGAATGCGTCTGAGCGCGCTTCTGTGTTACAGGCAGAAGGTGTATACGATGCAGCAGTTGCTGCAGCAGCTCAGACAAATGTTGGTGTCGACGAAGCAGCGACAGCACTCAAGAATGCAAAAAGCAACGCTGTCTCAACGTTCAAGTCGGCATACAACACCACCAATGGCATCGTCCGAAATTCTATCGATACTTTCTTCGCTGACCCAGATGCTCGTGTGCCCGGCCTTCGTATTGATGGTCGAGGTTTCACCAGTCAGCTCAACAATGAGCGTGTCGCATACCAGACCTTGCTTGCGACTTGGCAAACGAAAGCCAATACCATTTCAACTGATTCTGATCTCAATACAGAACTTGCGTATGCTAAAGAATCTGTACAACGAACAATTAATTTGATCGATACGTTTCTAACTGTCTTCGCTACTCAGGACAACAGCTCGCGGTACTCTGACAGCGAATTACAGTCTTTCACTGCTAGTTTTACTAATCTGCGCTCAAATCTGATCGCTGTACAGTCGAGTATTGATGGCGTAGAAGCTGGTCTTGCGAGTGCTGCTGATGCAGTACGACGCGCCGAACTGGCTGCAAGTGGGGGCGAGACCTCAGCTGCTGATGCACAGGTCAAGCAAGCGCTTGGTGCGCTTCGGGCAGCGCAAGCAAATCTAGCGAAGACCATTCTTCGTACACCAGTCAGCGGAACCGTCAATTCCCTCTCGGTCCGCCCGGGTGATTTCATCGGCGGGTTTGATGAGGTGGCGGTGGTTGCTAATAACGGTGCGCTTGAGATCGTTACCTATGTGAGCGATATCGAACGTGACCTTTTGCAAGTTGGCGATGTAGTGACAGTGGAAGGTCTCTACGAAGGCCGTATTTCTGAGATCGCGCCAGCAGTAAATAGTGCTACGCGGAAGACAGAAGTGCGCATTGCGACAGAAGGTGCTGATATTTCAAACGGTGACACGGTTCGGGTGACAAAGGAATTCAATGGCGAATCAAAACAAACCACTGTTCGAGTGCCACTTACTGCAGTGAAGTTTGAGCGAGAGAACGGCTTTGTCTTCAGTGTGACTGATGGAAAGCTAGAACAGCACGCAGTCGTGCTCGGAGATATTCTCGGCGGCTCGGTTGAGATCGTTGAAGGCCTCAGTGCTACTGACTCGTTTGTGATTGATGCTCGTGGACTGATTGCTGGTGAATCTGTTTCGGTAACCGAATAGCCTATGTGGGAATTCTTTATTAAAAACAACCGATTTGCGTACCTATTTTTGGTGGCGCTCATTGGTGTTGGTGTGTTCAGCATTACGACCATTTCACGCGAATCCGCACCTGAGGTGGTGATTCCGGTTGGTATCGTAAGTACGGTACTGCCGGGTGCTCCAGCGGCTGACGTTGAATCGCTCGTGACCAACGAGATCGAGCGTGGACTGCGTGGTCTTGAAAATGTGAAGAAGATCACCTCGACGTCGCGAGAATCAGTCTCGACGATCGTAGTGGAGTTTGATGAGGACGCTGATCTTGATGCGTCGATTCTCGACCTGAAAGATGAAGTGGACACGATCAAGCCAGATCTTCCAGACGATGCCGAAGATCCATATGTATCTGAAGTGAACTTTGTGGATCAGCCGATCTTGACACTATCAGTCTCGGCTGACTTGCCTGATTTTGAACTGACCTCGCTCGCAGATGATGTTGAGCGTGAGATCGAAGCAGTGACGGGTGTGCAGAAAGTGGATGTGAGTGGTGTCCGAAAGCGCGAAGTGACCGTGATCGTAAATCAAGAAGCATTGGTGCGCTATGACCTCGGTTTGACTGATGTTACCAATGCGCTTCGCTCAGCGAATCTTACCTTCCCGATCGGTCAGATCGTAAACAATGGCGTGTCATACAACGTTGCGTTTGAAGGCGATATTGTCGATACGAGTGATATTCAGAATGTGCCGGTGACGAGTCGTGGTGGTCAGCCGGTGTATGTGCGCGACATTGCGGTGGTAGAAGATGGTTTGGCTCCAGCGTCTTCCTTGTCTCGTCTTAGTGTAGCTGGAGCACCTTCTGAAAGTTCGATCACTTTCAATGTGTACAAGCAAGTTGGTGGTGACATCACTACTATTACGAAGGCCGTAAATGAGCGTATGGAGGAACTCAAAGCGCCAGGTGAACTCTTAGCCGATGTCACAACTGTAGTCGTGCTCGACTCAGGTGACATGATCAATAAAGACTTGCTCCGTCTCACAATGTCTGGCTTGCAGACAGTGATCCTGGTGGTTCTGCTTCTCATGGCGGCGATCGGTTGGCGGGAAGGACTTTTGGCTGGGACAGCCATTCCGCTGTCATTCCTCTTTGGATTCATTGGTCTCTACTTCTCAGGCAATACGATCAACTTCTTGAGTCTCTTCTCGCTCATTCTTGGTATCGGTATCTTGGTGGACTCCGCTATCGTGATGGTAGAAGGTATCAACCGCCGCATGAAGGATAATCCAACTATCGATAAGAATGAGGCAGCGATCAGTGCTATCCGTGACTTCCGTGCGCCGCTTATCTCAGGAACTCTAACGACCGTATCGATGTTCGTAGGGCTCTTCATTGTGTCTGGTGTGACCGGGCAATTCATTGCAAGTATTCCGTTTACGCTTGTCTTCTTGCTGTTCGCGTCACTCTTTGTCGCTCTTGCGATCGTGCCACTGCTTGCTTCAACCTTTTTGCATCGACGAAGCACGAGTGAATTTGAGGTGAAGCAGCTTGCGTACGCCAAGAAGCTTGAAGCGTGGTATCACGAGAAGCTCAAGTACTATCTTGATAGCAAGGCGCGTCAGAATCATTTTCTCTCACTTATCTTTGCCTTGTTGGTCTTCTCGATCTTTTTGCCGATCAATGTGTTTGCTGGCTTCATCGCTGGACCGCTTGTGTATGTGGTTACTAAACGTTCGAAGGACAAGCAACTTGCACGCCCGATCAGTAACTGGAAGCGAAAGCTTATGTGGCTGCCGCAGGTAGCGCTCTCGATCGTTCTTGCTGTGGTGGTGTCAAACGCTATCTTGCCGCAGGCGAGTCTGGTGCGAGTGATCTTCTTTGATCAAAGTGACGTTGACTACATTATTGTGGAAGTAGAAGAGCCAGAAGGAACGACCAAGGAGGTGACCGATATCTCAATTCGTCGAGTTGAGGAGATCCTCTATGCTGAGGATGAGATCGATTCGTTCACGGTGACCGTCGGAAGTGGAAGTCAGTTCGGAAATGGAGGTACGGGTGAAAAGTTTGCTAACATCTTTGCTAATCTTGATCTCGATCGTGAGCGAACCAGTAGCGAGATCGTTTCGGATCTTCGCGAAAAGATGGCTGTCTTGAACGATATTAAGGTGAATGTGAGTCAGCCAAGTGATGGTCCGCCAACTGGTGCGGCGATTGTGGTGAAATTCCTCGGTGATGACCTCAGTGAGATCATGCAGCTTGCGAATGAATCAGCTGAGATCATGCGTACACAGCCTGGTGTGGTGAATGTTGAGACAAGCACCAATAACAACAGTACTGAGTTTGTGCTTGAGCTCGATCGTGATAAGGCGGCTGCGTCTGGCGTGAGTCCATTCTTGGTCTCACAGGTAGCGCGAACTGCACTCTATGGTACTGAAGCGACATCACTCACGACACTTGATGAAGATATTAATGTGGTCGTGAAGCTCAATGTAAACAATGATCCAAGTGCTCGAACAGACTCAGTGAACGTAACCACGATCGATGCGCTTCGAGACATCACGATCCCAAGTCAAAGTGGACCAATTCCGCTTTCGAGCTTGGTGTCGGTTTCACTTCGTGAATCAAGCTCAGTCATTTCTCATGAAGATGGTAAGCGAGTGGTGAGTGTCACTGCCGACATTGCTGAAGGTGGTAACGCACGCGAAGCGCAAGCGACCGCGCTTGAAGAGATCAGGTCACAGCTTGATATTCCAGATGCGGTAACTCTTAGTAGCGGCGGTGGCGAGACAGAAGAATCAAACAAGGCATTCATGGAAATGTTCCTGGCGCTTATTGTGGGTGTAATGCTTATGGTTGGAGTCTTGGTGCTCCAGTTCAACTCGTACCTCCATATGCGTTACGTGCTTTCGATCTTGCCGTACTCGCTCATTGGGATCATGTTTGGTCTTGCGATCACCGGCAATACTCTCTCCTTCCCTTCTCTCATGGGCTTCATTGCGCTCTCTGGTATCGTGGTAAACAACTCGATCTTGCTGATCGACATGATGAACAATATTCGCCGAGAAGATCCAAGCAAGGACTTGGAAGAGGTGGTGCTTGATGCTGCGACCAGTCGTTTGCGCCCGATCTTACTCACGACTGTTACGACGGTCATTGGTATGGTTCCGCTTACATACGCTGGCGACATTTGGTCACCGCTTGCCTACGCTGTAATGTTCGGACTTGTGTTCTCAGTGATCATTACTCTCGTGCTGATTCCGATCACGTATCTCAATCGACCGGGTGAGGTTCGAGGTTAACAGCGCCGCACTAAAAAACACCTCATCCGAGGTGTTTTTTAGTGCGGCGCCTCCGCTTCGCTTTTTCGCTTTGCCCAAATGCCTTTCATGAGTGCCATCATGCCATTGACGATGCCGATCGCCAGAATCAGCCAGGTGACGTATCCCATTAAGAAGTGGGTTAACGTGAAGTCCGTCAAACCGATTGACTGAAGTGCAGAGAGTATACCTAGGGTGTACCAGTTGCCTGCCTGAATAGCCGGACCGAAAGTGCTTGGTATGAGGTGTGCGGTCATGAGCATGGCGTTGGTGAACAGTACAAAGATGGTGAGTAGTGCTGCGTATGAGAATGCGCTCATGTTGAGTAGGCCGGTCACGCTGTATTCACTCGCAAGTAAAAAGATCGTGGTCACGAGAATAGTCACCATGGCAACGCGAAGCACAATGTACACGATACCCATCATGCGGCGTTCTGTGTCGTCGATCTCGCCATCAGCGATCGCTGCAAAGAAGTTGGCGATCGCTAAGGTCGATGCGCCAACTCCGAGCGAGATTCCGATCGACTGCAGGATCGAGACGAATACCAGGAAAAAGGTCATAAGCCTATTCTAGCAGAGCACTTGGTCACAGTTATGCCCGTGTGTGAATTTACAGTCTTCAAAAAAGCTTTATGCTGTTCACATCATGAAATACAAACACCTTTTCTTTGATATGGATAAGACCATTGCACCGGCTCGTCAACCGATCTTGCCTGAGATGTTCGAGCTTCTTTCTTCCCTTCCACAGGATATTGTGATTGTCTCTGGTCAAGATGTAGAAAAGATCAAGTGGCAAAGTAATAACCTGCATGCGGTAGTGCTTGGTCAGAACGGAAATCATGCAGTTGATGTAGACGGTGCGGAATTGTGGAATGTACCACTTGATGAATCACATCGAGCTGAGATCATGGCGCATATTGATGCTATTGTGAATATTCTCGACCACGATCTTAATCTCGAATGGGATCCGATCGAGGATCGTGGGGCCCAGATCACCTTCAGTCCGATTGGTAACACAGCGCCAGTTGAGGTCAAGATGACATATGATCCTGACCGAAAGAAGCGCGATGCACTCATTGAAAAAGTACCATTTGAATCAAACGATCTTGTGGTAAAGATCGGCGGTTCAACCAGTTTTGACTACATTCACAAAGATCGGCATAAGGGGACGAATGTACAGAAGTTGATAGATCTAAAGGGCTGGGATAAAAATGACTGTGTCTACTATGGCGATGGCTTGTATCCTGGTGGGAATGATGAAGCTGTGATCGGAGTGATCGAGACAGTGTCAGTTGAAGATCATCTCGATACGTACACCAAACTCAAAGAGCTTATCGGCTAGTCTAGAACACTTATGCACAGGTCTGTCACTTGTCAGGTGGCAGGCTTTTCATATAATCAGGATATGCAACAAGCAGTTCGCAAAAACATTGTCGTGCTGTTCGTCCTAGGAATCACCTAGGCCGGTTTGTTGCACTTACGTCAAAAGTAGATGAAAACAAGAACCGGCCACAAGCCGGAATTTTTATTTACTCAGTTCCTTACCAGTCTTCGGCAAGTGATTCTCATGAGGAATACACTGCAATGTAGAAACGAGCATGCTCACCGCCTCTGCTTTGAATGGACCACAGGCCACCATAAGCCCTGCCCAATCGCTACATATCGGATACTGATGCATTTCCATGCAGAAAATAAATAGTCTGGGTGATCCTCAGCAAACACAAAAGCCGGCCACAAGCCGGCTTTTTCTATCGGTGGACCATAGCGGACTCGAACCGCTCGCCTCATCCATGCCATGGATGCGCTCTACCGGATGAGCTAATGGCCCGTTGTTGCCACGAGATTCTATCAGATGAAAACTGTGATTCCAAGCGTTTCTTTGGCTTTGAGCTGTGGTACAGTATGCGTGCATCATATTGCATTGGGGAGAGGTTGATGAAACGACTGGAGGACGATTTTGATGGTGAGACACAACGTGTACGGGTAGTGAGAGCGCAGCCTGGTAGCGGGGTGATCCTGTTCTTTGAAGATAAGACATCCAAGATGGTCGATGATCATCGTGAGTTTGATTCGCTGGATGCAGCCAGACCTCGTGATTACGATCGCGATTATCAATAGGTTGTGTCACCCATCTCTGCCCGGCTTGCCGGGCTTTTTATATACTCATCATGCCACCTTCAAGCAGGTCTGTCTTATAGCCAAGCTTGCTGAGTGCTTCATTGGTGACTTGGCAACGTCCTCCGCTGCGACAGATGGTCACAATAGTTTTATCTTTCGGCAGATTTCCATCTTCTGCTTCTCGGATAATATTACCCATCGGAATATGTACTGCGCCAGATAACGGCGGCTGCATGAGAAGTTCCTCGCTTTCTCTAATGTCTACGAGTAGTACCTCTTCGGGGTTAGCTGCGTCTAGCTGTTCTTTTGTCATAATTTTAAAATTGAAACGGGGCCACATTAAATGGTGGCCCCGCGGACAGCCAGAATTCGTAAATTCTGGCACCTCTTCACGTCTGACGTTCAAAGACCGACGCTCCTGATATCTTATAAAAACTTTTTCGAGGTGTAAAGCTTTACTTAACTGTGGACCAGAGAGGACTCGATTCTTACAGAATCTGTGCAGGTTGTCGATATTTTGTTCGCAAGCTCCAAAATATCTGACTAACCTTTTCGAGTCCTCTAGCACATATCCAAAAACTGCCACAGACAAGCTGTGACAGTTTTCGAATATGTGGACCAGAGAGGACTCGAACCCCCGGCCTCCTCAGTGCAAATGAGGCGCTCTAGCCAACTGAGCTACTGGCCCAAGTGAATTGGGAATGCTTAGATGAAAAACAAATTATGGTGCAAAAATTCAATGCTCGCATTTAATTTTTGCACCAGAATTTGTTTTAGCAAGCTTTGCTTGCGTACACATCTGAGCATGATACCTGTGAACGCAGGGGCAGAAAGCTTTGCTTACTGGCCACTACCTCCTCAAGTGCGCACTATATTACTGTCCCCTCCTCTGTAAGTCAAGGCGTTTTACTACACTTGTGCAGTTTCGACCAGATGCTGGATCAGCTGAGGGTACTCAAGACCAATGGCAGCAGCTGCCTTTGGGAATAGTGATTCAGATGTGAGTCCTGGAAGCGTATTTACCTCAAGGAAGTAGACTTCGCCGTTGCGTACGATGAAGTCACTTCGTGAGTAGTTTTGACACTCGATCACATCGTGCACCAGTGCAGCTATCTCGCCGAGCTTTGATTTCTCGTGGTAGGTGAATCTGCCTGGGACTATCTCTTCAGTTTGTCCATTGTATTTATCATCGTAAGAAAAGAGCGGTTTACCGTTTGGCGGAACGATCTCCACAACTGGAAGTATGTAGAGAGACTCATTACGAAAATCGTTAAGCACACCGACTGTCGCCTCTCGACCACGAATAAATTCTTCAATAAGAACCTGCTCGTGTTGTTGTAAGAGTTCTTCAAGGACTGTATGAAGGCGTTCCTGATTAGGTACATAGTAAGCGCCAACAGAGGATCCGCTTGCGATAGGCTTTACAAAAAGCTCTTTTCCAATGTCGCTGACGATCTGTGGAACCGCTTCTGCAATATTGTCTACCTCTTCACGCCCAAAGCGACGATGTCTTGGCATGGCGATACCGTGCGACTGTAGGGTTCGCTTGGTGAGTTCTTTGTTGAATGCGATCGCTGAAGGTAGAGAGCGGCTGCCGGTGAATGGAATATTGTTTCGCTCTAAAATACGCTGCACTTGCCCATCTTCTCCGTAGTGTCCATGTAGCGCAATAAAAACGACATCAATACCCTCAAGGAGCTGTTGTGGGGTGCGTACAATACCGTCGTACAGCCATTCACCTTGCCTTGTGATAACTATATCTCTCGTTGGATATTGGAGGCCGCGAAGCGCATTTAAAACCCCCTTTCCTGTTTCCATTGAGACAGCATATTCTTCACTCGGGCCGCCTCGAAGTACTGCAACTCTTTTCATAACTATATGTAAAGTATAGCACTAGAGCTTGTGCTCGTGATCAAGCACTCCACTCCCATAGACACCCTCGAGAAGATCGAGGTCCTTTTGTGACTTTCGCAGAAGTGCATTGTTGTACTCAGCCATTTTGGTAAGCATTGCGTGTCCAGCTTCATCACCAGCAATTGTTTCGTAGAAACGGCGAAAGGCCTCAAAATCCTTGATGAAACAATGGCCGCCTGCGCCACGTTGTACTTCGTCTGCTTGGTTAATGTGACCGCTCGTGTGGATCGGCTTAGTATGACTTTCTCCTACGCGCGGATCGTGAATAAGGGCACGCCGAACCACTTCAAAGTCTCCACCAGCTTTGGTGACTGCATCATATAGCGTGTTCATGAAGATCACCTTTGTATACAAGAAACAGTTACCAGCGTACTTTACGAGTTCGGACTCGCGAGAGGTCATGATGGTCTCGTATGGTGCATTTGGAAGTACTTCCAGTACAGTCTGAGCAGCTCGCTTGTGTTCAGGAGTGTCCTTTGGAATGCCGACGATGTTACGATTTGGGTTTGAGGCATCGTAGGCCGCAGTCTTCTCGGCAAGGAATTCTGGGCTGTGGAGCACAATGATGTCTGGGAAGGCGTCTTGGAGCTCTTCAACTACACCCGGTAAAGTGGTTGATTTGATGACTGCCGTCTTGCCTTTGCCAATGTTGCTTAGTGAATCACGGAGGATCGAATCGTCAAAACCGTCTGGAGTGGTTGGGGTTGGTACTGCAATGAGTGTCACTTCACAGCTTGCGATCTTATCTTTATTTTCGCGGTATGGTTCTTCTAGGGCATAGCGTACGGTCTTGTAGCCGCGTCGCTCAAAGTCGTCCGCATAATGCTTACCGATCCAGCCTTGCCCGATAAATCCGATTGTCATGTCTTTTGTACTCATAGTTACTGCATTAGAACCGACAGTATAGCAGATTGGTTACGAGCGAAGTTTTTTACTGCGCCTAGCACGATGGAAGTTCACTGCAAAACGGTGTGATTCTGCATTGGCTAGGAGGATGGATTGCTGGTGAAGCTCTAGGAGGCTCTTCTGGCCGATTAGGCGGATCGGTTTGTGGCGGTCGTCTTTGACGACCGCCACTACTGGAATATGAAAGCCAGTGGCTTTCAAGGTGCGTTCTGCTGCATTTTTCTGCGCCGTTGAGCCGTCGACCACGATCAGTTGTGGAAATGGCCATTCGGGGTGCTTGAGGCGGCGAGCCAGCACTTCACTGAGTGCTGCTGGATCGTTCGCGTCGTCGAGCGTCCTGATCTTAAATTGCCGATACTCACTCTTGGCTGGCTCGCCGCCTTCCACCACGGTCATCACCCCCACCATATCTGTCCCCTGTAAATGTGCAATGTCATAGGCTTCGATCCTGATGCGTTTTTCGTCGCGGTAGACACGAGAGTCATCTTTGATGAGGGCAATATCTTGAATGTGCTGCAGCGCAAAAATACGACCCTTGATCACTTGAGCTTTCTCGAACCTCTCAGCTTTTGCAAGCTGCATCATCTCTTTCTCGAGTTCTTTGATGACTAGCTGCTTCTTTCCTTGAAAAAAGAGTTTGATGTGGCGGATCGTCTTGCGGTACTCAGTTTTAGATTGTTGGTCAGGATAGAGTCCGATCTGTCGGTTGAAGTCGATCCGTCCTTTCGCTAGCTTTGTCTTCTCTTTTCCGACGGGTGCTTTAGTATCGTAAAATTTAAACAGTCGACGTACGATCTTGAGTGCTTCGCGAAATAACATCCCGCTCGGAAATGGCCCGAACTCATACTTTATCTCTTTCTCAGTAAAGGATTCTGTCAGGTCTTTACCTCGCACCACCAGCACACGCGGCCACTCCTCGTTGGTGATCACAAGATGGTTGTAGCTTTTATCATCCTTGCTTCGGGTATTGTAGTGCGGTTTGTGGGTACGGATGAGGTTGGTCTCGAGAATAAGTGCTTCGAGCACGCTGTCCGTTTCTGTCCATTCAACCGTCTTGGCTTCGGCTACCATTTTCTCAATCAGTTCAGAGCGTTTTTCCTTGATATCGTCAGTAAAGTAGCTGCGTACTCGATTGCGTAGTGAGGTTGCCTTGCCTATGTAGAGAATCTTTTTTCGGGCGCCTAGAAAGAAGTACACACCTGGCGTATCTGGCAGTTTTTTCTTTTGCAGGCTTTCCTTATTCATAGAAATGACTATAGCAGATGTCATCACAGGTGCATAACTGCCATAATTTTTTGCAGAAGCTGCTACAATTAAAGTCTAGAACAGTTACTCAAAATTGAATCTGCAGCGTAGTTACGGAGGTGCACGATGACTACGAGGATAGCAAAGGAGAAAAAGAGAAAATTGCAGGACGAAACCAAGAAACAGCTGCGAGAGTTCTTGCTTCAAAACCGTCAACTTATGAACAAGAAAAACGTTCATGAGCATGGTTTCTGGATGCATGTCTTCCACTTCTTCTACGGTGAATACCCTAAAGACAGTGGTGTGTCGCTACCGACCCCGGGCAATCCTTATGGGTTGACAGTGACTCAGCCTCCAATCGGATCGAATGATCCGCGCTGGGACGAGTTGCTGGTTGCAAAGGAGGCTTTGCGGTTGATCCAGCAAGTGATCGTCGAACTCGAGCAAGAAAATGCTGCTCCCGGTTCTCTCGGTGAACGAGCAAGCTTGGCGTGATGTCCCGCATATTCAAAGCGGCCACAACTGTGGCCGCTTTTTTCTTTTTACAATATCTTCTTTAAGTATCGTCCTGTGTGTGACTTCTCGTTTTCAGCCACTTCTTCTGGTGTGCCTTTTGCGACGATTTGACCGCCGCCAGCACCGCCTTCAGGACCGATATCAATGATGTAGTCAGCGCTCTTAATAAAGTCGAGGTTGTGTTCGATCACTACCACGGTATTGCCGTGGTTTACCAGCTGTTGGAGAATCTCGATAAGCTTTTTGACGTCCTCGTAGTGCAGACCCACAGTTGGTTCGTCGAGTAAGTAGATACTTTTTTGCGTATGTGGCCGATAAAGCTCAGAGGCGATTTTTACGCGTTGCGCTTCCCCGCCCGAGAGTGTTGTAGCACTTTGACCAAGCTCTAAGTACCCAAGGCCAACATCGAGTAGTGATTTCAAACGCTCCTGAATCGCAGGCACGTCAATATAGAACTCATGCGCATCCTCAATGGTCATGTGGAGCACGTCGTGAATATTTTTACCCTTGTAGTACACCTCGAGGGTTTCCTTGGTGAAGCGCGTACCATCACAGACATCACAAGTTACATACACGGTTGGCAAGAAGTGCATTTCAACTGCAATTACTCCATTGCCCTGACAGGCTTCACAACGTCCTCCTTTTACGTTGAAGCTAAAACGTCCCGGTTTCCAACCGCGCGCTCGAGCTTCACTGGTGGCAGCAAAGAGATCACGGATATGTGTAAAAGCCCCAGTGTACGTAGCTGGGTTTGAGCGTGGCGTGCGACCGATTGGAGATTGGTCGATCAAGATCGAACGACCAAGGTACTCAGTGCCAGTGATCGATGAGCAGTTGAAGGTCTTGGCGGTGCGGTAGCGCTTCTCGAGCCGAGCCTTGAGATTGCGGTCAAGAATTTCGTACATGAAAGTCGACTTTCCAGAACCCGACACCCCAGTGATACACACAAAACGACCGAGTGGCACGTCGACATTCATGTTCTTAATGTTGAAGGCTTTTCCGCCTTTGATCTGAATCTTTCCCTTTTCACTCGTACGCCGTTCAGGAACTTCGATCTTTTTATCACCGCGAAGGTAGTCGAGCGTGATCGACTTTGATTGATTCGTTTTTGCACTCAGCAGCTTATCGAGATGATCAGCGACGATCACACTACCGCCGTGCACACCAGCACCCGGGCCGATATCCACCAGATAATCTGAAGCATAGATCGTGTCCTCATCGTGTTCTACTACCACGATGGTATTGCCGAGATCGCGTAGTTCCTGAAGCGTTTTGATCAGCTTGTCGTTATCACGCTGGTGAAGTCCAATCGATGGTTCGTCGAGTACGTAGAGTGCGCCTACAAGCCCAGAACCAAGCTGCGAGGCGAGTCGGATACGCTGTGCTTCGCCACCTGAAAGTGTATTCGCGCGGCGATCAAGCGTGAGGTACTCGATACCTACATCCTTCATGAAGTCCAGTCGCTCGATCACCTCACGTAGTGCTGGCCAGGCAATTTCCTCTTGCTTCTTGCTGAGCTTGAGATTTGCAACGAAGTTCGCTGCTTCACTTACTGTAAGTTTGGTGAAGTCTACGATGTTCACTCCGAGATCTTTCTTGTCATCGCCACCAAGGTACACGCGAAGTGCTTCCTTACGGAGACGGGCACCGTTACACACCGGACATTCGTCTGACTGGAAAATGCCAACCACCCCGAGACCGTTACATTCGGGACATGCTCCGTATGGTGAGTTGAATGAAAAGAGACGTGGCTCTACTTCTGGGAAGGATGATCCGTCTACCGGACAGGTGAACTTGGCTGAAAGTGTGCGTTCTGAGCCGTCTGGACTTTCGATCTTGACCATGCCATTTGCTTCCATCAGAGCCAATTCTACGGCCTCTGAGAGGCGCTCTCGTGAGCCTTTTGGATCGTCGGTGAATTCACTGACATAGATCTCGTCGATCAGGACATCGATGTCGTGTCGTTTGGTTTTGGTGAGTACGATCTTCTCGCGGAGCTGCTTCACTTCCCCATCGATTTTCACTGTTTCATATCCCTTGCCGAGCAGATCGTAGAGCATCTGGTAGTATTCACCCTTTCGACCAACCACCACCGGCGCAAAGATCGAGACACGGCCTTTTGAAACCTCGATACCGAGGACTTTTTCTGACTGCTTCTTGGTTGCTGCCTTCACTTCCCTGTCTTCGATAGACTTAAGTACAATGCCGAGGATCTCGTCTTGTGAGAGCTTTTGGATCGGTACATCGACGTCGATACAGTATGGTTGTCCAATGCGCGCATAGACGATACGAAGATAGTCGTAGATCTCAGTGATAGTTGCGACAGTTGATCGTGGGTTGCGTGAGGCAGATTTTTGGTCGATTGAAATAGCTGGTGAGAGACCAGAGATCTCATCAACATCAGGCTTCTGCATTTTGTTAAGAAACTGTCGTGCATACGGCGAAAGTGACTCGACATACCGGCGCTGTCCTTCGGCAAAAATAGTATCAAATGCAAGCGATGACTTACCGGAACCAGAGGGGCCGGTGATAGCGATCATTTTGCCACGTGGCATCTCGACATCAATGTTCTTGAGGTTGTGGGTGCGCGCGCCACGTACAATGATCTTCCCGCCATCGACGCTGTTTCCTTCCTCCCATTTGGTCTTAGTCTGTGGTTTTTTCTTTGGTGTAGGCATATACATAGGCCTCCGCGTGTGGGCGAAGGTTGGTATTGGTCATTATACAGATACTGGACTTAGGTGCAATTACTCTAGCGGCAAGGACAGTACGATATGTGAACCGACTCCCTTGATAGACTCGACACCGATAGTGCCACCCAAAAGCTCAATAAGCTTTTTTGTAATGTACATACCAAGACCAGTTCCCGTTGTGGCAGTTTGTTCGACATTTCCGACTCGTTCGAATGGAGCAAACAGCTTTTTCTGGTCTTCTGCACTGATGCCCATACCGGTGTCCATGACACGTATGATCACTCGCTCTCTTTCTTCTTGGACGCTTAATTCAACTGATCCTTCATTTGTGTACTTGATAGCGTTATTTACGATGTTGATCAGAACTTGAGTGAGTCGATTCTTGTCCGTAGAGACTGGGAGTGGCTTAGTTCCTGGCTTGTACGTTAGAGATAATCCCTTTTCTGTAGCTGTTGGCTTCAAGTCTTCTGCCACTGCGATCACTACCTTTCTGACGTCGATCGTCTCCATTTGTAGATCCATTTTTCCAGATTGCAGACGAGCCACTTCAAGGAAGTCATTAACGAGTGCTACTAATCGTTCAGCTGAAGTTCGAATGTTACTCACATAGCGTTTGTCTGTTGCCTCAATTGACTCAGATTCTTGCAAGAAACTCGCATAGCCCTTAATGGCAGTGAGCGGTGCGCGGAACTCATGTGCGATCATGTTGGAGAAGAGGTCTCGGTCTCGTAGTTGAGTCTGTAGTTTGCTGTGTTCAACGCTCCAGTGCGTTTGGCGGTTGATCCAATATGCGAGCGCGATCAAAAATAAGAATATTGCGGTAAGTCCATAGTAGGATTCTTGTCGTCGAGCAGCCATTACCGCATCGATCATGCTGAAGCTATGTTCTGAAAAGACATAGTAATCGACTGTATCGGTCTGCACTTGCCTGAAGACTTGCCAGACACGAACACCGTCAATTTGCAGTGGCACAATAACGGGGCCACTTTTAACTGCACCCGGAAGCGTTTCAAATGTAGCGGTGGACTCATCGTAACTATTGATCAGGTCTTCACGTAGTGCGTGTGTGATAAGTAAACCACTCTCAGTGACTTTAAGGATTCTAACCTTAGTAATATCTGGATTTTCTGCACCGTAGTAATTGATGAGATTGCTTAAAAGCTCATCCTGGTATCCTGGTGTCTGCAAGACTGCAGCAATAGTGTCGTGCAGCATCGCAACTCGCTTCTTTTCAGCGGTGTCGATGTTGTCGTATGCTGTTGCGAAGAAATTTTGTGTCACCCATACGAAGATCAGTGGAAACACGAATACTAAAATGGCAACGAGCACCATTCGTGAGTTTGACTTCATGATCTTCAGTCCTCGTTCAAGGACAGTGAGTGTTTCTGAGATCATGCTGGCTGATCAGCTTTGCGTGCAATCAGTACGGGAGCTTCGGTGACGACAGGCTCACTATCGTTAGTGTCTGATGAGTCGGGGGTATCTGTCTCGTCTTTGGTTCGAAGGCTGATGCCGAGCATGAGTAGGATAATACCAAAGGCTAGAATGCCCATACCAACTACGGCATTGTACGGCTTTGTGCTTGGGGTCGTAACAGAATCAACGGTTACGACACCAGCTTCAGCTGCGTCTACTGGTGTGAACGCTTGAGCTTCCTTCACAAACCTAAATGGCTTACTTTGCGCCACGATGGCACCGGCGTTGTCTGTAACCGCTACGTACACATCATGCTCACCGTCCTCAAGCTCCTTGTCAAAGGTGTAGACAAACGCTCCGTCTGCATCAGTACGCACCGTGACCACAGTCGGAGCGCTAAAGATGTATAGAGTGACGATGCTGTTTGGTAAAGCTTGTCCTCGAATCTCAGTTTGTACCCGTCGGTCAGTGTTGTTGTTTTCCACTGCTACAACAGGCGCAACTTCCTTCACGATGAGCTCTTCTTCACGTTCGACGCCAATCGTTTCTTTTGGTGACTCAAATTCGATGATCGCTTCGGCAGATGCATCCTTTGGGTTGTATCCACGCATGATCTCAATACCGTCAGCAATACCATCACCATCGCTGTCGTTAGTATTTGGGTCAGTGCCGTATAGCGTACGTTCGTCGATATCTGATATACCATCACCATCGCTGTCAGTGGCAGTTTCTCCCGCTGAACGATCCTTTCTAAGTTGTTCGAAGGTATCGATACGGTTTTGGAGGTCTTCGATGCGCTCTGTTACTTTTACACTCAGTTCCGACACAAGAGAAGCTCCCTCCTCAGACGCTACGGTGTTTTGGATTAGTGATTCACGCTTTTCTGCCAATGCTTTCTTTGCCGCGTCGATCAAGATCTGGTCACCTGATTGCTTAGCTGAAGCATAGTTCTTCAGTAATGTATTGAGGTCGGTAGAGTTTGTTCGCAGGAGTGTGTCCGCGTCACGTTCGACCTGCGTTAGTGGGTTTGTTGTTGTGCGAGGTTGTAATGTTTCTGTCGAAAGTTTCTCTGCTTTTTTCGCTGAGTCCTCAGATTCTGTTTCAACAGTAATAAACTCACGAACCTTTGGTTCTTCGATTAGTTTTGGTTCAGTGACAGAAACAGGAAATGGTTCAGAAGTTGGTTCTGTGCCGTTTGTTTTGAGTGCAGCATCAAGCACTGGTTCAGTTACTGTGTTGGTTACGGTCGTTGGCGCGTTGTATATTTTTACCTTAACGGGGTTCGAGAGGATCTTTACTCCATCAGCTTGTGTGACAGCGTGTAGCTCGTACTCACCATTAGCAAAGTTCTTTGTATTAAAAACCACTTTCCAGCCACTGGTAGATTTGAATGCTAGTGAAACAAATGTTCGTTCAGTTGACTTGAGGTTGCGAGCATATATCTCAACGGAACGGAGATCGAGAGGCGCGTCAATAGTTAATGTCACAAAGCCTGAAGCTGGCTCACTGAAATTCTTTCTGAGGTCAAGCTTTGCTGGTTCTGGTTCGTCTGCTGGTTCTTCATCTTCAACTACTACCAATCCAGTTGCGTTGTCATCTGTGGTTTGCACAGTATCAACAGCATCAGTGGTCGGAGTGTCATCGAGTGTAGTGTCTGTCGCGCCAGTCACGTCTGGTACAACAGCGTCAGCGTCCGTGCCGTCGGTGGAAACATCAGTGGAGCTTGTGCCGTCTGCAGCATTGCCTGTGCCAGAATTGTCAACTTCTTCAACTGGTGTCGGCTCAGGAATCACGACTTCAAATACTGGAGTGTCGAAAGTGACTAGTTCATTATCAATGAGAGCCTTACCGGTCACGACAACACGGTAAAAGCCTCTTTCAAGCTCTACGTATGGGATGAGTACGCTATAGGTGTCTGTGGTAACTCCATTGAGTGGTAGTTCATGTCTGAAATCCAAAGGAGCAGAAACTAAATATGCTCGTACATTTTCTGTGCTACGCAACAAGAATTTTATGGTGAATGGCTCGTCGACAGCGGTTGGCACCGGCGACATGAGGTCGAAGTGCGGTGGTGGTATAAGATTTGTTGGTTCACTGAGCGTTCCGTCTGTTGTGGTGCTGATGCTGATCGTCTCTGCTTTAAGTGCTAGGTTGTGTGTTGATAAAACGCCAGAAGCAAGCATAGTTGAGCCAACAAGCATAAAACAAAATGAGCTCACATAAGCTATGAGATACATAGCATGTCGAAAGTCCCGATCGAATTCTCTAATACTGTTGCTTTTTGAAAGCACTGCTGGAGGCACAGCTGATGGTAATGTGACCGCATCGCTAGCAGTTGCTTCAGGCTTAGGCTGCGGGACACTCTTCTTTTTTGACGCAACCTTTTTGACAGCAGTTTTTTTAGCAACCGCTTTCTTTGGAGCTGCTTTTCGCACTGACTTGCGAGCAGACTTTTTAGCTGTTTTCTTTACAGCTTGAGTAGTTTTTTTTACTGTTTTTGTCTGCTTTGGTGACGGCATGGGTATATGTATTTTTATGCCTTTGCATGTGCAGCTATTTTATCAATGAGTTCTGAGAGATCGGTCATGGCTTTCACGTAGAAACCAGCAGCTCCGAGTTGTTTAGCTCGAGCACGATCTTCCTGACCATCCTTGTTTGAAAAGACGATCACAGGCACGTCTTTAAGCATTTCGTCAGCCTTGACTTCCTGCAGGACTTCGAATCCGCTTTTGCCTGGGAGCATAAGGTCAAGAATGATGATGTCAGGCTTAAATTGGTGCATTGCCTCAAGCGCGCCAGAGCCATCCACACTGAATTCATACGGGAACGATGATTTCTCCATCCGCACAGAGAGAAGATTTCGTAGTAGTGGGTCGTCTTCAACCACATACACCCTGATACCGGTTTTTGTAACAGTCGTTTCAGTTGGGGTGATATCAATATCGGAACTGCCAGCAAAGGTGTCTCCTTGGTCAAAAATAGCACGCATTTTCTGAATAACTGAAGCTGCTGGTTCGTCTGGAGTGGTGTAGTCTGCTGCGCCGCTTGAGAGAGCGGTTTGAATAGATTCTGTCGTATCATCAACTTGCACAAGGATCGGCATAACAGCCGTGACACCAACGCTCCGGAGGAGAGCCAAAGTGTCGTTGCAGGCGACTCCTTCATGGAGGTGATTTAGTAGGACCAGATCAATGTCCAGCTCGGCAACCTTCTCCGGGGTAACCTCGCTGCAAGGAAGTGATTCCACCTCCACTCCTTCTGAAGTGAGCATTGAAGCAACTTCGCTTAACTGCGCACTTTCGCTGTCCACAACAAGGACGCGCTTGTTACTGAGTACTGACATATATGAAATAATAGCACCTAACCTTGGCGTTACATGCTAGTAACTCACAGACTACTTGGCATTCTGCTCTTCCAGGTATTTGATCTCATCACGAATGATGGCAGCTGTTTCAAAGTCTAAAATGGCTACGGCTTCCTCCATCTGTCGGCGCTTTTCTTTCAGGACTTTCTTAGGGTTTTTCCTAAAGAGCTCCATGTCTACCTTGAGTAATGTGTCTACCGTCTCGTCGTGATCAGTGCGGAGTTGATCAGCAATCGACTTGATCTCTTTAGCGATAGTCTTTGGTGTGATCCCGTGTTCCTTGTTGTATGTCAGCTGCATTTCACGACGACGTGTTGTCTCACTGATCGCATATTCAAGTGAATCAGTTATCTCGTCCGCGTAGAGGATCACCCGACCGTTTACATTTCGAGCAGCACGACCAATGGTCTGAATGAGGGCTGTTTCGCTGCGGAGAAACCCAGCTTTGTCAGCATCGAGAATCGCAACCAGCTCTACTTCAGGTAGGTCGAGCCCCTCGCGCAGGAGGTTCACACCGACCAAGCAGTCAAAGGTCCCTTTTCGAAAGTCGGTCAAGATCTCAATCCGTTCGATGGTCTCCACATCACTATGAATATACTTGGTCTTGATGTTCTTTTCTTCAAGAAACTCTGCCAAGTCTTCAGCCATTTGCTTCGTGAGTGTGGTTACGAGCACGCGCGCTCCCCTGCCGATCACTTTTACCGACTCATCAATGAAGTCCTTCACTTGGCCTGGATACTCACCTTCCTCGACGATCCCGCGCACATCGATCTCGGGGTCTACCAGTCCGGTCGGGCGGATGATCTGCTCAATTGGCTTCAGACCCTCTTTTTCAAGTGCTGCCAGCTCAAACTTGCCAGGTGTTGCGGTAGTGTAGATTTGTTGCCCGACACGTTCTTCGAACTCCGCGAACTTGAGCGGTCGGTTGTCGACCGCGCTCGGGAGACGGAAACCAAATTCAACCAATGTCTTCTTGCGTGACTGGTCGCCGGCGTACATACCATTGAGTTGTGGAATCGTCACGTGTGATTCGTCGATAATGGTTAAGAAATCTGGCGTACCGTCTTCCTTGTGTGGGAAGTATGAAAGGAGTGTGTATGGCGCTTCGCCGGCCTTACGACGGTCGAAGTGGCGCGAGTAGTTTTCGATACCATTACAGTACCCAACCTCTCGAATCAGCGCGAGATCGTGCTCGGTTCGTCGTTTGAGACGCTCAGCTTCAAGGATCTTCCCTTCCTTCTTGAAATATTTGAGTTGTTCATCAAGCTCAAGCTTGATGTCAGCCATAGCGACCTTTCGTTCGTCCTCTGGAGTAACGAAGTGCTTGGCTGGAAAAAGGAAGAATACCTCAGGTTCATCGATGATCGAACGTGAAACGCCGTCAATTTTTGTAATATTCGATACCTTGTTGCCAGAAAAGCCAAGTCGATAAATAACTCGCTCGTTGGTCGGCATGATCTCTACTGTGTTCCCTACTGCTCGAAAATGTCCTGGAGTGAGGTCAGCATTGGTGCGCTCGAAGTACATGTCTACCAGGACTCGGAGCATGTCAGTGCGAGTGGTCTCGAAACCACGTTCAATGCGCAAATGCTTCTTTTCATATTCTGCCGGAGAGCCCAGGCCGTAGATGCACGAGACAGACGCCACAATGATCACGTCTTCTCGGGTCAGAAGAGCTTGAGTACTGGCGTGACGAAGTCGATCGATCTCTTCGTTGATCTGCGCTTCCTTCTCGATATAGGTATCACTGGTCGGCATGTATGCCTCTGGTTGGTAGTAATCGTAGTACGACACGAAGTAGTGTACGGCATTGTTTGGAAAAAAATCTTTGTACTCTTGTGCCAGCTGTGCTGCGAGTGTTTTGTTGTGTGCGATCACTAGGGTTGGCTTCTGGATCTGCTGGATCACGTTTGCGGCGGTAAAGGTCTTACCGGAGCCAGTCACTCCCAAAAGCGTCTGGTGTCGATTACCAGCTTTGATCCCCTGTACCAGCGCCTCGATCGCCTTCGGTTGATCTCCGGCTGGTTGCTTGTCGGTTGCGATCTCAAATTTCACCTTGCTACTATAGCGTGAATGAGTAAATGTGGAAACAGCGCTAATTCTGGCAGTTTACGCAGTATCCTGGGTGGTTGATTGGCTTCGAAAGATGCGAACGACAAGCGCCTTCCACACAGTAGTAGACTGCACTATTGATATCAAAACTAGCAGCCCAATCTGCGTCTGGGAACTTACATTGTGCAGGTTGTCCGATCGGGCAAAAACGAATACTGACCTGCATGATCCGCTTTGATGGATCATCTGGGTCTTCCCAATTGTCCCAGTCAAACACACTGCCAGGCCACGCTGCGTCGGGCCAGATACCAGGGCCGAGGAACTCTTCTAGACCAGGGGGGATATTACGGTTGGTATCAGCTGGATACTCACCATATTTTGAACGGTACTGCACTAGTGATTTGTGAATTGAGCTTAGCTCTTGTGTCGCTCTAGCAAGACGCGCTGATTCTCGTGCTTCCCCTAGCTTGGGAAGAATAATGCTCGCAAGAATAGCAATGATACTGATGACGATCAGCAGCTCAATGATCGTGTAGCCACGATTGTTATTTTTTTGCAAAAATGCGTTCTTTCTTATAGCGTGCATACACAAAAAGACAGAGTAAAAAGATATGGATACCAAACGCAGCGCGATATAGATAGTACGCTGGTTCCCCGACATCGTATGTGACACGGCCATACACAATGAGCGAACTTAATGCTACATGCAGTAGCGCGAAGAGCCATCCGAATAATGATACTTTGTACCAAGTCATATTAAAAGTATAGCACTTAGAAAATAAAAAAACCGGGAGTGTCCATACTCCCGGTTTAGGCTAGTAAGTCGTGACCCACTTCACTGTCTTCGTTGTCATACATGTGGTCGGACTTGATCTGCTCGGCGATCGCTAGGTGTAGCTCACGCCAGAGCAGCTTAACTTGATGCGCCATGGGCAAGTAGTAGATGGTAGTCTCCCGTATCTTGCTTTGCTTCTTCCGTGGTGTGCCCCAGAGGGTGAGCATGTTGTGCAGCCTGTCTGCCAACTTGAGGATAATGGCAATCCTGCCCCCCATCCGCACCTTGTTAGCAGTGGCAACTGCGTGCCGTTCTGTCTTGCCGCCGTAGCGTGAGTACTCTGGCTTGGTCACTGCACGCACGAGATTCGCGACACGTTTGCCATACTTAGCTTCGATCTTGCGAAGCGTCCACAGGTGTGGCTTGTCTTCGACCAGATCGTGCAAAAAGGCTGCGATGATAAGATCAGCATCGTGGATCTTGAGCCAGCACAAAATGATGATCACGACTCCAAGCACATGTCTGAAGTAGCGCTCACCGCTATCGCGTGTCTGATCTCGATGCCCCCGAAAAGCATCACAGTACGCTTCCTGGATATCAGCGTATTCAGCCGAACCTTTATCCCACACTTGTGCTACTGCCCGCATGACAGATCGCTTGTCAGTGTGACTTTCAATGAGCTCCCAAATATGAGGAAGCATGACGAGTACCTCCTCGCATTACTTGGTTAAAACTACCGTGATAGTGCCACAAATTCACAAAAACGCAATCCTACATGCGCATGATCTCCTCACGTAAACGCTTTGTAAAATTCACTATGTAATAGAGATTGTGGAGGCTGGCGAGGTGTGGCCCCAGCATTTCTTGGCTGCGAAAGAGGTGTGCGAGGTAGGCTTTGGTGTAGTTCTGGCACACATAACAGTCACACGATTCATCCGGCTTGCTGAAGTCGCGTTGATATTTACTATTTAAAAGGTTTGTACGCTTATGTCCTTCATTAGTGCGCTCGTAGATGGTGCCGGTGCGAGCAATGCGGGTTGGTGCGACACAGTCAAACGTATCACAGCCAAGTTTTACGCCCTCAGTGATATCTTCTGGCTCGCCAATGCCAAGGAGATGTCGTGGCTTGTCTTCCGGCAAGATCTCATTTACTACCTGTACAGCCTCACCCAAATCTTCCTTAGTGAAGCTACCGCCAATTCCAAAGCCAGCAAAATCCATAGCGCCAAGTATTTTGGCGCTTTCGGCACGGAGGTCGAGATGACGCCCGCCTTGCACGACGCCGTAGAGACCTTGCTTCTTAAGCGCGTCATGGTTGCGCATGTGCGCCAAAATACTGCGCTTAGCCCAGCGGTGTGTACGATCCATCGCTTCGCGCTGATAGTCCTTATCAGCCGTTGGGCTGGTGCACTCATCAAACGCAATGATGATATCGGCACCGATATTATGCTGAATGTCGATCGAGCGCTCAGCGGTGAAGCGATGCATAGAGCCGTCGTGGTGTGAAGTAAAGGTCACCCCTTCTTCATCGATCACACAGAGCTTGCCATGGTCTTCTGCCATTTTCTTAGAGTAGACATTCAGCTCAGACTTTTCAGGATTTTCAGACACTTCTCCTTTGGCGAATTTAGTTACACCCTTTCCAAAGGCCGCGCCGAGTGAAAAGACCTGAAACCCACCACTGTCAGTGATGGTTGGCATGTTCCAGTTGGCAAACTTATGGAGTCCACCCGCTTCCTTGACCACATCATCACCCGGCTGCAGAAAGAGATGGTATGTATTGGCTAGGGCAACTTGATTGCCTACGTAGTCGCGCACGTCTTCTGGTTTGATGCTTTTCACCGTACCCTTTGTGCCGACTACCACAAAAGCTGGGGTTTGGATGTCCCCGTGTGGTGTATGAATTACGCCAGCACGCCCTAGCGTGCCCGGAATACGTTTTTCAATTTCAAATGTGATCGGATTACTCATAGGTCGCTTAGTCGCTCAGTTCTTCTGACGACCATACCGGCCTTCTGCGGGCCGGTATTGACGCTTCGCCGAAGACTTTCTGACGAAAGACCAAGCACTTCGGCTCCAGAGTCTCGTCAGAAGGACTGAACGACACGCTAGGATAGTATTTTTACTTGATTTCCATTAGCTCAATCGAGAAGACTAACGTTGCTCCACCAGGGATCGGGCCAACTCCAGAGTCACCATAGGCCATCGCTGGTGGAATAACGAGAATTCGCTGTCCGCCTACTTTCATGCCGACTAGTCCTTTATCCCAACCTTCGATTACTTGACCGCCACCAACTTTGAATTCAAATGGTGCTCCTCGCTTGTGCGAGTTATCAAATTCTTGTCCGCTTTGGAGTGTTCCAATGTAGTGCACTGCAACCACATCCCCCTCTTGTACTGCATCGCCTGTTCCAAATTTTACATCGTCAATTACCATACTTGCTAGTTTACCTTGATCATTTGCTGCTTGTAGAAAAGCGTTCGTTCGTGCCTGCTCAACATTGTCAGACGCCTCTACCACCACGATGCCTGGCTGTGCATCGATCGCCTGAGCGGATTGTGCTCCAACCGGACCTGAGCTGAAAAGAAGTGACTCTGCCTGAAACAGATAGAGACCGAGAGCCATAAAGAAAACACTTACACCAGCTCCAATGAGTTCAAATTTATTAAACATACTTACGAATTTACACGTTCAATCATAGCCATTTTTGATGAAGATGCAACCGAGATCTTCAACGGTAGCACACCAGACTGTATATACGTAGAGAGCTCTGGTGTACTCTTCTTGGCTAGTTCTTCTAAAAATTCTTGATGATCTTCTTGCTTCATCCCGTGCGGTTGTGAAAATGTGGTCTCACTCGTAACAGGAAGAAGTGAAACAGTGGGCGTGTCTTCTAGTGTTACATGCAGCATGAGCCCTTCTACAGTCTCCTTATCAGCGTACTGATCAAAGATGTAGTTGCCAAGCGAATAGAATACCGGCACGGCGTCGATGAGTTCGATCTCCTGGACAACGTGTGGGTGGTGTCCAACAATCATATCTGCACCAGCTTCGACTAGCTCTTTAGCGAGTGCTTGCTGCGTCGTATCACTAGTTTCTTTGTACTCGGTTCCCCAGTGAACATAGACAAACTGATACTCACTTTGCGTATTTGCGTAATTAAAAATAGCTGTCAGCTCTGCCTGAGTCGGTTTTCGCTCTAGTGCATGGAGCGCAATGAGCGCAACAGTAGTATTGTCAATTGTTACGAAAGTCACTGATCGTTCAGTGAACTCTCGCGGATGGCCAAAAGCAGTAAGTTGTGCTTGCTCCAATTGCGACACAGTATTTTCAAAATCGTGTAGGCCGAAGTCAAAACTGTGATTGTTAGCAACTGAAAAATGGGTAAATCCAGCTTTGCTCGCGACTGTGAGATACTGTGGATCAACCGAAAAGTTCAGCATGAGCATTTCAGTTGGTTTGTGTACCATCGGAATAGCTGACTCGAAATTACCAACAACCATTGGACTGACAGCATAATCACTGAAATGTATGCCTGAGAATGGATAATCTGCACCATTCCTTTCCATCAAGAATTCAACATTACGCGCAAGCAGGACATCTCCCACAAAAATGAGCGCATCAGCATTAGTATCATTAGCAGCGACAAAACGTGCCGGTTGAAAGGAGGGTCGTATTGCGTCTTCAAGTTCTGCTAGACGCTCTCCGATTGCTCCGTGTAGTGTGCTTGGCACGATCGGAATGATCTCGATCGACAATAGTTGGACCAGCAGTATGCTTGAAAGAATTCCACAAAAGAATGCGCGAACGGTCATTACCTATTTCTTAAAGAGTGTTAGTTGATTGCTGGGGTGAAAAAGACCGATGTGATGCAGGTTCATGTAATACAGGACGCCACCAGCCGCAAGTAGAATAGAAAGGATGCCAACAGTGAGTATTTGTAGGCCACTGAGCTTTCTGGTGCGAGTTCGAATATCTATCTCATCCTGTATCTCTACATCAATTCCAAGTAATTGAGAGATCTCAGTGGGTCTAAGCGCTTCGTCTGTGCGAAATATCTTGTGTAGACCATCGACACGAGTCTTGTTGGTCTTGGTGTTTTCACGAAGGACCATCATAGCTGTGTCAACTTCATCCTTTGTGTACCGTGCACTCAAAAGTACAGACCTGATCTGTTCATCTGGTGCTGTTGGTTCAATACCGTTGATCTTTAAAATAGCTTCGATCTGTTCCCTTCCGATCATACTAAATCTTCTTTAAGTCCTTCTTCAGTTATTTTTTTCTCCTGAACTATATACTGATTATATATCTCAAGAAGCACCAAAAAGAGAGTTACCACCACTGGACCGATAACGAAACCAACCGGACCAAAGAGTGAGATACCCCCAAGTACAGAAATGAGAATGATGAATGGATGCAAGTTATTACCTCGACTGATCAAATATGGGCCGATTAAGTTGTCTACCAATCCTACGATCAACATAGACCAAATGAGCAAGATAACGCCACTCACAAGATGGCCTGTAAAGAACAGATAAATGATAGCAGGTGCGGTCACGATGGTTGTGCCAACTCCCGGGACCAGAGCTCCTAGTGATGCGATCGACCCCCATAAGATGGCACGTTCACCAAGACCAACGATCGAGAAGCCGACAGCAACAAGTGTTCCTTGTATCAAAGCAACGAGCAGTGTGCCAGTGGCAACAGCGCGAACAGCTCGTCCCATGCGGTCAAAAATGATCTGGTCTTCATGGTCTGGTAGTGGACTGGCCTTGATCACTAACTGCAAAAACTCTTTTCCATCACGGAAAAAGTAGAATGATCCGATCATGGCAATGAAGAAAACAAAGATGGTAGAAAGTGTGCTTGCAAAGATAGCGCCTAGATTACCAGTGAGCCATTGTGCAGTTACCTTGATCTGTTCGGTCAGATCGATCTGGAAACCAGGAGCAAAAGTCTGAATCGAACTCTCAAGAGTAGCAATCGAGTTTTGGAAGGAGTGACCACCAGTTTCAAGTTCTTGATAAAAAGAGACAATCTCTTTTACGACCAGCGAGGATACAATGGTTACAGGAATGATCACCGCGATCAGGACGATCATTGTCGATGCGAAGGCGGCTAGAGATTTGTTTTTCCTCGGGACAATTTGTCTGATGCGTGTGTACAACGGGTGACAAATAGTGACGATAATGGCTGCTAATGCTAGCGCACTCACAAACGGCGCCATGATAAGCCACACCATGTAGCCAGCTAGACCAAGCAAACCAAAAAAGAACGCATACTCTACGACACGACTTAATTTCATGCTTCTAGTATACCCTATTAGTTTTGAAATTTAAAAAGCCGGCATCTGGGTAGAAGCCGGCTTTTCGGTTAATTCTGGAGCTGTGTTTGTAGCTGTTGTTGTGACACTATCGCTGCCATCTCGATCGTTTTGAACGATTCACGAGCAGCGCTGTCTAAAGCTGCAAATGCAGATCCGAAGAACTGCGATAATCCCCATAAGAGGATCAAGAGACCAATTGCTTTGAACATATCGTTCTGTGTTGCGAACCGAAACCTCATCGACGAGGCTCCACTACATATGGATGGGTCGCAAAGGCAGTCGATCTCTACTTCTTAAATAATAAACTAGAAAATTGATTCTGTAAAGACCTTAATTTCCAGTGTTTTCTTGCAATTTTCCTTGCAGTTCAGAAGCATTAATTCGACCTCTTTTTCTATACACCTCATTTCCATTAGGGCTGAAAATGATTGTTTCTGGCATAGAGAATGAATCAGTTGAATGGTAGAAGTGGTCATCAGGGTCTAAAATATAGATAACATCCCCTGCCAGTTTAAATGTATCAAGAAACGCACGCGCTGTTGCTTTGGGCTCAGCTCTATTAATTGCCAGAAAGACTACCTCTTCAAGATCATAATTTTGTGAGATCCTGTTAAATAAAGTGAGGTCAGTGCGACATTCAGGACACCAGCTTGCCCAAACAGTCACTACCAAAGTACGACCCAAGAAATCAGTAAGAAGAACTTGATTGCCGTCTAGATCAGTGTATGGAGCATAACCAGCAGATGAAAGCGATCGTTCAGCTGGGGTGGGGATTGTTTTACTCGTTTTATTTTTACTACTGACGTACCAAACAGCGCTGGCTAAAAGTAAGACAACGATAAGCATTATTGCTAGTGTTACAATCCCGTCCTTTTTCATAAAAATTAGCCCTTAATAAACAATTCAAACTCGTCTGGGTTTTCACCTTCTGCTGCTGGGATCAGATTGAGTTCAATGTGGCGATCCATAAAGTGTGCGCTGATCTCAGCTGCATCAGAAGCGGTAAACGAAACCTTGAATCGCTGTGGCGTCAGTACTTGCGCGCAGGTGTCAGCATTGTTAATAACGTCAAAGTCAACATCTACTTGCTCTGGGTATGATTCCATGACCATGGCAGATGTCTCAAGCAGATCACATGGTGTCGGGAAAACAATCTCTCCCACTAGGGTGTGTACTCCATCAATGAAATAATGCTTCGCATCGATCCGAGTGATATCAGGATATGGTACTGATGCTGGTTCTTCAGTGACTGTTGGTGTGTCTAGTGGTTGTTGGAGTTCCCCCTTTTTGAGATTTGCAAAGATGAACATACCTACAACAATAAGCACAAAGAGTGTCACAATGAGAACGATAGATTTTTGACTCATATTTTTTAAATGATTACGAGTAATAAGCTATCTCTATTGTACCTCATTTTCGAAATCTCGTCCGACATAGACCGTGATTGGGACGTCTGCATCTGATGCCTCAGCAAAAGCCGAGAGGAGCGCGCCATTGATAAGCTGGCTGAGCGCAAGTGCTTCCTCTGCGTATTCAGGAGCATACACAATGACAGTGTTGTTTTTGTCGGCATTCAGGTCAGTACTGAGATCAGCGATTGTGTATCCCGCAGCCTCTAGCTCGACTCGAAGTGATGCGGCGAGACCAGGAATGCTACTTTGGTTGACTATCCGGAGGGTTGGCAGCGAATCACTTGTCGTAGTAGCGTTTCCGAGTGGTGCGGGGGCACTATCGCGCAACGCTTCATATTCTACGTCCTCAGAAGTAATTGTGACTGGATGCTCACCAGTACCTATGGTCACTTCATACGACCGCTCCTGGGTTGAGGCAAGTAGCACGAACCATACAATAAGAACCACTCCAATTACCATGAGTGTACCTGCAACAAAGAATGTTCGGTTTACTCGTACAAATTCGCGCACTGATGTTAGTTTATCGGAAAGGCTATCCGAAGTCTTTAGGCGATCGCTTAGGTCTAGGATGCCCGCCTCGATCGGCGCTACGACTGATACTTTTCGCGGTGAACCTTGTATCCTCCGGACCCTTCCTTCTGGAGCGACGCCTGCCATTGAGAGCATTTTGCGCACGTATGCTTTGATGGACCAGGTAACAATCACAATAAACGCCGTCACAATGAGTAATACGATCATGAGCGCCTTTAGAGGTACTACCCAAAAATTAGTTTCTGCTGAAGCAAACTTTCTTCCCTCTTGTCCGTACGCAAGCGTTGCGACCGCTGAATAGCGACCAATATCTCCGATCGACCACTGTCCAGTCCAGGTAAAATCAAACTTTCTGACACTGTCTGGCAACACATTTCCAAAAAGGGTTTCGCGGTTGATCGGTATTACTCCGCGCTCTTGTCCCCACATATTCGTAATACGGATCTCACCCTGGGGCAGCAAGTGAACATTGCCTGTGTTCTGGAATCGCAACTCAAACTCAACCTGCGGCTTATCAAATAGGTATTCCGTCGGGCGGAATGATCTAATGATTCCACTTTCTTCAACGTCCCCGCTCACTCGTAGCAACATGAGAGAGGTGATGATCTGCGAAGTTTCTACTTTATTACTTCGGTTATCGCCTTTGGGTGGCTTGGTACCGACGAGAATGGCAGCAAAATGACCACCTGGCTCAGCGTCTTCTGGAACATGCACTGTAAACGGCACCTGGACTGTCTGTTCGGGTGGGATGAGTAGCTCCGTTTCGCTGAGTTCGATCCATTCGGCGATCGTATTTCCTTGTGCTTCTCCATCGAGCACAGGTAAGAACTGCGCATTGCCCTGTTCCCCTCTTGGTGCAAAGTTCACAACATCTAAGTACACTTGCAGCTCTTGCGGGTTTGAATTGATCACTCGAATACTACTCTGCCAATCCTGGCTAGGATTCGCAGACATATCAAATATGGTCGGAGAGACACTGAGCGATACGGTTTCTTGTGCGCTAGCTGACGGCACTCCAAATACTGCCAATAAGAAGAAGCTGGCAAAAAGAGTGAAAAGGCCTCGTTTATTCTTTTGGCTTACTAAGGTCGATATCATGTTCATGTGGATCAGCGTCGTGGCCTTCTTTGATATACATTGTAACCTCATCTGTCCCGTCGTGGAACTCCTCACTCATGAAAGTGCGCTTGAAGAGGAAGGTTACTAGCAATGAACCAAAGATAACAAAGATCAGTCCAATAATGAGGAGGTGTAGTGGCACTATGTAAAATATGGTGCTGTCATGCAGTGAAGCTGTTTGCTTTTCTCCGTAGTCGAGTGTGAGGTTCGCTTTGAAACGACCAAGTCCCTCTCCAAGTGGCACTTGACTATGAATGGTTGCTGTGCCACCCGGCTCAACAACAGTGCCTCCGTCCTGGTTCACCTCAACTGAAGTGATCTCAACGCCGCGTGAGTCGTAAAAGATGATCTCCCCTGTTGGTGCTGAGGCGATATCCCCTTTGTTTTCAAGCGTGATATCGATCGATCGATTATTTTCGCCAGTAACAAACCGATCCACCTCAAAGCTGCTGATACGCATACTTTCCTCCCGCTGATCAGAGATGGTTATCTTGACCACTACTCCGTCTGCTTCACCGTCCATGGCGATTCGTTCGGCAGTCGGTCGATTTGGAGCTGGAACAAATCCAATGAATGCATGGTATGTTCCTGGCTCAGCATTTGGGCTGATCCTGAAAGTGACGGGCACTTCGATCTGTTCCCCTGGCGGTATCTCGATACGACTGCGTTTTACCTCGATCCAACTCGGAAGTGTGACTGAACGATCAGTCATGACTGGCGAGACGAACTCCTTTATCTCGCCTTCTTTGTCAACGGAGATCTCATTTACTGTTGCGAAAATGACATATTTCCGGATCGGACTATCATTGGTGAGCAGTACGGTATCAGTGATCACGTCGCGCGGCACTGCCGTGTGATCGAGTAAAAATGGCCGGACCGTGTATTCTCCTGCAAACACAGATGAAGCTGGCAGCATAAGTGCAAACAAGAGCGCTGTAAACAAGAAGTTTTTCATGTTCTCTATCATACCACCTAAAAAACAGGAGTCACCAAGTAACTAATAGCAGCTTCGTAATCACCAGCTGGTTGGTATTGAGAAACAAACATTCTATACACAATACTATGAGTGTCGTCGCTTGGGATAGAACTGTACATAATTTCTGCCGCACCGGTACTGAGCGCCGCGTATGAATCGATCGGTGCGAATCGGGCAGATGCATTTTCTAGGACCGCATCAGTTGTATGGTAGCCAAAGCAACTAACTGCTGTTGCCACACATCCAGTTGCCCAGCTTACCGGTGCTGCGTTTGTGCCTGTGATAGGTTTGATCTCGTCACCGTATGCATTTTCAAGCTGTTGATCAACAAAGAGAAAGAGCTGGTAGCCTTCTGTAGCGTTTGTGTTGATGGTGAGGTGTTGAGCTGCCTCTTGTGAAGTGCCTATAGACACACTCCCGAAACCAATAGCTGTCGCAGTGGTGGTCGCATCTGTCACAATACCAGCAATTGCGGTTCCAGCATCTACACCCGAAAGTGTGGAGACAAGTGTCGGGCCCTCAACTACGAGTGATGGATATGATGAACTAGCGACAAGAGGCTGGTCGAATGAAACATCGTATAATCTAAAGTAGTACACTGCATTGACCCGAGCACCCGCGTTTTTGAGCGTGAACTCAAACTCAGCATTAGCACTTGCTCCATGAGTGAATGTACTAGTAGTCGTTGCAGCTTCGTTATGGGTTCCACACCCGCTACCAACACCACCAACACAACTGTCAGCATCACTCAGAGTTGCGTTTGTAACAAGATCACCATCAACACCTGCTCCATCTGCGTAACACCAGATTGAGTTCTCAACGCAGGAACTTGTGCTTGTAAGGAAGGTTCCGCCGTCAGAGAAATCGGCGTACTCTGAGTACTGCAATGCAAACTTGACGTTGGTACCAATTGCATTTTCAACTTCTGCTGCAGTGACTCTCAGTTTTATTGTGTTTTGATTTGCGATATCTGTGGGTGCAATATTCTCTTGATCGAGTGGACTAGACGGTGTCACATTGATTTCGTCATCGTACCATCGCCAGTTCGCTACAATTGGTGTGTAGCCTGTTGTGCGAATCACTGGGTAATTGATGTATCCAGCGATTTCACTGTCATCACTATTCACAACTCTAAAACAATAGTCTGATCGTTGTGCTGCACCGTTGTGCTGCACTACCCAGTCGTACTCAACATCCTCCCCAATATCCACTTTGTAAGGATTAACTGCAGAATCATTTTGCTCCTCATAGGTACCAGCTACATCAGACGGAGTAAGAAGTAGTGTGCCAGCTGCAGGTGTGCTGGTCGCAATAGCTGTGCCGTCAACTTCTGTTCCATTGTAACCACGCCAGATCGTTCCGCTTCCTGGCGTACCTACATCAGTCCAGGCGCTAATTGCTGAGCAGGTTGTTTCCTGAAGCCCATACTGTAATTTAAAAGTTTTGGTTAATTCCGGTAGGGTAGCATTACTGATTCTTAGAGACATTCGGATGCGCACACGTTCTCCTTCACCAAGCGGATCATCTGCAGCAGTCAAGGTGGTATTCTCACCCAGATCTTCAGCACCCACAGGCCAGGCATCAGTTGGTGTGAGACTGTCGTTATCAACATAAAATCGATAGTAATTTTGTCGCACCGCAGTTTCAGCTACTGGCCATGTGACAATCTCGGTACGGTACGTTTGCGGCTGTCCAGTGTCGGAACGCCAGTACTCGATCTCTGTTCCCGAGTTAACCAGTCGCACTCCGACAATTGGACGAGGAAACAACGTACCTGATCCCGAACTCCTGTTGGTCACCCACGGTGAAGCATTAGACTCATTGACGGCCGTGATCGAAACAACTTCGGTACACGGCTCTACTCCACCACAAGGTGTATTTCGTGCCAGAACTCCATTCGATCTCTGAACACTCATCGCACCATTACTGCTTTGGGTATTTTCAATTACCCAAGCAACACTATAGTGATTAGTAGGACTGGTTACGCCAGATTCTAGTGCAAAGGAAAGGTATCCAATACTAGAAAGCCATACTTCATGACCTGTTTCATCGAGCCCGTGTTCAGAGGTGCGTTTTTGCGCATGGACGAACGCTCGTGAAAGACTGTTTACTGCTGACACAGACTCGACCTCAGTTACACCACCAGCCGCGTAATTATGTTCAATTCGCTGCACTTTCCAGTTATCACCAGTGAATTCAACAACCGCATAACTAACCTCACCTGTGTCACCACTAACACCACGAGTGAAGACAGGTTCATCAGTAGAACTAGACCATTCAGAAGTGTACAACCCCGTACTGTAATTAGTGCCCGTATCCGTATTGAGCTGACCAGTGACAAACACGACAATATCACTGTCGTTTGAAACTCCTGAAACAGTTGCCCCAGTAGCAGTCAGATCTGTAGTACCCAATGAAACAACACCATGATCACGCACGATCATTTCATTATCGCCACCAGCAATGCCAATATACTCGATGATTTCCCAGGCCACACGCGTGTCATCAGAAGCACCAGTAGGACGAGCAATAACAATGTTGTTTAAAATATTGTCTGGGTTTTCAATATACGCTGTAACATCATCAGCATTTTGGGTCGCGTTTCCGGCGCTACGGCCCGCACCAGTAAGCTGTGTGTTTGTAATTCTGATGAATGCTGCATCTGCTGCAGAAGGTGCAATGTAATCAGTCCCAGCTACTAAAGTGGTGCTTGTGCCAGAAACAAAAGTGACTCCCCGTTGAATGTAAAAATCCTGCTTCTCGCGTGTAGTCAGTTCTGCGTACACATCATACCCTTGCAGCTCAGTACCAGAATCAGTGACCCTAAAACAGTAGGTCGTATCATACCCTGAATCAACCGTTGCTTCGATAGAATACTCGAGTTCAGTGAATTCAGTTGTGGTCAATGTGATCGCACCAGACTCAGAGGTAGATTCACGCAACGCCCCCACTCCATCGAAAGTCGTATTCTCATTGGTCAGCGCACCATTAGCGCCAAGCGCAATATCGCTTGTGTCGCCATCAGCAATATTTGAACTTAAGGCCATGTCCCAGGCTCCAGCGACTTCCCCAACATCTGTCCAGGTCACGACAGCATCGCATGTTGTGATTTTCGTACCATACTCCAAGCGAAAGTTGGTCGCCAAGGCATTAACAGTCCCTTCGTTTGACACTTCAAGTCGCAAACGTCTGATCGACTCTTTAGGCACTGCACTGATCGGTGTATCTTCCACCCCACCGCTGACTGAGGTTGCCCCAGATTCAGTACCGTCATCATTCCGCCAGTGGTAGTGCATCTGTGTCAGTATTGGCCCGGCGATAGTAGTACTACCGGTCGGAGAGACTGCTGTGCTTGGGCCAACTGATGAACCTGTCACCACAACATCAGAAGATGGACTAGCAATCTTGATATCGATAGTTTCTCCGTTTGATGAACTGGCAGTGGTGTCGTATACCACATACACACACATACTGGTTGTTTCGTTTATATTTACCCCAGCAGAAGTAAATTGAGATGTTCCGTCCGAACCAGAGAATCCATTCGTGTCAGTCGATCCAAATTGTGTTTCTCCCCCACCGTAAGACTCTCCGGTACAGTCATACGGCGCTGTAGTATCAAGGTCGTACCAAAGTTCAATGTTATCAAGTCCCTCCTGGCCATCAACTGTTCCTGATTCAGTGATGGTGATGTCTGTAACTGTTCGATTTGTTCCTGGTCGTTCAATAACAAAGACCCCACCAAGGTAATTATTAGCCGAGTTAAAACTCACACTCGTAGCTTGTGTTCCGCTTGCACTCACATCGACATCAGCCGAAATGGTTCCTTCTGCATACACGTCATATCGGGGTAGTGGTGTTCCATCATCACTCAACCTAAAACAGTAGGTGTTACCTTGTGGTGCGCCACTGGTCGGCTCGATCGCAAACTCCAGCTCAACAAACTGCGTACTCGAGAGGATAAGCGAACCTGTTTGTGAGGAAGTGTCTCGTACACCGCCATTTGACGAGAGGAAACTACTGTTTTCGTCAGTTAGAGCACCGTAAGCGGCTGAGGTGATGTTGGTTGTGTTCGCGCCGTTGGTGACATGTGTAGAATCAACGACATCCCAATCTCCACCGTCGGACACTCCAACATCAACCCACTCTGAAAGTACGTTACACGCTGCAGTTTTAGTTGCGTACTCAAGCTGAAACACGGTTGGAAGTGATGACGTGGATCCTTCGGCAGAAACCTCAAAGCGGAGCCTTCTCACTGTGCCGTTAGCGAATCCAATAGCTGGAGTGTCCTCTGCACCTTCGATGGACGTTGCTCCCCCTGCATTGGTCGGCTGCAATGAAAAAGTGAAACCATTTGCTTCATTGCTAGCTAAACTAAATGTCTTAGCGCCGGTTGCTCCTACTGTTGGGTATACTGCATATACGATTCCAAGTGCTGCACCAGCGTCACTAGCTGGACCCCAACCGCTGTTCACGACTGTAGAACCTGTCGGAAGTGCTGTAAAAGTCGCATTGTTATCTTTAAATGCAGCGTGAAATACGATCTCATTTGTTTCAGTGGTGGTCACGCTTGGAGCATTGATGCTGGTTTGATTACCAGTGAGTAGATTAGTGTTAAATTCACCCCAGCCTTTCACATTATTGAGCAAAATCAGTTGCGCAGCCTGTTCCTCGCTGCCAGCACTGTCTTGCCAGGTATAGGTCTTGGTCCCCGCATTGGCCTCATCATCAGCTGAAACAAACTTCGTATAGATCCAAGCGGCCGGAGGTGAGACGGCAGCTGTACCGTCAACTGGCATCAATCCAGACTCTTGGAGTGTCCAGGTTTCACTACTCGGGGGTGTCGGGGTTTGTGTTGGGTTGTTATCATCGGTGGTAAAAATAACAACCATATAATCACCCTCTACAGCGTTTGCCGGAACAGTGAGCACAGGGTCATTACCAGCAGTACTGGCGCCAAAACCGCTTGAAGTGGTGTTCTTGACTGTCGGTGTGGCATTTGCAACTGTATCTGTCTCGTCGCCATCATCGTTACGCCAGTGGTAGTGTGTCTGCGTCAGATCAGCACTCCGGAGAGTCGTCGCTCCACTAATCGCCTGTGTTGTTGCGGGGCCGATTGAGGCACCACCAGTTACTACTACATCAGTAGTAGGATTATCGATTGAGAGTTCTATAGTATCACCATCAGTTGCGGCAGCAACAATGTCCATGACAGGATAGAGACACAGTGCTTTAGTGGTTGTAATCGCTACAGAATCAGAAAAGCTAGAACTGCCGTCTGCGCCCGAGAAGCCGTTTGTATCAGTACTACCAAACTGCGACTCTCCTCCGCCGTAGGATTCACTAGCACAGTCATACGGACTCGAAGTATCGAGGTCATAGTACAGTTTGATGTTATCAAGACCATTTGCCCCATCAACGGTACCTGACTCAGTGATAGTGACATTCGTGACATTGCGTGATCCAGAATTTTCCGTGACTACAAATTGTCCACCGACGTAGGTATTGCTGGTTGGGATGTCGACAGCTGATGTCTGTGTCCCGCTAGCGCTAACCTCAACGTCTAGACCAAAAAAGTTATCATTGAGTGCGATACCTTGGAGCGCTACCCTCCCAGCATTAAAAGTACCGTTTTCTGGTGCACTTGTTGTCTCATCTATATATTTGAGGTGTACGTAGTCAGACGTACCAAGTCCATTCAGCAATATGGCACCAGAAGCACCGCCACTAAAGGTACTGTTGCTGCGGTTAAACGCCCCAAAACCACCGTAATTTTGCTGCGAGCCTGTTTTATTCCAGTCTATTCTGAAAGGTTCTCGATTATTATCAGAATTTGATGTAGTTGAGTAGGCAGTTGCAAAGAAAAGATAGTCTCCAGCAGCACTTATAGTAACTCTGTCTTGGTTGGCTGAAGTGCTGTGTCCAAAAGCCGAAGCATCAACCTCATCATTCGTGTCAAAATAAAGAGGCTTTGAAGTTAGGGCTGGCTGTTGAGTACCCGAGTTATCAGTAAGACGTACCACTTCAGCAATGTCTGGCAAGGCCATGATCGCAAGACCTGCTTTGTCGCCCTGTATCACTGTGGTCGCGCCACCAGTGGATTCACGCCTGATCTCAATATTGAGGGTCTGATCCGAGGCTGAAGTCTTGCTGATGATTCCCATGTATGCGAGCGTCCCATACCAGGTATTGTCTGAACCGCGCAGGTATGTGGTCACGCGACTACCAGGCACTTCAACTCCGTCAAGTGTCAGTCGCATTTCATAATTTTGACGAGTGGTTCCTCCGCCCGATACGTAGAGACCAACATTAGCAGTGATCATAAAGTTAGTACCTGCTGCACCTTTCATAGTGATGTTTCCAGACGACGGCGTAAAAGCAAATGAGCCTGTATCGACCTCATCAGCAGTATCCCACACGACATCGGTAAAGCTGGTGTTAGCACTGATACTTGAGCTCGTGGCTGCAATTCGCGCACGCAAATAATCAGCAGATTCAGGAAGTTTAAGCACCGATATGCCATTTACACCAGGTTGCAACTGAGTGCCAGCGGTTGCATTACCATCATTTCGCTTAATGTAGGCTTCGAGGTCATCTCCGGCAGCAGCACTAATAATAGCGCCTCCGTTCGCATACGCGCTTGTATCACCCTCATTGTCCCGGATGTAGCCAGAACCGCGACCGTATGCAAGCGGAACGTTATTGAGTGTAAGATATGTATCTACTGTACGTCGATTAGTACCACCAGCGGTGCCTTCATAAGCCCATGCACTGTAGGTAACAAAGTATTTGCCACCATCTGCTAGATCTATATCCGAAGTATTCGCTTGTAGACCAAGGTTAGCATTAGAGCTAATCGTAGTATCCCATTTGATAGCAACTGGGGGTCCGCCTTGTGAAATTGTGTCACCAGCGGTACTTTCGCGGAAAGTGGCGAAGTCTCCTGTAGCTGCAAATGCGGTGCTGGGTCCAATCGGCGCATGGTCACGGATAATGCCCGGTAGCAGCTGAAGAAGCGGGCTAGTAACATTAGAAAAAAACACGAGCAGTACTAAAAGAAAAGAGGCCGCTCTTCTATACAGACCAAATCTACTTTTTTGGTTCACAAAATAAACCCTCAAGGTTTCCCACTGAAGCATAAGTATATTTTACTTTATGAGACAGTCATTACTAGGTTATTCCTGTGTACTAGTGCTGATCTTAATCGAAGTGGTGCCGAGCTCATATCCAGTATTTAGTATCGAGTTAGTTGAACTTGCATTCTTGGTGATCACTAGGTCATACTCTGTGAGTTCAAATTCTGGAATTTCTGGCAGTGTCGTACTTGCCAGATCTGGATCTAGGTCCGGCTGTGTGTCAATCACAAGGGCTCCTGAAGAAGTCGCCGTGCTACTTGCAAGGTCAAGATCCACATCATTGTCAGCCACTGGCACGGTCACTACGTCTTTATCTTTCTGGGTAGACTTATTCTGGATCAAAGCACGGATCTCCCCCACTGGATCAGGTTCTGGAATATCAAATGGCAACTCTGCAGGTTTGGCAGAGACAGGTTGTGCCAAACCAGTTACCGGGTCGAAACCAACCGTGACCACGTCACCGTTCTCAAACTTAGTGTCGTACACAAGCACAAAGCGAGGATTTGCAACCGTACCACCTTCGTGACCAGAGATCGTCATTCGTTCGCCGCTTTCTAGTGAGTACACTCTCGCCTCAGACTTCTCACCACCAAGTACACTCCATAGGATGTACCCATCTTCTATAACTGGAGTAACATCCTGAATTCCGTCATTCTGAGTGATCTGATCAGTGAATTTCCCGTCAAAATACATGATCTCCCAGTCAGTACCATCCCAGGCTTGCCATACAATGCCCTCCTTCGATACTTTTGGTTCCATGCTGTTGTTGCGAGAGAATGTCAGCTGAGTTTCTTCACGTGTCTCTAGGTCGTACGAAATGATCTGGTATCGTCCATCAATGATACGCTGCCATACCACGCGCATAGTAGCGAGATCAACATCTGGTGATGTATCATCAAAATCATTATCGGTGAGCTGCTTGATGTCACCTTTTGAAGTACGTAGGTAGATCTCCATATCACCGTCAGCGTCTTGTTCTGCATACACCGCGCTATCAGGATCAAGCGCAGTTTGTTCCTTGCTTGTACAGTGGTACGTACTATCACCTACAGCAACACAAGACTGCTTACTGAATTGGTAGTAGTTTTCCTCCGTCACAAGCTGTCGGGTAAGATTCACTACTTCGTTGACTACATTATCAACAAGGCCAGTAACACCATCCTCGATAGTGTCTGCGTCGATAAGATCATCTGGTTCTGAAGGATCTTCAGTGGTATCAGGCAGAATTTCATCACTAGCTTGATCTTCCTCAGACGTGCCATCATCAGTGCTCGATGCCGTTGTTGTCACGGTTGAAGTACTGGCGCTGTCGGTTGTGGTCTCAGTTGAGCTCGCTGTACTGGTGCTTGCTGTATTTGTTGTGCCTCCAGTATTGCTGCTGCCTCCTGATGACCCGCCCGAGGTGGATCCTTGGTCGTTAGTGTCAGTTTGTTCAGCATCGGTAGAGCTTGCCTGGTCGTCAACAATCTCTGTTTCAGTGTTGGTCGATGTTGGCGTCGTTCCTGTGTCGATAGGATCTTGGGTTGAAGTGTCTGTCGTAGTACTTTTGGCTACGTTAGCAGGTTCCGCCGTGTCACTTTCAGCAACATCGTCAGTAGTGTCATTCGTAGACACTTGCTCCTCAGCTTCTCCAGTTGCTTCGTCAATTACTATGTCGGTACCGTCACTATTCTCAGCATTTGTATCTGAGCTTGGTGCAGAGTCAGAGAGCACTTCTGGCTCGTCGCTGGTTTGGTCTCCTGCATCTGGAAGTTGCTCTTCAACCTCAGCTGGCAGTTGTGGCGCCACCTCTTCAACTTGTTGTTCTGCAGCTGCCTCATTCGCGTATGCTTGATGAATTGGTTGTAGAAGGAAAGATCCAAGTAATATAAAAACAAGTAACACAGAAAAACGACTGTTAAAAACAACAGCGTATATGTACGAAACTGGTCGCTTACCGTTAGGTAGCAGTCTTGGCGCTTGAATCATTTGCTCTACACATAATTCAAGCTCTACGTTATACATCAGCCAGGTAGAAAACCTCGCTGATTATAATAATACCAGCCTCTCGTGTAAGACGCTGGTATTCTTATCAACAGATATGCGGCCTATTTGAAGAAGAAATCAGCCAGAATGATCGAGAAATCTCTGAACGTCATTCTACCATCGCCGTTGAAGTCATAAAGCACCTTTTTATCATGCCATGCGGACATAAAGGCACTAATATCTCGCAGGTCAACTTTTCCGTTTCCGTCAATGTCGGTAAGAATTCTAACTTCGACGTTAACACCTATACTCTCAGGACTAGTATTTTCATCGTAGACGAATAAGCTGACTGATGAATCAGTTGTCTGACCTATGCTTACTGGAGTACCTGCTCCATCACCAGCAAGCAGTACCACATCGGAAACAGAGAAACTTTTTTGTCCTGTCTGCAGTGAGCGCAGGTTTATCGTGGCGATCAAGTGCTCAGACACAAACCCCTTTCTATACGTACCACCACGGAGTGTTACGCTGTTCTTTTCGATGACAGGTTCCTCTGTCCAGATCGTGATAACAGACTGTCCTGTATCGACACCAGTAACCTCGACCGCATTGCCGTCAAACTTAAGTTTGATATCGACTGCATTTACTGGAACGTGTGCGTAGGCATACACCGCAATTGAAAATGGTTGTCCTGCTTCAACGGTCGCAGACGAGCTTTCAAGGCGTACATACGAAACGTCATCAGCTGTGATCACAGCAGCGCCGAGCACTGCTGCAAACGAGATCACTGCAGGAAACATGAAACGAACTGTCCGACTTCTCGACTTTAGTGTAAGTGCTCTTTTTAGAAGTTGAAAGATTCGATCCATAATTCATACCTACAATGCAACAAGGCTGGTACGGAGATCAGATATCTGCTTTGTCACAACTATAAGGGTGTCTTGCGCTTCGCGTACCTCATACAAGATTGGTGTCATTTCAGGCGATGTTGCACTAGCACCATTGAGCAATGTGGCAATGATCTGATCTTGTAAGTTAACAAGAGACGCAAGCAACTCACTGCGCTCTTGCTCATTTGTAGCTAAGGCTTTCCACTCAGCTACACGAAATTCTTCCGCATGATCTTCGCCAGTGACCGTACTTAGCTGCTCTACGTAACTTTCATAGATCTCTGTCTCGCGAGACAGACGAGAAACCATCATTGCTTTTCGTTCTGAGTAGAAACTACCACACCGACCAAACAACCGTTCAAGTTCAGTGAGCTCACTGTATGAAAGTCCTTTATCCAAACGACCAAGCAAAGTGTCAAAACTACTTCGTTCAGTAAGTGAGCAGTCCTGCACCACTCTCTCAGTTACCGCATCAGCACCGTTGCGTGCGGTTGTCTCAGCGATCGCAGCCAGCAGTACTTCTTGATCAGAAAGTCGATCTCTGATGTTTTGCTCAACTGCCTGCATGCGAGTATCTACCACTGAGGTAACGAGCATGTACGTCAGTACTGCTCCCAAGAGCGCTACAAATATATTCTTCTTGGTGATCCATCCTGTCTTATGATTTTCTTGCATACGGTTATTCTTGTTTACGGGTTAAATCTGTAACATCTTCGATCTCCTTCTCTACCTTCATCTGTGATTGCTGCAATGCCCTATCGAACACTTCGATCATTGCTGCCTCTGCCTTGGTAAGCTTCTTGGTCTTGCGTGACTGCTGCAGGGCTGACTCTTGCTGACGTAAGGTCATTTGCAGGTCGCCAAACTCGCGACGAAGGATCTGCATTGCTTCAGTCGACTCAACACGCACACGACGACGGAAGCGCCGCGCATACATGAAGAGATACCAAACACCAAAAATGAGAGCAAAGAGCAGTACAATGAGTGGTACGATCACTGAAAGAACACTGACTAAGAATGAACCAATACGAAGGTATCCGGACTGCTGCACCGCGATCCTGATCGCATCAGACACTTCACTCCTGGCGCCAAACTCGTCTGTAGCAACTGCTGTCAGCTCATAGACACCAGTCTCAAACCTGCCCTCTGGTATGAACACAAACTCACCAGCCGCATCACTTGATATGGTATACAGCACCGCATCACTTCCAACACGGCTGAGTGAAACCTCCACAGAGGCATTTGAACGTGTCTGACCCTTGATCACTGGAATCACCTCTGGAGTGATCTCAGTTGGATACTCAGTGAATTCCGGTCGATCAAATGATTCAAGCATGAAGGCATGCGTACCGACAATGAAGTTGCCTGCTGCATCGTATGCCTCTATAACAATAGTGTGATGACCCGGTTCTAGTGAAGGAAGTTCAATGGTGCTCGAGCCAGTTTTGTCGATGTACTCATACTTGTCAGCGCCGTCTACTGATATCATGAAACGATTCACAGGCGAGAGGTCATCTTTCACCTCTACAACTAGGGTCTGGATCGGGTTCGCAAGATTTGCTCCTTCTGGATGTTTGATCACGATCGAAGTTGGTGGTCGTGTATCAACTGCCAAACGGTAGTGATTGATCACTCCCCAACCATCTTCATTCTTGAATTGTAAGTGGAAGTACTGCACTCCCTCATCAAGATCTGACAAGGTAATTGAGCTAACTGGATTGTCATAGACCTTTGTGGGAACACTGGATGATACATCGTCGAGAAGTGTACGGATCGCAGTAATGCCACTTGGCAGTGTCCAGGTCAGCTCAGCTTTATTGTTTGCGTACCAGCCATCAGGGTCAGGATGAGTCTTCGATGAAATAACTGGCTTACCTGGAGTGTTTGCCGGAGCAACATACTCTATCACTTCTGGTATCGGAGCCTCACTCTTTGCTTGAATGGTGTATGTTCCACCGCCCATGGAAGTGAGAATATTCGTCCCGCGTCCGTCATTGGCTAGCACTGAACCGTTCTTGAAATTTACTTTTGCTGTACCAGCACCCACTGCACGAAATATGATGTTCATCACCGTACCTGAATTGCCACTATACCCTGATGGCACACCACCGCTGAAGGAGATCGTTCCAGCACTGTTTGAAAAAGTAGGCTCAGTGACCCAAAGATTGAATATGGAGCCAGTTCGATTCACAGAGACAACTGCAAGTTCGTTTGGATTAAAGGCCAGAGTCCCTTCTGCCGCATTGACTGACTTCCCTTGCGGTTGCACTACTACCCGCGCCGTAAACGTGTTGCCTGACGCATAGACACCAGTCGCTGGTGAGAGTGAGAGAGTTGCAGCGTCAGCAACCGCTACAAATACAGCATGAAGCACTAACGACACTGCCAGTGCGACGAGATACTTGCCAACATGCTGCATTGTACAGTGATACTTAGTCATGTTCAGTTTCGATTACTTCTTCTGCATCACCCTCGTTCTCTTCTGGAAGAGAATCTTTGCGCTGCTGGTGTTTTCGTTTTATGTAACGAATTAAAGTGATCACTATCGCTAGGACAAGCAGTACGATGAGAATAATGAATAGAACCATGATCATCGACGCTTGAGAAAGCGTTCGCAGTGAGTCTTCAGGTATAAAATGAGCGACGTATTCATTACCAGCCTTATCAATCGCTTTCACGCGAATGATGCTATTGAGATTTTGGTCTTGAAGTACATATGGACTACGTGCTTCAATCCACGGTGCATCAGAGGCGCCCCAACGGAAGGATCTGAATTGTGAGATCGGCTCTTCCATGACCTGGTACTGGTCAATACCTGTCTGCTTGTCAGTTGTGTTGAATACAATGTAGTACTGTCCTCGAGACTCAGAACCAGGTGTGACCAATTCAATCGTGAATGGCTCAGGAGGGATATTGTCAGCAGCGACCTCTGTGCGCCAATCATTCTTGAGCTCAGTGCCAAGACGATCGTTCAAAGCTATTTTTGCACCATAAGTAGTAAGGGATGCCTTTGTACCAAACCCATCGTTTAGATACGCAGTCGTAGCATCCTCAAAAAACACCTCTGCCTTTGTGCGGTCAACATCACCACCACCAACAAGCACACCAGGAGAACGAAATACGATCTCAGCAAGAACGTTGGTCAAGCGAGGGTCTCCAACAACACGACCACAGTATCCATTTGGAATTCCGCCTGCAAAAGTGATGGTGCGGCTCTCTCTGTTGATGGTTGGACTTTCAACCCACATGCTAAAGATCGAGTCACCGACCGAAACATCAATTGGTTCGATCGATTGAGAATATGAGATGACTGCATCAACTGCATTGACGCACTCACGAGCATTTTCGTCAGTATCGACTCGCACTGCCATGGTGACGGAGTCCCCACGATTGAGTTCGCTAGTGGCAGGATCAATGTATAGTGAAGCGGCGCTGGACACACTTGGCGCAGCAAGGAAAAGTAAACTGAAGTATAACCAGCTAAAACGTCCCGACATTCTCTTCATGTACCTTAAGTATAGCAATGGCAAGCAGTGATTTTAAGTGACTGTACACAACGTGCACAAAGGAGTTTATGCCTGTTCTTAGAGCATTTGTTCACAGCTCGCTACCGCCAGATTCCGAATCGTGAAGATTTGACACGCCGATAATTTGCTTTAGGAAATAAGCAAATTACTGGCGTACTTTCGCCATAGTCGCTCCGCTCGTTGGCTCAAGCAACAAAAAACCCCACTCGTGGTGGGAGATAGGGTTTTTTGCGTTTTAACTCCAAGCTTAGAGCCAATATTCTTTAGAATACTGGTGTTGCTACGTATGTCAGCGTAGCTTCATAGTCCGTTGCAGCTTCCTGCAACGCACTCACCTGCACGGTGTATCCTACTCGCGTCGTACTAGTACCAGTTGATGGGAAATTAACACCATCTACAGGACTATCGTGAGTAAAGATCTGCACTGCTGTTGTCGATGCTGAAACGTATGTCTCAGTTGCGGCAAAGATGTCCGTATCGTCTGAGGTAATACCCCAGTGACCATACGTATTTTCCTGACCGATCGTCACACTTGGTGCTTCCCATGCCTGTGGCGTATCATCGTAGCCCCCGTTTCGGAAACCATCGATGTCAGCACCAGTAATAGAATCAAGCTGACCGTCTGAGGTCACTGTCACCGTGAAACCATTTCGAGCGTTAGTCACAACTGTAAGATCCTGGGCGGCTGTACTGGCTGAACCAGCGGACAGTTCACCAAATGGGATCAAAGTTGCACTTGTTGCTCCACCTGTCGTCGTTCCATTTACGGTTTGTCCGGATGTTACTCCAGCTACTGAGAACTGGAAGTATGTATCAACCGAAGCAGTAACTGTAACTGTATCAACGATAGCAACCCGTGTTTCTCCTAGGTCAGAAGCTCCTGCAGTAAGCGGGATCTGATATGACCCAGCAGTTGGGTTTACAAGTTTATTTGTACCTCCGATTGCAATGGTAGTTGTTCCATTAGCTGGAATACTATAGCCTTCAGAAGCACACAATGTCAGTGTGAGTGTACTGTCATTGGTACCGAATGCAGCTCCAATCTGCTCACCACCACCACAAGTTGCGGCTACGGTGAAGGCAGAAGTTGTTGAGACAGCGATATCGGTTGCTGTAATAGAACTTGTTCCGTTGAAGGAAGAAAGGTCAATGGTAATTGTATTGTTGTTTGCAACACCTGAAGGGGTTGTAAACACAATAGTGTGATCTGCGGCAACGCTCGGCTGTGAGGTCGAGAGTGTGTCGCTGTACGAAGTGACATTTGCAGCTTCCGCAAAGTGGAATGATGGTAGGCCGAATGACCAAAGGATCACTGCGAAGCTTACGATCGCTGCTGTTGCTTGGAGCACTGAGAACGTGTTGGACGCTCTGTGCATATACTCTACGTTGTATTAGTCTTACAGCCTGTATTCCGTGGTGTGGTTATACAGACGAGCTTCGCTCGTACCAAGAAGTGGTCTCCACTCCGCTTCTTGTGATAATGCACTGTAAGCATACCTGCAAAGTGACACTCGGCTGAAGTGCTCACGCATTTAAAAAAACGCGTGCAGTGATACTAAACATGATCACCTCCTTTGCAGATACAACCTAATTGTACGACATCACACTTTTCGAATGTGTCACTTATACACAAATTTTGCTCAAATAAAGTAAAACACTGACGGTCATCAGTGTTTTATCCGGTCCAGTTAAATAGCAAAATAGAAAAGTCTTCCAAGCTAACTTGTCCATTCTGATTAATATCAGCAGGAGGATCAGAATCGCCACCACTTGTACCCCACCAGAAGATCAGAATAGAAAAGTCGATCAAGTTCACGAGGCCGTCGCGATTAAGGTCTGAAGGTTGACTTATCTGTCCATCAACTCCAACAAACAACTGTAGTGAGGTACTAAATGCACTCTCTGTAGTAAGTGGCGGAGTACCAACTACTGTGCGGGCTCGAAGTATGTGCTCAGCTATGCTCAGCCGACTGGTGTCTAGAGATATGGTCCAGTTTCCATTTGAACCCGCGGTGGTGGTTTCTACAAGATCGCTATCGTCTACATGCAACTCAACTCGCGCACTTGGAACACTCTGACCTGATACGGTAATCACCGCACCAGGGTCAATGTTTTGACTTTGCACAGCAATGGTTGGTGGCAGTAAGATTCCGTTTAAGTTAGTGATTGCTCCTTGTGTAATATCAAAGGTATTGTTTAGAGTAATTGAACGCCTCCCAGAACTATCGGTGGACCAGATTCCAAGAGTTGCAGTGCCTGGTGAAGCGTCAGTCGCAAACTCAAAGTTACCCTCACGATCTGACTGCACAGTTCCGACAGATTCTGTGTCTAGCAAAAAATTGATGGTACGAGATGGGTATCCGCGCCCAACAATATTCACGATAGTGTCGCCGAGTTCTGTATCTCTTCCTCCCCCGCCACCGGTATTACCGCCAGACGAACCGCCGCCGCCAGAACCTGCCGGTTCAATGCGACATACTGCTGAACAGAAATCCCCGTCATCATTATTACCATCGTCACACTCTTCACCGTGTACTGTTTGCAGAATACCGTCTCCACAGTACGGACCCCAGAGACACTGTGGTGTACACTGACGACCAGCAATGGTTTGGCTATAGGTACCGATTTCACCAATGACATCACAGTCCTCCCCATCATCAACAAGTTCATTACCACAAATACTCAAGGAGAGAGTTGTTGTTGCATACTGATTACCAGCCCAGACTGAAACTGGAAGTACGAAGAGAATGAAAGCGATACAATAACGAACAAGTGCAGCCATACTACATGCTGGTCATTTTGTTACGTCTGCGTGCATGCAGTACGTAGAGACCAGCAATAATCACTGCAAAGATCGGCAACAAGATTGAGACCTTGTGTGCGAGTGAGAGCCCGATGAAGCCAAATCCTGCCACGTCCAATGTTCCAGCAGGCAGTACATTCAAGGTTAGATCTCCTTCTTGCACTACGTCCTCACCATTGTAAATTTTATATCGAGCAATGTATCCACCAGCGGGCAAACGAGTTGGCAGAGCTGCTGTAACGGTTTCAGTACCATATGGTGCCACTTTTACTATTTTACCAAGGTTAGTAGTTTCCTCGAGCAGTACCTTGCCTGCACGATCAAATATCCTGAACTCTACTTGAGATGGTGCGACATCTACATTTCCTGTATTTTCAATCATCATGTCAAAGCGAATCTTTCCAGGAAAAAACAACCAAGCAACTTTTTTACCTTCGTTCAAATCATGTACTGAAATTCTACGTACTCTAAACTCCTTGATTTCTCTATCGATAACTGAGAGGTCAATGTCAACACGTGCCCCGAGTGAAATATTAACTGCTCCAGAGGGGACTTCACCGCTAGCTGGAAGTGTACGAATACGGATAGCGCCCTCATAATCCTTGAACTCAGCATCGCTCGGCACTTTGATTCGTACAGTCATTGGCACTTTTTGCACACCCTTTGGCATTGGAATAACTTCACCTTCAACAATCTCGATCCAGTCTTGGATCTCAGGAGCATCAATTGAAACTTCAGCATTATGTGCAACGTTTGCTTCACCGCGCACCAAGAGAATCTGTTGCTCATAAATGGAATTACGAGTCAAACTAGTATTACGAACATACGGCGGTGTAATACCGAATCCAGCTAGCACTTCAGAAACACCTGTACTGAAAAACAGTACAGGCACAAAAAGAGCCAAAAATAGCAACTTTGTCGCGCGCACTTTCATGTATGTATACCTCCCTATTATCAGAAATTAAAGGGCAAAAAGCAACAGCCGCTGTTGGATAACAGCGGCTGTTGCAAAATGTGAGTCACCTAGTTCCAGAGGTCTTCTGACGCCACCGCGTAGAAGGTGTTGAGTCCAGTATACGAACCTGCATAGGTGATACCTGACGGGACCCCAATACCCCAGTAAGTGTCCTTTTGAACAGGGCTGGATGTAGACGTACTCTTGAATGCATTTGTCTCAATCTCCTGAACTGTTGTCGATGATAGCTGAAGTGCTGGAGCAACACCGTATGAGAATGCAGTTGATGTTCCAAACCATTGATTGTTAGCATCGATTGTAGAAGTAGCTGAACCCTTACACAGTGATGAGAGTGAGAAAGTATTACACATTGACTCTCCTTCAATATCTTGGTCGAGTCCTGTATTACCAACATTGATCAGTGTTGAAGTGGCAATGAGCGTTCCTGTATCACTTCCTGGTTCAAGCTGACCGTAGGCAATATCTGCAGCAGCAATATCAATAGCAGCATAACCATTGAGTTCCTTTGCATTTGAGGTGGTTGCCATAGTACCGGTAGCAAAGTCATCATCTACACCGTAGACACCGGCTGACCAATTGTCTGCTGAGAAAAGTACTGAGCCAGCATCAGTAGGGTCAGCCACGAACCACAGCGGGAAGGTACACGTGTATTCAATGTTGTCTTGTGATGGCCCTGAGCAAGTTGTGGTAGCGGTACACTGAAGATCCCAGACTGCAGAAGATACACCACTATCGTAACAGTTGTTAGGGTCATAATTTGTCCCCGAACCATCACAGGTTGTAGTGCCGATGCTTGAACGGAAGACTGAAAGACCGAATGAAACGATCTCGTCACCACCGCCAGCCTTTTCACAACTGTTATTGTCAGTAACCTTAAAGTCAATCGTACTACTTGGAGTTTCACCTCCTTCCACTGAGAGTACTAAGTTTGAACCAATGCCAGCGTCACCGTACAGATCTATGTCTCCACCAGCAACATACGGCGGTACGTTATTAACAACGTATGGCGCATAGAATGGACTTCCAGTTGCAGTGTGGCCATGCTCATCAAAGATGTACGCGTACGCAGCATAGCCCTGGTCTTGCATCGGTGCTGGAATAGTGATTGAAGTAGAGGCATTTGAATAGACGCCAATGGTACTAGAACCAAGTTCTGTAGTACAAGTGTTCGTTGAACTGCTGTAGTTTGAGTTGGTTGAACAAACAAGAATGTAGATGAAGTCATCGTTAACATCATCGTCCACCACGTCAGGGTCAGACGATGTTGAATAGAAAGTAAGCGTCGCAAGCGGATCGACGCCACCGTCGTTGTAGAAATTAATGAGCTGTGGTCGATAGTTCATGTGCCACGGCGATGATGAGGCAACAGTTGAAGTTGGCCCGGTTACAGAGTAGTTGTTACAGCGAGGACTGGTCGGATCATCGTCACATACCCAGGCATACCACTCTTGCTTCTCAGCAAACTGCCCACCTTCTTCCGTAGTAGTCGACACAGTAGCTACTGCTCCACTGACTGTCGCAGCAGAAACACCCCACTGTATGGCACTACCATCACATTCTGGTGGTTCTGTACCAAGACTAAATGAGTCTAGCGCTGCGTTGGCTGTTGGCGAGGCGTTATTGCTACAGATGAGGAGGAAGTACGGAGCACTGTTACTGTCTGTACCGATAGCAGCCCATTGCATAACATCACCAGAGTTAGTTGGAGTTGAGGTTGAAGAGTCAGTTACTTCGTACGCGTTAAGCGTGAATTCAGGCGGGGTATTCAACACAGTCAGTGTTGTGGTAGCAGAGTCCTGTGCCTGCACTTTACTTAGCTCCGCTGCACCAAAGTCAAACATCCAGGTCATGAAAAAGACAAACAACCCGACTGTGGCTGTCAGGATGGTTACTTTTCCTGCTGTGCGGACATAGCGCGGAAACTCTTCGTGTTTATACATCATACATACTAAATAACTAACTAAACCTTTGTGTATATTGTACCGAGAACAGTCTACTGAATCAGTCAGTTATACACAGCATTTTACGCTAACTGTGTATAACTTTACTCGTAGCGAATCGCATCAAGCGGATTGAGCTTTGATGCGCGACTAGCTGGGAAAATACCGGTCAAGTACCCTACTGCAGCAGAGAAAAGTGCAATGAACAGCAAAAAATCGAACGGGAACGAGAAGAGGCTTACAGCTTGACCACCCTGGCTCTTCGCTAGCCAGTTAAGAAGCACATTTACTGTGAACCCAAGCACCACACCCATTAAAATTCCCGTTATTCCTCCCAGAAAACCTACTACGATCGATTCCGAAACGAACAGATACTTTACGTCGTTTGGCGCTGCTCCAATGGTACGCATAATACCGATTTCTTTCGTACGCTCCAAAAGCGTTACTGTCATAGTGTTGAACATGCCGATGGCCGACACAACTAGCGCAATACCACCAAAGACCGCTAGTACTGCCTGGATGCCTTGAAAGATCTTGGAGGCTTGTTCAACCGTCTTAGACAAAGCAGTTACTCTAAACTTTTTCTCCTCTACGAGCCATTTTTCAACAACTGGTAGCGCTTCATTGTCGATCACGTTAACCTGAATGCGTTCATATTTATCGATACCAACGTAGTTTCTGAGCTCTGGAAGCATCATCATCACATTGAGTACTCCCTGCTCTTTAGTTATGCCGCGCACAGTGTACTCTTTCTCGATCACGATTTCGCTAACATCTTCAGGGTTGGTCTCCGAAGGTACTAAAAGCCGGAATGAAACTTTCTCACCAATAAATGAATCCATCTCATCATCAGCAACTCCGAAAAGTTTCAAAACGGCTGGTGAAAGCATAATGGTATTTGTGTCACCCGCATCTTCATCAGTAAAGGCTTCTCCAGCTTCAGCAGTTACACCCGCAAAGCGCAAATATGGTGGCTCAACACCTTGAATGAAAACGTTACCTGTTAATCCTTTATACGTGACAAGAGCTGGAAAACGTGCGAGCGGTGCAGCGTCTACCACCAATTCATTTTCCTCGATCTCCTGAACAGTTTCTGGAGTAAGCTGCAACTCTTTCGCGCTACCACTTGCTGAGACACCGAGAGAAAGCAGAGAATCACCAAACACGATCTGCTCAAGAATGATCTTCTGGAGACCAAATCCAAGCCCCACCAACACCACCACCGCGCCTGTCCCAACACCCATACCAAGAATAGTCAACCATGTACGGAGTGGATTGGTCTTGAACATACGAGTTGAGAGTTGTGCTAGATCTTGGACGCGCATATCTATTTTTTGTAACTTACGTCTACTCCTTGAGCAACGATCTTTTCAAAATGTCGCGAGAGGTCGTCTGCCTCCTTCTCACTCAAAGCCAAACCACCAGAGCGTATGCCCTTCGTCATACGTTCGTTCATCTCTGCCGCTTCAGTTACCCCTGTTACGCGGTCAGCGATCAGTTCAGTCATGTTGTTATTTTGCTCTTTGGTAAGCTTAATCCGATATTCATGCATCAGATGATCCCGCATACGCTCAGCCAGCTTATGCTGACTAAAGAACACATTGTCATTATCCTTTCTAGCTCGATATCGCTTGATATCAGCCGCCTGATCGAGCATGCGCTCAGTGACACTTGCCATACGGCGTGCTTCTGTCTCACTCACCTCTACCCCACCACGCTCGAGTGGAAGTATCAGTGCTTTGATGAATGAGTCTCGATCGATCTTGCCTTGAATAAACAAACTCGTTGCTCGTTCAAGACGCTGCAACTGATCAAATGTGTAGTCCTGAGTCAGGTAATTGACCATACTTTTTACTCGCCAAGTGTCTACAGAGTCATACGGATACAGACGTGCAAGCTGCTCAAGCTCAGTCACGATCGTCTCCCCTTCTCGGACAGGCTTTATCTGCTTACGCTGTGGATTGACCACCTCGCGCAAAATACGTCCGTCCTTGAGGTAGTACACCCGGTGCGCATAGCTCAGGTGAGCAGCGTTGTGGGACACCATGATAATGGTACGGCGGTCAAACGTGTTGATCTCATCGATCTTGTCCATTACCTGCTGTGTCGAAACGGAGTCAAGGTTACCGGTTGGTTCGTCGGCCAAAAGGATCTTCGGGTCATTCACCATGGAGCGTGACACAGACACACGCTGTTGCTGACCTCCAGAAAGCATTGCTGGGATCTTGTGTGACACGTGACCTACGCCAAATCGATCAAGGAGTGATTGCGCGCGACGGTTACGGGTCTGCTTATCTTCATTACAAAAGATCATTGGAAGCGCTACATTGTCGAGCACTGAGAGTGACATGATGAGGTTGAACTGCTGGAAAATAATACCCATCACGTAACGCTGGAAGTAGACACGCTCGGCCGGCGGGTACGAGTACACATCATCACCCTTGATAAGCAAGGTTCCTTCTCCCGGCGGTAGAGAACCTTGGATCGAATACATGAGGGTAGATTTCCCACAACCAGACGGACCGAAGAGAATAATGTACTCACCTTCGTAGATATCAGTGTTCACACCCTGGAGGGCTTTAAATTCATTCGACTTACCCTTGTTGTAAATAATCGAAAGATCCCTAGCTACAATGAGCGGTTTTGCCATGTTTGTATTATCGCATCATTAGTATGACTTCTACCAGCGAGTCGTCCACACTAGCCTACGCGCCGATATTCTTTACCCAACCAAAGGTTGATTCAAAGTTCTCGATGATCAAGTCAATGATGTTTTTCTCCTGGATCGGTGTGAAGAGTACATAATTTTCTGACTTTATGTCGTTACCAGCTTCATCTGCACACACAAGGAAAAACTGATACACCGTCGCTGGCGCAAAATCAACTACCACTTCAACATGGCTGGTCTTGTACTCTATTTGCTCTTTTTCAATTGTAACTGCCTCTTCAGCCAATGCACCGCTTTCGTTGTATGTCATTAGACAGTACGAGGGTTCGTCTGTGTTCCACTCAACAATGGTCTGAATTCGTGATTCATCACCCGGAAAGAGCGTGGATTCGTTTGTTACATTGGTGATGATCGGAGCTACCACGTCGCGGACGGTAATGAACTGAATTGGCTGACTACGCACGCGGTCACCACCTGAGTTTTCTGCAGTTACAAAGGCCACGTATCGAGTGCCCAATGTAAGATCAGAAAGGCGCATCTGGTGAGTCGTAGCCAAGGTCGGACGACCGACAGACTGCTGCTCACCGGTGGTTTGATCTTGATACTCTACCAGAGCCTTTGCTGGAACGTTTGTGTCCCACGCGAGTGTCGCAGAGTTTTCTTCCACCTTAACCACCCGAAGATTGCGAATATCTGGAGCTGTGGCCTTGGTCTTAAAGGTAAAGTTGCGACTAGCACCCTCAATACCGTATGTGTCAGTAGAAAGCACCTTAAAGCTGTACTCGGTAAACGGATCGAGACCAATAAGCTGCACTTCGTGATCAGTTGTATTACCAGCTGTAGACCTCTGTGAGTATGCATAATTTGTCCCATCAAAGCCCTTTGTTGGTGAGAAAAGCACCTCTGAGGACGCTTCACGATCCGTGGTCCAGCGCACAATTGCTGTGGTAGTTTCAGGAATAACTGTTGGCGGACCAACAATGGTAAGGTCTTCGGTAATACCTTGGATCGCCTTGACAGTTTCGTTCACGATCTCCTGTAGCACTTCAGGGTCAGTGATCTGTTGGATCTGTTCCATTACCTGCTCAGTGGTCTGACTCTGGGTCTGGCTTTGCGTTGTGCTTTGGGTCTGCGATTCTGTTTGGGAACTATCACTATCACCCGCTTGTTGTCCTGCGCCGTCGCCTTGCGCCGGTGAATTGCCTTCGCCAGTACCGGTACCGTCACCAGTCTGTGGCGTACCTGAGGTCTGCACTCGGTAATCAGCAGAGATGCCTTGGTTGCCGTTATCATCTGCTGAGACCACGCGGAAGTAATACACGCGACCTGGCTCGAGATTATCGAGTGTGATCGAGTGAGAGGTACGCTCAGCAACTGGAATACGCACAATACCGTAGTCTGGCTGCAAGCCGTAGTTCACTGCAGAGTCAGCATCCTCGTCTGTCTCCCAGGTGATCGTCACAGATGTTTCAGAAACTTGAGAGACTTCTACATTTGTAATGCCTGGAGCCTCTTTGTCACTCGATTGAGCCACAGCAAGGTGAACACTAGAGGAAAACAAGAGTAAACTGCATATCAATAAAGCTACAGGGGCCTTCATTCCTGTCAGTGTAACATGTAGTTTTTGAAACAAATGAGCACTCATGTTACTAATCTGAGATTGCTGTAAAAGTGTTGACGCCACTATGTGGGTTACTTGCAACTCCGAATGGCACCTCTACTCCCCAGTAGACATCATCACTAATAAGCGGACTATCGACGAGTGGCTTATTCAGATCTACCTCAAGATCACTACCAACTACACTCAGAGCTGAACAGCTAGTACAGGATTCATAGTTAAACGTGGACGTTGCATACAATTGCTGAGCAGCTGGGATAATCGATGCGACACCATCGGTCATATCAGTACCAGCAATCTCAACATCAATCGCCTCATTTCCAAGATTCAGAAGTGAAACAGAAGGATTAAATGCTCCGGTATTTTGATTTATATCTACAGTTCCATAGTTGATTGCACTCTGGACTTCAAGTGCCCGTAGAGTCAGTAGTTCCACGCCAATAGATGTGTCAAAGTCAACACCTCCTCCAAGATCGCTTACTTCCATAAAAGCAAACCATTCCTCGCCACCATCATTATCAGTTGGATCTGCGTGGAATTGGAAATCAGCGCTACACGACAGCGTACACGTAGTTGCTGTGCAGCTACTAAAGCTACAGGTACTGGTAGCAACATAACAATCATTGTTATCTGGTGTACAGGACGCACCAACAGAGGTCTTGTAGAAGGTTGTGGTTGCGAGGTACAAATCAGCAACACCATTTAGGTCAGTAACTGTGGTGGAGGCTACAACTGTCGTGGTTGCTCCTGGTGTCAATGTGATATCAAGACCACTGTTAAGGCTAACAGTATCCAACGATGGGTCAAATGCGAGCGTTAACTCAGGAAGCTTCGCGTAGGAGTCCAAGGTTGCACCTCCATCAGTTACTCGGAAACAGTATGCGTCATTGGTTGCGTTCACCGTCAGAGCAATAGCATATTCAACTTCAGTGTACCGATTCTGAATGAGATCAAGATTGCTGGTCTGATTACTGGTATTTGCCACAATTTCACCAGCCACAAAATCACCAGCTGCTGTCACCAAATGATCCGTTGTCGGATCGCCATTTGTAGTACTCGCAGAAGTGGTCATACAGATTGCTGAAGTGCCACAACTAGCAGCAACCGGCACCGCCGTAAACGAACCACCTGAGACAGCCTGACAGCTCGGAGCAGCGAGGCGAGGAGCGAACTCAAGTCTGAAGTTTTGATTCTCAATATCGAGACCTGTATTTTCAATACCGATACGCAAGCGTGCTGTTTCATTAAAGGCCAGTCCACTCAGCGCAGTATCTTGAGCAGCAGCCCATGTTGCACCGCCTGTTACTTGCTCGTCACCAAAGTACACCACCGGTACAGAATCTGTCCGCGGCCATGCGACGACACTATCCCAGCCACCATTTTGGAACCAGAAGGTGAATCCAATACCTCCTGATGAATACGTACTGTCAGTGGCTGAAGTAGTGGCTACCAAACTTCCTGCAGCCGTATAGAGCGCAACATCAATGGTATCGTCAGTTTGCCAGTCAATTTCAACTTCATACCAACCGGTACTAAATGTCGCATTAGCAGTATCAAGTAGCGTACCTGTTGAATCTGTGTTCTGCACATCCTTTACCAAAGAGATTCGATCTGTTCCAAATTGTTCAAGACAAACAGCATAGTTGTTGTTATTGGTCACTGGAGACTGCACCGCGAACATGGTACACACCTCATCACCACTACCGGCTGTAGTATCGACATACTGCATGTATCTGATGATCTGCCCTTGCGAAACAGTTACGTCGGTACGAGCAATACCATCAGTCGCTTTAGCGCTCTCATTCCCGGCAGTATCAAGTCCATATCCTCCACCGTAAGCAAAGGTGCCAGCCGTATTGAACAAGTGTGTATCACCTGAATATTCACTGATGTCATTGTCCTCAAAGTCATCGTACACATCAAAGGTATTGCTCGCATCACTACTTGATGTAGCAGACACATTACCGTAGTACATGTAAATCTCTGTTACTGCATCAGCAGCAAGTGTTGGCACCTTAATCCACACTGTAGCTTCCGAGCCAGTATTGTAGCGCTCCTTCCAGTATTCAATTGAAGTTGTGCCTGATGCGTCAGTAAAGCGAAGATCATCGAAGTCAGTTTGCATGTCGGCATCGTACGGCACTGTCAACTTAACTGCGACGTCTGTGTACGGTGTTGCGTCAGAGTTAATGACACGAACTCGTTGCCGCTTACTCCAACTGGTGTTGAACCAAGTACTCGAAACAGCTCCTTCCCCGCCATCATCATTTCTCCAGCGGTACGTAGTTTGTTCAGTGAGGAGACACTGACTATCGTCCCAACGCACCGAACTACAATCATCGCTTCCATCAACGTCATATGCCTCACCCCAGAGATCACCCAGAGATCCTGTAAAGCTCCAACTGTTTGTGGTTGTTGCGTCAAGTGTGACGTTAGCCCCAGGAGTGAAGCCACCAGTCGCAAATCGAGTATCTGTAATGAGTAGTGACGCGTTTGTGTCCAACGTCGTCGACGCTAGTGTAATTAATGTCCCGCCGTTTGCTGCCTGTTCAAAATCACCATCATCCAAAGAAGTGATCATTAGCGTGCCGAGCAACTGCAGACCAGCTGCATCGAGATTTCGGAAGGAGTAGGTATCAGCATTCAAGATACCATCTGTCGCACTAAAGGTGTACGTACCAGAACCCTGATTAGTTACTGATGTCGTTGCACCTGAGCCGCCAAGCATATTGAGCACACCACCATCGAGAGTCACTGCTGCACCGCCCGCAATTGAAACCATAGCCTGTCGTGACGAACCACCAAGAGCAGTTCCATCAAAATCTGTCGAGTAGTTCCAGTATTCAGTCGTAGTGGCAATGTGATAATCACCATAAATGTTTAACGCACCATCAGTACCAGCATGATCTTGCGAATACCATGAGGCGGTCGCAGCAACTACGGTCGCGGTCGCAGCAGTGTTCCAAGTACTAATATCACTGTTTGCACCAATCTCAAGAATATTGTATTGCTCAGTACTGATCAGTTTACCACCAATTTCGTACTCATTGGCTCCGTCAAGTACTATGCGTGTACCTTGCCAGTCAGTCGCACTACCACCAACGAGATTGGTGAAGACTCCACCAACGTACAAGCGAGTTCCTGAACTCATGGTGAACGAAGTCGCTCCAGTGAGTGCAAAGTTACGTGTGGTCGTTGCATTACTCAACACTGTCCAGCCACCAGCTAGACTACCGAAGGTTGCATTATAGAGAGCATTGTCACCCAGATCGACCGTTTCTCCAGTATCACTTGAGTTGAACAAGACGGTACCATTATTGTGTGCAAACACTGCAGCACTCGTGTCAAAGGAACCAGCAACAGACAGCGTGCCAGCACCAGCAGTGAAAGTGCCTGAAGTGATTGTCAGATCACCAAGAAGTGCCGCTGACGCATCAGACAAAGTGTAGTCACCACCACCCGCCTGAACATCAACGCTATACAGATCACTGCCGCTAAGTGTAAGGATTGAGCTACCAGCCGTATCGATAAGCTTCACCAGACCGTTGTTGTGCAGCACCGTATCGAGCACCACAAAATTTCCATCAACAGTTATCGTTCCACCTGGGAGTGTCACTGTACCGTTTGCTACAATAAAGTCAGCCGTTGTTGTTGCTCTCACATCTGACATCGACCAACTACCTGCTCCAGCAAAGAACACAGTTGCAGCATCTGATCCATTAAAGGAGACATCATTCCCTGCGTCACTCGCTGTGAACGCAAGAACGCCGCTATTTGCGTCGAATGTACCGCCACTAACTGTGAAAGATCCGCCGATGGTGGTTGTCGCAGCCGGCAAAGTAATTGATCCAGTTGACTGCACATAATCACCTGCAACTGAAAGGTTTGTGTCTGAAACTGTCCAGCTACCACTACCGTTAAGCTCAAGATTGTAGAATCCACTTTCGTTTGTATCGATAGTTCTTGCTGCACCCGATGTTGTGAACGTGGTGGTTGACTGTCCTGGATTAAAGACTGCACTTGATCCAGAAATGAGACTTCCACCGATCGTGTACACCTCGCCAGAGCCGCCACTAAAGGTTGCGCCCGTTCGAAGCTCAAACGTTCCATCATGCGCTCCTCCAGCACCACCTCCAGAGATAGTGACGTCGCCATTTGGATCAAATTGCTTATTGTTCCATACGATCAATTTTGTATCTGATGGGAGTGTCAAAGAGTCGCCGCCCGCTGTCTCAACATCGAATAGTACATCGGGGTCATCGTCACTATCCCATGTGCCCATATCAGCCACTGTCATCGGAGCCGCAGCTTCATGCTTAATGATGACTCGATCTTCATACAAATCAAAATTGTTAATTGAAGAAATCGGATCTTGAGTGATGGTTGTAGCCTTTTCAGCCTCTCCATTAATATACACAGTCAACGTATTGCCCAAGCCATAACTAACACCTGTAAATGAATACACACCCGTACCAATAGCACATGTCGTGTCGTAGAAGGTTGAACCATTCACGCTGAGGCGAATACTATTTGTAGAACTATCACAAACCGTCGCACCCATTGGTGATGAACCTTCATCACTGTAGACAGTACCAGAGATGTTGATAATAGCAGCTGAATCTTGCCAAGTGATGTAGCCAGGATCTCCCCCCGGATCAACATCTTTTGCTTCACCGCCAAGGTTCCCGTATATGTTCACATAACGCCACGCACTCGCACTGGTTCCAGTTGCAGTTACGTTGAAGGCACTTATCGCTGTCGTAGTTGCCATACTGATGTAGTTGTATTCTTGTGCTGGATTTACGTCGATTACCATGCCACCCACTGTCATGGTCGAGCCGCCTGCAATCGCCACTTCAAAATCACCATATGACAGATCCGAAACATTCGGCACACCGGTGAAGATGAGACCATCGCTCGTAGTGTCTCGCACCACGTAGTAATTCATTACCACATCAGTGTCACCTGCAAGTGTCATTTCGTAGGTTCCGCTCGTTGCTGAGATGGTTGTTGAAGCTGTATCAGCGCCAATGACAGAAAGCGAACCACTTGTGTACAAAACCGAACCTCCGCTCTCGATCTCTACAACCGCCTGACGTGACGAACCGCCAAGTGCAGTTCCATCAAAGTCTGTCGCGTAGCTCCAATGATCGTCGTATGTGTCACTCATCAGATCACCATAAATATACAAGTATCCGTCAACACCTTGATGATCCATTGAATATAGCGAACTTCCAGCTGCTGTGGTAACTGCGGTAGTGGTCGAATTCCAGAATCGAGGATGCGTATTATTTGATACAACTACATTCTCATACGCATCGCCTGTAGACTTACTATTTATTACATATGCCGTTCCACTGTATAAACTCAAAGTTGTGTTGGTCCAGGTTGTGTTTGTGTCTGACATGCTGTTCGTGAACGAGCCACCAACCGCCAAAGCCTCCCCGCTCGCTAAAGTAAATGAGCCAGTATTCAATGTGAAACTCGCTGTTGCAGTAGCACTCTCTGTAAAGGTGTATGTCGCAGTACCAAGAACATTGACATTTGCAAATGATGATCCGCCCGCAGCAACCGATGCGCTACCACCAGACTTAGAGAACTGGACTGTTCCACCATTCGCAGTAAAGGTTCCGTCGTTATCCCAGTTACCGAGCACAGTCAAAAGTGCTGAGTTACTTCCAAGCAGTGAGCCAAGCGTGCCAATATGCACCGATCCACCAACAGCAGTTACAGGGTCATTGGTGTTTAGATTAAGAGTCGAAGTACCAAGCGCACCAACGGTTAGATTGCCCAAGACCTGTAATCCAGTACTAGGCGCAGCCGCAGTGACACTACCGCCACTTTCAGTATCAATGACTAAGTTTCTATATGTAGTACGCAAGACATTTGGTGTCGCACCACTATATCGAATGGTACTCGTTCCTTCGAGGAAGGTTCCACTCTCAACAAACGTGTTGCCGTTTCCTTGAATATCCCACACAGAACCAAAAGCATCAAGGAAGTGCGCCGTAGAAATCGTAAGAATGTTACGTACTGTAGTTGTCGCATTTGAGGCGCGAGTAGTAACACCGGCAACAGAGCCACTACCGAGCGTTAGGTTATAGAAATTCCATTCGTTAGAACCACCTAGTGTGTTTGTATTATTGATTCTTGTCGTGCCTCCGGTCATATCAACAAGACCATCACCGTAGAGAGAACCATTAGTAACTGTTACATTTGCAATACCGGAAAGCGTACCATCAGCCACAAGAATGTCAGTCTGGGCTGTGATAGGAGTCAATACGCGCCACTCACCTCCAGTTCCCGTGAACGCAAGATCGTAAAAAGTAAAGGTAGAACTTGCAGACGAGGTTATAGTTTGTCCAGTTGAGGTCGATGTGAAGGTCACCAAACTTGAAGCACCAGTAAAGGTAGCACCTGTCTCACCATGGAATGAGCCGCCGATAGTAATGCTATGGGTACTTGAACTGGTGAAGGTCGCCCCCGCACCGATTGCCAATGAGCCATCAGCCGTAGTGGTACCGTTACCCTGGAGATCAATTGTTCCGTATGGAGCGAATTCTTTATTGTTCCACACGTAAAGACCACTGCCTGGCAGTATAGCGAGGTCATCAGGAGATCCGGCAGTAGCACTAAATGGGAGATCAACATCATCACTGTTATCAAAGATCACCATGTCAGCAATAGTAAGCGGTGCTGAATCTTCATGACGCACGATAACTCGATTCTCGTACAGATCCATATCAGCGATTTCACTCGGGACTGATATGGCAGCAGGACGAAGTGCAAACTGTCCAGTATTCACGTCGTCAGTGCTACCACCGGTAATCACAGCTGCGCCGGTATTGCCGTATGATGGCATTGAGCGGCCTGCCAGAGCCAAGAGGCGATTATTAGTGACAGCGTCCTGAACAAGCGTGTCCCAAGGAGTGCCTGGCATATCCAAGTTTGAATCATCAATGACGTACCACGCAGCAAGCACATAGGCTCCATCCGTCACGGTGGTAACTGCCGGTGCAGCAGGTGAAGAATCGTTTTGGAGATTACTCCATGACGGAGAAACATCAAAAATATTTGTCGTATCTACCCCATCAAATGACCCGATCCAGTATGAGTACTCCTCAACACTAGTATCATTACTCGTAAAGTTGTAAGTCGACGGCTCTAATCCAGCATTGGTCACTACGTGATACCAGATTGCAGTGTACATATCATTACCGGTAGCCTCGATTCGTTCAGAACCAAGCACCCAACCAGATGGCGCTGTAATATTGAAGTCGTCTTCCTTACCAATCACCACCACTAGCACATCACCATTTTCAACATGTGGACTTGGTACAACAATATCAGCTGCTGCAGCAACAGTGCCGTAATCATTTGCCTGGTCTCGCAACATCACCACGCCATACGGAGAACCACTATTACCAAGCGGTGTCTTTGTGACTGCTGCCGCAATTGCCGAACTACTGCCTGTTGGACTTGCCGCAGGACGGAACACAAACTGACCTACATGTGTCTCACGACTTGCAATGATACCTGTGGTGGTTGCATCACCAGTTGCCCCAGCAGTTGGCATCGCAAGCGATGCAACGCTCAAGTTGTTCGTTTCAGGACCTACCAAATTGTCAGCTCGACTCTCCCATGCATAAACTGGTGGCACAGTTTCGGTATCACGATAGGTATACCAAGCAGAAAGTACTAAGGCACCATTGGTAACCGTGGTCACTTCTGGAGAAACTGCTGCATATTGATTCTGTAACTTCGTCCAGGTACTCGCCACATCAATCGGTGTGCTTGTATCAACATTTATTAATGAACCCATCCAATAACTAAATCCCTCACCGTTATCAGCAGTAAAATCGTATGTGGCGGGTTCCGTACTTGCATCAGCTACCACTCTGTACCAGGCACCGGTATCAATTTGATCACCCGTAGTATTACCCAAGGTATCGATTGCGGTCCAACCGGCTGGCTCAGTGATAGTCGGATCATCATCTTTACCGGCAATCAGCACCAACACCGACCCATCAACTACACTTGGCCGACTCACTGTCATTACACCGCCCCCCACTGTGCCAGTACCAGTAGTCTCATCGTAAATTGACACATTGACCTGCGGCGTTGCAGCGCTACTTTCAAGATACGTAACTATCTCAGGCTCACCAGTATACGTGATACCAGTAACAGCATAACTACCATCAAACGGATCACATGGTGCAGTGTATGTATCAGTACCATCAAGCACAACAGTTACAACTTCGGTAGAACCGTTACATACTGGGTACGTTTCTGGAGTCACGCCATCATCTTGGAACACGATACCTGAGATCGTAATTGCGAAGTTACTATCATCCCACTGAATCGAACCCGGATCTCCATCATCATTATCAAATGCTTCACCGTATAAATTGCCTGAACCATTTGAGAAAAGCCAAAAAGTAGAAGGAACGCCATCGACTGAAACGTTGTACTGGAATGTCTGCGCGGCACTGGTCGCATAGAAAGCGCTAGGTGTCAAAAGGTTATTGTACTCAGCATCAATGCGCGCAGTCGATGGTTCAGATGTTGTAAAGCGCAATTCGTCGATATCGATATCCATGTATGTACCACCTGTATACCGACCGATCTGGAGACCGGTCTGTGAAGGATTTTCACCACTAGCGGTCTGCGGATACGTATCGCGCAATATGTTGTCCTCATAAATATCAACAGACTCTGTATCTGCAGACCGGCCAATTGTCGTGAAATGATGCCAGATGGTATTGTTGCGAGCAAAGGCATAGTCGCTACCAGTCAGTTCACCAAAGCGGTTATACCCAGTAGTACCGGTGTACCACGGTAGGAACGCAATACAGGTATCAGCAACACAACTAGTTCCAAATTCCCACAATGCTCCTGTATCAGCCGCTGACTGGAAGTACAAACCTGAAGAAATTAGATCTTGACCAGCTGGCCACGTCCAGCCAATACTTTGCAACGTAACATTTCCTGCTGTCATATCGATCGCCGTACCTATCTGGCCAGACGTTGTAGCCGCAGCACCAACAGTTGGAAATAGGTTGCGTTCATTCCCTGTCATATCAGTAATCTGAATTGATGGATCTTCATCAAAGTGGTACACCGCTTCGTAATTTACCCATACAGCATTTGCGCCATATTCATCATCTGCACCATATGCTGTTGCGGCAGGATTATCAAAGTGGATGTAGAATGCTGTGTCATTAACAGTCGATAGTTCTGGTGCTAAGAAGTGCAATTCACCAGTCTGTGCAGCGCTATCAATTTCAACTAGGTCGATTGGCAACTCAACTCCCGCATCAGTGGTCACACGAATGTCTCGACCGTCAGACTGAACTCCCGCCCAGAAACCAGCACCCAAAGTTGAAAGATCAACATACAACGGGAACTCAGTCATTGTCTCACTAACCACCCCTGACGGCACAGTAACAACTACTTGATCATTCCAAGCTGGCTCGTAAATACTGTTTGCAGAAGAAGTTGCGAAGTACACGCTTCCGAACTCAGATGACGGCTGCGCATTAACCGTATCTGCATCTACAGTGATACCTGAGCGACCGCCAGCAACTGAAAATGCAGCACGCGTCAGGGTAGAGACTGATGTTCCGCCCGTAAGTGCCAAGCCAATTTTGCCGGTATTTTGGAATGAAGCATAGTCAACAGCAACTGTACCAGCATTAACAGACAGTGAGTATATTCCGGAGATCGCAGAGACCGAAGTGGTAGCACCGCTTGCACCGATCACACCCAACGTGGTTCCCGTTGCCATTTGCACACTTGCACCATGACCAAGCTGGACGGTTACTTGTCGCTCACCACCTCCAGTGAGATCAGTACCATCAAAGTCAGTCGCATACGACCAATACTCACTGCCGCTAGTGCGGATATAGTCACCATAAATTCTCAACACCCCATCGCTGTTATTGTAATCTGGAAGGTAAATTGATGAAGTATCGCGGACTGATGTTGTCGCAATACTTGAATTCCAGATGACAATATCAGTATCACCCAACACGATAACTGTTGCGTAACTGTCACCAGAATCTAGCCGTCCTGTTACTGTATAATCCCCACCTGACAGAGCCAGCGTACTTTGAGTCCAATCTGTTGCAGCAGCTGCAAATTGATTTGAGAAGATACCACCTACTGCCATTGTTGTGTTGGTTGCCTGAGTATAGCTAGCACCATTTGCAAGGGTAAGATTCGCTAGAACTGTCGTTGTCGAAACAGTCCAACCGCCACCAACTCCGTCAAACGCAAGGTTGTAAAAAGAAACATCCCCAAAATCAAAAGTCTCGCCAGTGTCATTACTGTCGAATGTTGTCGTCGCATTATTTGGATCATACGATCCACCAGTATTCTGAGCGGAGCCACCAATGGTAAAATTATTGCTTGGTGCCACCAAATTTGAGAAGTAGATCGAGACATCACCATTGACATCAGTAATAGACTCACTAAGAGTAAATGACGGCACTACTTCCAAATACGCTTGTGACGATGTGCTGTAAAAATTAGCCACATCGGTCAAGTTGTTGTACTCAGTCTCGATCCAGACAGAGCTTGGTACCGTTGTTGCAAAACGCAGCTCATCGATATCAATATCCATGTATGTGTTAGTAGTAAAGCGTCCAATCTGGAGACCGGTCTGTGAGGGGTTTTCTCCTGATCCTGACTGCGTGTACACATCTCGCTGCACGGCATCTTCATAAATCTCTACCGACTCACCATTGGCAGCACGGCCAATAGTCGTAAAGTGGTGCCATACGGAATTGTCTCGTGTGAAGTTGTAGTCAGTTCCCGTCGTTTCACCAAAGTTGTGATACCCTCGTGTCGCATTGTCATACCAAGGTCGAAACGCCAAACAATCATCTGTGGCACATGAAGTACCAAATTCCCACAATGCTCCTGTGTCAAAGTTGTTCTGGAAGTAGAGACCTGATGAAATAAGGTCATCTCCAGATTGCCAGGCCCAGTCAGAATCTTCCATCATAACGTTTGTAGCTGTAGTATCGAGAGCTACGCCCAGTAAACCAGCCGTAGTCGACGGCGTACCGACTGTTGGCGCCAAGTCTTTACCGTTGCCAGTGACGTCAGTTACACCAAATGTTGGATCTTCATTGAAGTGGTATACCGCTTCATATCCAACCCACACATTTTCTGAACCGTACACGCTGTTTGCAGCGGGCAGTTCAGCCGAGGTGTTCCCAAAGTATAGATAAAAACTTGTATCAGCGATACCTGATAGTAATGGTGCCAAGAAGTGCAATTCGCCAGTTTTGGTGCCTGGATCGATCTCAACGACTTCAACTGGCACTTCTGTACTACCGTCAGCTGTTGTAACTCGAATGTCAGCACCGTCTGAAGCAACTGCCGACCAGAACGTTGCTCCAAGAGATCCAAGATCAACATACACTGGGAAGTTAGACAGAGCTCCCGGAACTGACGTTGATGCGATCTGAATGTAGATTCTATTATCCCATGCTGGATCGTACCACCCCGCACTAACACCACTCTGTCCAAAGGACACATCTGCAAATGATGAACCACCAGTCATCACACTCTCATTTTCAAGTGACGCAAATACTACCAAGCCTCCGTTTGCATTAAATGACCCGCCGGTGTTCTGTAGTGTGCCCCCTATACTGAGAGTGCCTGATGGGAAAACAACAGTACCGTCATCGATGATCAGATCACCGCTTGTTGTTGCGTTCGCGTCAGTGAAAGTAAATGTACCTGATCCGTCGAATGTCACATCATACAGAGCGTTGAAGAACTGCGTTCCGTTCAATGTGATCGTAGCAGCGCCGTTACTTATGAACTCAACTTCGGCATTATTGTGCATGAAGTATGAATTGTTGATGAATGAACCACCAACAGTCAGCTTACTATTTGGCAATGTTACGGTACCAGTCGCCACTGTGAAGTCCCCATTCACCACCACCGATGCTTCAGTGAACGCAGGAGTGGTCGTAGCATCGTCAAATGTAATGTGATTGAAAGCTGAGCCTCCTGCAGTAATATTGTGAGTTGCTTCATCGATAACCAGATCTGCAACATATGATTCAATCGAACTCGTCGCATAGAAATTTTGCGGCGTGTACTGGTTGTTGTACTCAGCAGTCATCCAATCCGTGTCGCGAAGCAGGGCGGCAAAACGCAATTCATCAATTTCAGCCTCGAGTGAGCCTGTGGTTCCTTGTCGACCGATCTGCAAACCAGTTCCGTTTGTATTACCAGGATTAGCCACAGTCTGAGCCTGTGACTCTCGAAGAATATTGTCGTGATAGACATAGTTAAAGTCACTGGTAGAAGTCGCACCTAGTGTGAAGAAATGGTTCCAGTTAGAGGTATCACGCGGCGAGAATGTGTATGTATCACCAGTAGTGTTACCAAAATCAAACTCACCATTGTTGGTGGCGTACCATGGGCGGAAGAACAGCTGATCTGGATCTGCGCCGGTACCAAACTGCCAGATAGCTTCACCTGAGGCAGCAGGCATCTTGTACCAGCCAGACGTTGTAAGTGGACTACCTGTTGTCCACTGGAAGTCAGACGCACGCAGCAAACCGCTTACCCCTACTAACGAGATACCGTAACCAAGCTGTCCAGTCGAAGTAGCCAGAGCTTCTGTCTCCACAAGCAAATCATACCCATTACCAGTAGCGTCGGTCACTTGATTACCGATGGTCGTTGGATCATCATGCATGTGGTACACAGCAGTGTACTCAGACCAAACCGCGTTTCGTCCGTATGTGCCAGAGACAAGGTAACCACTCGCGCTTGGATTGTTGTAATACAGGTAGAACGTTGTAGTCGCTGTACCACTGATAGAGTTAGCCAAGAAGTGCAATTCACCAGTTTTGTTTGTCGGGTCAAACGACACTATCTCGTACGGCAACTCAGTCTGACCATCACTTCTAGTAATACGGATATCGTCACCGTCGCTTTGCACATCGCTCCAGAAGTCATCACCTAAGTGAGAAAGGTCCACGTACACCGGGAAATTGGTAAGCGTGCCCGGCACTTCACTGTCTTGAATCACGACCGGAATACGGTCAGTGAAAGCTGTATCTGCATACCAGTCCGCAGAACCGGGGATAATCGGCGGGTACGTACGGTCGTCAACTGTTACCTCAACTGTACTTGACTCAGCATTGAACGTACCTGCATTGACCCAGTCACCGCCGACGTAAATAGTATTATTGCCACCAGCTAACGTATCGTTTGCACCGATAACGACATCATATGCGGCCACATCCGTAGTAACCGTTAGGAAGGTGCTCGCCCCATCAACGACCACATTACCGATATTCTGAGTAGCAGGATTGTTATCGGTCCAGGTCTTGCTGCCAGAGCCGTCAAAGGTTGTGGTTCCCGTACCACTCCAATATCCTCCAGTTCCATTTGTAATATTGCCAGCAACGGTGAAATCATACCCATCACGCGCCAATGTACCACTCGCTACTGTAAGATTTCCTGAAAGATCTAGATCTGCAGCGATGGTAAATGTCGCACCACCCGCACCACTACCAAAACTTAGATTATGGAAGGCTAATGGATCTTCGCTGCTCACGATGGTTTCTGTTCCGGTAGACGCAGTGAGGTTAATTGTAGAAGTATCATTTGATGAGGTTGCGTTGTTGTACCAGGAACCAGAAATATTGAAGGTATTACTATCAAGCTCAATAAAACCATCATTTACAAAATCATGTGTATTCGTAACAACACCTCCAGCACTATTTGGAATGTAAATGTTACCTGAGCCAACATACAAATTGGCATCAGTACAGGTCCCTTGACCACACACAGTGAGATTATTGAATCCGTCAACCTGGTAGAAAATGTCTTCATCACCGATTGCGGTACTGTCGTTGAGTCCGAGCAACGCATTGGTGGTAGTACCATTTTCATCAGCTGAAATTGAGAGATGTTGTTCAAACATCTCAACTCCGGTGATGTCACCAGTTCCGTCGTACACAAAGGCGGCAACAGCTTCATTAGCCTCTGCGGCACCATCAACCCACACCGTCACAATGTCTCCTGCAAAGGCAGTAACATTACTCATTGTCCACGTTCCCGCGCTGATCGATCCGGTGCCAGCAACAAGCGATCCATTAACTGCCGCACGCACCGTACCTGACGTAACATTAGTTATGCGATCATACTCCTTGATTGTGCCCGACATATTGACTCCTTCACCCCACTCGAGCTGCCAATCATCCAAAGTCGGACAACCACCCCCGCCACACGTCAGCGTTGCGTACGCCCGAATAACTGGGTACGTATTTATGTCGACACTAGTCAGGTCAATTAGACCACTGTTTATGCCGCTACTGTTGCCAGGTATTTGAGAATCTGGGACAAGCGCATACACGCCTTCACTCACTCGGTATTGTATCTGCACTGTAAGATCACTTGTACCTGCCGTGGTGCTACTCCAGGAGAAATTATCAAACTTCGGGCCAGCTCCATCACTAAAGATAATATCTTCACCTGCGATCGTGCCACTCAGTGCTCCAGTATTATGTCGATCAATAAGACCAGAACTATTCTGGAAAGCGATCACACTTACAACTTCCTGCGTATGCTGATCAGCTGACGCACCATCTTCTAGAATACTCATGAAGATTGAAGTTCCGTTCTGCGTGCCAGAGGTGTCTTTAAGCGCGAAACCTCCGTTACCACCGTCCTCTGCGTTATTGTGGACGACCGTTACAGCTGGTGCGCTTGCAAAGGCAGTCGGGAATGTCTGTGAGTAGCCACCATTGGTTGGCACGTCGTCAACAGCGTCGTTTGAATTAAACGCCTCAAATTGCACACTGTTGTTGGTACCGTTGTTCTGAGGCGCCATGACTATGTAGTCAATGTCTTCAGGTCCCGAATGTGCACTCGTAGTATGGCGACTTACCGCGAGCGCGAGACGCATAGTTGATGCTGTAACCTCGCCATCACGCGTGCTTCCTCCGTCCACATGAGTCGCAATCCAATTGCTGTCGTTGTTACTAGAGACTGTTGCGAGCACCACCGGCGGAGTTGAGAACGCTGGACTGAAGTTGATTGTTACACCAGTCGTATCGTTATATGTATCGATCTGAACGTCGGAGACATCAGCCTCTGTACCAGCCAGTACGCGGGTACCAGAACCTCCATCTGCGATGGTCCAATCTCCTGCTTCCATGACTATGTAGTCGACAATGGTTGAGCCTGTGAAGCCGTCTGTATAATCATCAACCTTGATCTCAAAACTATCAGTTGTTTTGTTGCGTATCCGTGGCGTACGACTATTGCCATGCGAAGAGCCGTCAAACTCAGCCGAAGCAACCACCACCATATCAGTGTATGAGCGCAGGGTGTTAATGGTGAGCCAATTGTTATTTGTAACTACTGCTGTGCCGTACTCACCAATTTCACCACTAACAACAACTGAATCACTCGTTGAAGCAACCACCCCAGTCAATTCCCCTTGCTCAAACTGCGCCTGAGTTGTTTGGTACCAAGTCGAAAGCGTAACCGCAGTATCGACCGTGAACGAATCAGGTTGCGACCATGGAGACCACGAATCACCACCATTTGGATCCTTAGCGCGAGTGCGCCACCAGTACGTAGCACCGTTTGTAAACGGAGTTCCAAATGGAGTACTGAAGGTAATTGTCTGATCAGTAGTAAACGGAGACGTGTCTCCACCATCTAGAGTATTAGCAAACTGCGGACTGGTGCTAGAGTTGTACGTGGTTGATGCTGCTACAAAATCAATATCTGTACTAAATGAGATTTCATACTCAAGATCATCACCTTGCGGGTCGCTCGACACAAAATCAAACACTGGTGTTGTCGTTGGAACCTTCTGATTATCAAATGGATCACCTTGGGTCGGAGTCTCTACGCGCAAGCCCCATCGAACCACCCAATCTTGTATTGAGAGAGTCGTGCCGGTGAGAGTGGCTACTACACGAATTTCGTTGTATGTGCTGGTATCAAGGTCTAGCAAGCTGATTGGCCCAGTAGAAGTACCAGTACTATTGTCAGGTAATACTGAATCAGGCACTAGCGTCCAACTGCCATTGTTGTTGTACTCAATTTGATACGTGATGGAGCCACTGGTTTCAGTGTCATTCCAGTCAAGCTCACCCCAAGCATTACCAAGTGTTGCGTCGTCGAAATCAATTGCAGTACTCACAACAGTGCCTGGACTAGCACTTACAGCAACCTGATCGCTACCAATAGTCACCCCACTATTAGTGTTTGTATTAAATTGCTCGTCAGTAGTCTGGAACCACTCCGAAACAGTCAGTGTTGTGTCAGTTGTGAAGCTAAACGGTGTTGACCACGCACTAGAAGTAGCAGAACCATTTGGATCATCGGCACGGACACGCCAGTAGTATGTCGTCGTTGGTGAAAGCGCGGTGAGGGCCGTAAACCGAATTCGTGCTCCAGAAGTAAACGGGGCTTTATCGGAAGGAGTGTTGATATTTTCAAACAAAGTAAAGTTATCGTCTGAATTCTTATCAATAACAGTTGAACTGAAGTCATAGTCATCGTCTACCTGAACTTGATAATTGATATCATCGTCTGCAATGTCAACCGTAGTAAACTCCAGCACCGGAGTTAAGACGGTTGTGCGTTCATTATCGAAAAAGACAAGCAATGTTGGAACATTTGGTGGACCAACTGTTTCAAGCTCAGGATACGTCGTGTATATCTCAAGCGCAGATCCTTGAGCTCGTGTCAAACGGAAGCAGTAATTAGTGTTAACACTCACGTTTGTTGCCTCAATCACCCAATCATATTCGACTACATCACCAACCGGAACGTCACTCGGCAAGAAATCTGAGTAATTTCGCTCCTCGTACGTACCCGAGATAGTTGTGTCGGTCAGGAGCGTGCTTGGGAGTGTAGCACCATCCGCCACCCCAGCGTTATTGTAGCCAGAAAACGAGGCTGTTGTACTCCCTTGCTCACCAAGGTCAAACCACGCTGTCACCAAATCACACTGCCCACTTGCTGCAGCTGCATACTGAAGCGTAAAGGCATTCGTATCTACTGAACCAGTTGCATTACTTGCCTCTAGATTTAGACGCAATCGCAGTACATCTCCATTGTCAACAGCTCCTGCACCAGTAATAGCCACACCTTCAGTCACTCCTTCAGTGCCAATTTGCCATGGTGTAGTCGGGGTTACCGCAGCTGTATTTTCATACCACATGAAGGATAACTGCTCCCACTCGGCATCTATAGCAAGTTCTTGAGGACCAAATACATATGAAGCAAACTCACCACTACTTTTTCGTCCTTGCACAGTACCCATTATGTTCTTTTCATCTTGCTCAACTGACACATCCTCGTACGTAACGTAGAATGGCACACCATTTGTAGATATGACCTGGTGACCAGCAGTGTAGACAACAGAGTCACCATCCGTACCGAAGTACGCCTTGCCAGGATCATTTGCTCCTGGCGTGCAGGTGCCAGAACTGATCGTACTACCAGAGGAGTCAATTACTTCAAGATCAACACTTGCAAAACGGGGCGAACAGACAACGGCTGCGTACGCACTGTCGTTTGTCATTGCATAGCGAGTTCCAAAATCATGCTGCGCCCAAAACGCTGTAGCCTCATTACCATCAGAGTCTGCAAACTGTACCGCTGCGATTGGTGTTGCTGCACCAGCAAAACGCACAGCAGAACCTGTACCTTCAGAACCGGTTGTACACTGAGTGATATCATCTTTCTCACCCCGAGTTGTACCTGTAGGACTTCCTCCAGAACCATTTGAACAATATACTGTTGGATCCGGATCATCAGCAGTAGCAGATAGATGGAAATACTGAGAATCGACACCGAAAATGTCTCTTGTTGTTGGTGGGTAAGCAACAATACCATCACCAGGATTGGTACTTCTGTGAGAGACCAAAATAGGACTGGTAGACTCGATCACAACACCACTACCGTCCGTCCCGGTTCCCGAATCTGCTGGATCAGTGGTTGCAGTAGCACCAGCCCCTGTAGTGATGTTAAATGTTTGGTTTGCTGTTCCGCTATTACCAATGTACGTGCGTACTGTCGTGCTCGCGTACGGAGACAGCATGTACCAACGGTTGGCTGAGCGGTTAAGCGGAATCGCAAATGTTGTGGTAGCAAAACTAATAGGCGCAATACTATCTGAGCTATCATTACCAGAACCAGTGAGCGTTCCTGAAATAGGACCAAGCGCACTAATCACAGACGTGTTTGAGACTGAACCAAACGTAGTTGACTCTCCTTGATCAAGAGCGATTGCGGCTGCGCCATCGAGTGACACCTCGTTACCATCAATCAAGCTTGTTACCGACAACTGCGTTACACCGCTATTATCTACAACGTAGTACAGATCAGTCGAAGTGCTGTACGAGAAGGTTGCTAGCTCATCACTAACACTTGGGGCACCTACGTTGCCGTAGTAAAGATAAATGACTGCATCTTCGTCAGCCGGCAAATCTTCAACCTGAACCCAGATGTCAGCCTCATCAGCAGTGCTGTCAAAATACTGCAACCAATAATCTAACTCAACGAAAGTAGTGGCCTGGAGGCTTTCAGATGATGAGGTCGAGATGAATGAGCTTTGATTAGCCATGTTGTCATACACAGCTGCAGCCCAACCTTCACTACGAACAACACTTGCAAAGCGTAGTTCGTCCAAAATACCTTCGAAGTTCTCAGCTGTACTAAAGCTACCGCCAAGGGCGTCCTGATCTTGACCAATGATCAGACCACCTGGTTCGATATCGAGCGCAACGATCGGTTGTGGGTCTGGATTTTCATTATCGGGCACACCATTACGATAGAGATTCATTTCGTCAATATCATCCTGTGATGTGGTCATGAAGAACTGCCAAGTGTCATCGTTGTAAGTGGATGGGTTATCAAGAGTAAATGTCTCTCCAGCACCCTGTGAGTACACAACAATTGTCGTATTGTTATCAAGACGTTCCCAGAACTCATTGAATTGAGTACTATTCGCACCGCTTACAATCGTCTGATCTCCAGAAGTTGAAGAAATATGCCACCACGATACAGTATTATCAGTGAGTCCATCCATGACTTGATATGGCAAACTAATGTAGTCAACTTGACTGTCGCCAAACTCCTGACCTGACCCAAAAAGTCCACTCTTACCATTTGATGAGTTTTCGTCATCACCATGATATTCGTTGGCTGTTGAGTCTAAGTACACATCTGGATTACCGGTACCACTAGCGTCTTCGCTAAGGTGGTAAACAGCTTGGAACCCGTTGGTCCACACGTTGTGCGCACCGTAGGTATCATCATCACCATACGCACTTACGTCAGAATTATCGAAGTAGACGTAAAAATCATTGGCGCCTGAGGTTGATAAGTCAGCCTTAAAGTACATTTCACCTGTCCCTGCTCCTGTATTAATCTCTACTATTTCAATTGGCACCTCAGTCACACCATCACCTTCAGTCACTCGTATATCTCGACCATCACTTGCTACACTCGTAAAGAATGAGCTACCCAGTGTTCCAAGATCTAGATACACCGGGAAATCTGTTAGATCCTCTTGGATCTTTGCTGCTGGAATCGATAATCTGATGCGACCATCCCAACTAGTGCTATACCATGACAAGTTGGCGGCATTATTAGGCACCTGAATCGGTTGTAGTACGTACAACTGCTCAGGAGCTTCAAGGGCGATTGATTCTGCTTTTATGCGAGCTTCTGAACGGGTACTCGTTGCAACTCGAAGCTCATCAATAAAGGCATTGATTGAGCCACCCCCTTCTCGACCCACTTCAAATCCGATCGTGTTGGAAGGGTTAGCAATTGTCTGAGCAACACGAAGCACCTCCTTACCGTCTTCAAACGCTATATTCTCCCCAGAAGCGGAGGTTGTACCCATCACCGCAAAGCCATGCCAGGATGTCGTCGCCTGCGGTAAGGTGTTGTATGTAGCGCCACCAGTAACACCAAAGTAGAACAATCCATTGGTTGTGTTGTACCATGGTCTAAACTCTATCTGATCTCCAGCACCGCCATTACCCCACTGAAACAGGCCTTCGTTCTGCTCAGAAGTCATGTAGTACGAACCTGTTACAATCAGCGGATCTCCACCAGGGAATGACCAAGTAGTACTCGAAAGGTATCCAGACCCTGTCCCGGTAAGGTCAACAGCCAAACCAAACTGACCTGTAGTTGTGGCAAGACCAGCACTGAACACCTCTAAATCATTACCATTACCAGTTTCGTCGGCGATGATATTTCCAACTGTCGTTGGATCATCATTAAAGTGATACACCGCATTATAATTTACCCATACTGCCTGAGATCCAAGCGGGTCCGTGTCAGCATATCCAGACAACGTACTATCTCCATAGTACAAGTAATATGTTGTTGCAGACTGGGCCGGCACAGATGACGCCAGGAAATGCAACTCACCCAGCTCAGTCGCAGAATCGAAGTGTGCCAGGTCAATGGCCACTTCTGTACCTCCTGATGTGTACACGCGCACATCACCACCATCGCTTTTAACATTTGTCCAAAAGTCAGACCCAAGCGAAGACAAATCAATTGAAATTGGGAAATCAGTTAGATCAGCATCAACTGATCCAGCAGGAATTTCGATTGGAATGCGATGCGTAAAATCAAAGTCAAGCCAATTATTGACAGCTGTACCTTCATTGCTAAATGTGCCACTTGGCAACTCTTGGATGAATCGGATGTCTGAACCATCACTGTTTACATTACTCCAGAAATCCGTTAAAGCGCTGTCGAGTTCAAAGAAGACTTGGTACTCTGTTTGATCGCTTCCTGTAGGGTTAGAAACCCGTATCGGCATTCGATATGACCACTCAGAAGACCAGAACGGGTCAAGTAGACCATACTCACTATCACCAACAGCTTCAATCCAGTACTCACCACGAGAGAACGGTGGAAATGCAATATTCATCTTGAAGTACAGCGTCTCACCTGGCTGAATAGTGTGAGTATCAGGCGTATGTGTACGTACTTCAAATTGCTCAGGAACCTCCTTCACATCAGGACCAAAGCCAATAAACTGAATCGCCCTTTTGAAGAATCCCGGCTCTGACATTGCCCCTTCAGCTATAGCTGTCTGCACCCAACCCGGCGCATACTTCACAACCTCATATTCTGCCACCTTTACCTGATTCACCCGACATGCGGTATTTGAACCATCTAACTCATCACACTTACGCACAACATTTGTGTTTCGACAAGCATATGCTTCAATCAGATCTTCACCGTCGCCAAGATTAGCTTCATCAGAATTAGCCTCTGACGACGAACTTGTTACATCCGACAACTCGTTGTCATTGTCGATCAAAGTTGTAGTAGAAAACTGCAATAGCGCAGAAACACCTGGCAGTTGCCGTAGCACAGTGGTTGTTGCAGATGATGCTGGAAGATCAAATTCTACCGTAGGAACTTCTATCTCCTCAGTCGAAGTAGCCACCTGTTCAACCTGATTTACTGAATTATCAGAAGCAGTCGACGTGCTGGTTTCCAGTATTTCTGCTGGAGCGGAAATTCTTGGCAAAGAAAGCTGCTGCGACAACTCCTCGAGACTCTCCGCCGTAACTTCACCAGCGTATTCCCAGCCAGCTTCACAGTGATACACATACGGTCGATACTCAGGAACGACAACATCTCTAGGCTTATTTTGTGTAAACTTTTCTATTGACACCACTTCTCCAACCCCATCTGGGAAGTACGCTTGTACCGTAATGTCATCAACCTCGTCGCTCGTGTTCGTTACACTGAAATAGGTTGCCACCTCAGAAAAACCTTCGTACGTACGTTCAGTTGTCTTGATTACCAACGACTCATCAGTGTTGTCGTCAGTAAATTTAAAGCGTAAATGCTCACCATCTGGCAACTGTAAAATATCGCCGCTCAACATCTCATCTGAGTAGCCATCATCAGCCAAAAGAGCTGCAACATCCTGAAGGGGTTCCATTTCAGGGGGCTCAATCGTAAAGAGCTCAAGCCAGACACTCTCGACAAACAGGCCAGAAAGATTGTATGGATCGTCATTGTACTTGAGCTTAACCGACAAGGTATTAAGCGAGACCTGATCAGTGACCTCAGGCAATGCAAAAAGGAAGAAACCGCCGTTGATACTATTTGAAACCTCCTCATCAATAAGAATAGTTCCTGCTGCCAGCCACGTTTGTTCACCATCGACACTGTATACAAGAGAAAATTCAGGAATAGCATCTCTGGTGGTTCGAGTTTGTGCAGCAAATGATAGCCGTAATTGAGCACCAGTTATCTCAACCTGCTCACCAAGTGGATAACCAAAATCATTAAGAGCTATCTCGTACGATCCACAATTTTCAGCGCACGGAGTACTAGATGCAGACTCAGTGTTCTGAGAAGGTTCTACAAAATCAACAGGCTCTGTCTCCACAGACACTTCACTCTGCACAGTCGTTGTCGCTGATGTTGCAACAACATCAGCGACAACTGAAGTGCTTGCGCTTAATAACAGTGCACTCGTTGACACCATCTCACTTTGCGCACCAAAGACGACTGAGTCAGTACTTGTTGGAGATGTCTCCAAATCAAGCTCTGGAGTAGACGTGGACACAACCTTCTCAACTGTTGTAGTTGCAGTCTCCATACCAAAGAATTCGGTAACTGCCTCAACCGCTAAGGCAAATACGGATTCTACTTTTTTCAGCACTGTCGTCGTTGAGAGATCAGTCGAGACAGAATCAGTTGTTGTTACTACGCTAGTTTCTGGCACTATCAAAATATCAGCTTCTGTAGGAGCTTGTGACTCAGCTTTAGCACTCGTGGAAGCATACATCTCGGCAGACTCAATTCCAGGTGTTGATGTGCCACTTTGCTCACCACCAGCAACTGATTCTGCAGATGGAACCACAACATCATCTACTACTTCATTCAAATCTGAATTCTGATCGACCACTGTTTCAATAGACGAATCAACGTACTCTTTCCCACGCTGATACATTGAAGCTCTGCTGAGATTCATGGTCGCTGAATTGATGTCATTAAACTCATCAAACAAAGCGTATTCTTCAAGATTCTGGAAAGTAATAGATTCAAGATTATTCCAACCATCACCCGTAACTACTGACGGAAAGACATGTACGGTTCGAATAGAGTACGCATCTGATGAAAATTGCGCATGCACGTAAGGAAGCGCCACCAGAGCCAGAAGAAGTAAAACAAAGACCTTTGGATGCAAGACTTTTTTGACACCACTAAAACACTGCTTCCTCCGCTCCGGCGCTTTAAAATTGGCTTTTATTCTATTCTTTATTGAGTTGTGCAATCTACTTACACTCACATCAACTACAGCCCCATTCCCCACTTGGTAGAGAAAGGGCTAATTATAATTATACCGCGCACTTTGGTAGAAGTGCGCGGTATATGCATCAAAGTTGTGGATTTTTCGTAAACGTTACTTGAGAATTGTCTTTACATCATTGATTTCCTTTTCAATCAAGGTCTCGGAGACTTCAAGTGCTTGTGTAAGTGCTTCAACTGCTTCCTTCTCCTTTGCTGACAAACGCTTTCGTTTTGTGATGGTGTTTATTTGATCGTAAATCTCATCGCGAAGTGCTGAGAAGATCTTCTCCATCTGATCCTGGATCTCTCTCGTTTCGCGACGCAGTTTTTCCTCTCGCTCCTTAAGTTTCTTGTGCTCGTACCAGAAGTAGATGATCTGCAGAATGATGATAACAAGCAAGAAGAAGATGAAGAGATTGATCGGTGTGAGAAAATCCCAGAATGATCCTTCGTCTACCACCTCAACTGGTTTTACCCAACCAGCAGTGATCAGTACAGCCACACTACTTTCACGGGTGTTACCGGCCATGTCAGACGCTACAACTTTCACAGTGTAGGTACCATCCTCAAGTTCTTTGAGCAAATAGCCAAGGCGAGCTTCATCAGGCGTGATGCGGATCGGCTCCTTATCAGCGATGGTCATGTCATAGTACTCGACGCCTGACGTGCGGTCATTTGCCTCAAACCGAAGAATCGGGAATGAGTCTTTAGAAGTACCAGCCTGCACATTGATCGCAAATGGCTCAGGTGCAGTTGTGTCGATCATGAGCTTACGGTTTGTCACTGCTCCCCAACCAACTTGGTTCTTGAAGTTGACGCTTACATACTGGACACCATCAGTAATGATATCTTTTGTAATCAAGAATTCCTCAACTGGTGGATCGATAACCGCATCCTCATTTTCCTCTGGACGGTTTTCTGGATCGTCAGTGATCTCGATTGCAACTACGTTAACATCAAATGGTAGAGTCCAGGTAAACAAACCTTCAGTTTCGCTGTACCAGACATCCGGGTCTAAGAAAACTTGTGAACCAATTTCTGGCTGTCTAGGCGGATCCCCGAAGATAATCGCCTGGTCATCATCTTCCTCATCTGGAGTTGGGGTAGGGGTTGGAGTTGTGTCTGGTGTCGGTGTAGGGGTTGGAGTTGCTGCACCGGTGATGGTGTAGTTTGCACTAGCTCCATTTTTGTAAACATCTGTACCGCGACCATCTGCAGCGAGCACTGATGCATTTGAAAATGTGACAGAACCAGAACCTTCAGCAACAGTTCTAAAGGTAACAACTACCAGATCAGAGTTCGTAGTAAATGGAGTTGGACTTCCGCCGCCAAATTCAATGGTTCCGGCAGAGTTAGAGAACTTTGGCTCTGTCGTCCAAAGTGAAAATGCAGAACCATTCTTACTCAAGCTGACAACCGAGAGAACAGCAGGGTCAAATTTTAAAGTCGCCTCAACTGCGTTAATGTTATCGCCACTTGGCAAGGCACGAATGGTCGCAGTGAATGTCTGACCGACAGAATACGAACCTGTACTTGGAGAAAGTGAGAGATCTGCTGCAAAAGCAGTCAGTGCTCCAAACGCACAAAATACCCACGCACTGACGAGGAGTATTAGGTAAGGAACAATTCGTCTCACAAGGTACAACATAGAACAAATGAACAATTACAATTATTTGGTATCTCTCTTTAGTGGCTTACGTCCAGTAGTAACTCGAAGTTCGACCTTCTCTTTCTCACTTGGCTTAAGCAGTGGGAGTACCAAGATAAGCACACCGTTTTTAATCTTTGCTTCCGCCTTATCGATGTTCACACTCTCAGGCAAAATGATACGACGGTAAAAATCACCCCAGACACACTCTTCGGCCACAAATGATCCTTTAACTTTTTTCTTTGGGAAGACGATGTACTCTGGTCGCACACGCTTACCTTCGATCAACACAATGTCAGCATCGCCCTCGATAGACACATGTACATCATTCATGTCTGCGCCTGCTGACTGCGCATACACCACAATGAGACGCTCTGTTTGAAATACGTCTACATGTAGCTGAGCAACTTTATCAACCGCTGTTTCTTCAGCGTCAGACAAAAGCCCCTCACCATCGCGGACGCCCCTACCCTTGAGTCTTTGCAGAAAGGACATACAACAACATTATACTGTCTCGCTCGTAAATAAAATCATAATTACCCACACTATGAACTAACCTGTCCAGTTAAAGAGCATGATTGAAAAGTCAGTAAGGCTCACTGTACCATCGCGATTGATATCTGCTGGCGGATCTGAATCCCCGCCATTAGAAGCCCACCAGAAAAGAAGGATCGAGAAGTCGACTAGGTTAACCTTTCCGTCACGGTTCAGGTCGGCATTGATCGGCACATCCGCTTCCCCACCAACACCATAATATGTGTACTCAGACCAGTTTGTCTTTGCTCCCCCGGTCTGCTCAGATTTTGCCCTGATCTGGTAAGTCCCTTCTGAAAAACTAGACGTATCTATCGTCGTGCTCCAAAAACCAGAAGCGTTTGACGTAAGTGTAAAATCTTTAATGATCGTCGAGCGTAACTTACCGTTTTGCACCGAAACTGTTGCATTTGGCAGCGCGTATCCTGACACTGTCAGTGTCTCACCAGGATCGACTGGATCTGGTTCAACTAAAATTGATGGAGCGACGTTTACGTTTGTAAGCTCGGACGTTCGTGCTCCTGTAACTGTAAACGAGGTGCTGAAAGTTGAAGACCTTGTATCGTCTGGACCACTTGCGTACACACCGAACGTGTACACACCACGCGCGATCTCATCGAGCGTGATCGAGTACTCACCAGAAGAATTGGCACGCGTGGTGTCGAAGAAATTACCATCAACCAAAATACCAACCGTACTATTTGGATATGCGTATCCAGAAATGATAACGCGACCGTCTCCGCTCTGATACGGTGCATCATCCTCAAAGCCGCCACCGGAAGTGCCGCCACTATTGCCGCCTGAACCACCGCCACCGCCACCGCCTGAACCACCAGAGCCTGACGAACCACCTTCAAGTGGTTGTTCTCCGTTTGAATCACCAGACTCACCTCCGCCTCCACTACCAGTACCTGTACCCTCATCACCAGAACCTGAACCGTCTCCACTCGTGCTACCTTCAGTGTTTGCACTACCGGTTGGGATCTCGTTGACCGTAAAGATGATCAAGTAGTCATCAATATTGAAGTTATCCTCGTCGTCAATACAGCGCACATAGAACTGCTGTACCGAGTCTGGCGTCACAGCTACTACTTGCGAATGGAAGATGAGACCGGTGTTTGAAAAAGTATGAGGCATAGCTGCAAAAGATGTGCCAGCGACCGTATCAAACTTACAGATCGCGAACTCATCGGTTTCGAGAGAGATCTCTACACTGAGTGTCGTACCACCAACTGAGCTAGTCGGAGAACCATTGAATCGATACGGTGGAATTTCCTCAGTGGTATCAACACCCGGAACTGACACTTTTTCCACCAGGAAAATGAGAAAATCGATGTTCGCGATCGTTGTGCCATCAATAACTTCAAGTGCGACCTTCTGAAGACCGGTCGTTCCTGCATTCACGATCGGTTCAGCATCACCAGGCACCGTCGTAGACCCGGTGCTTGTACTATACACAGCATAGGGCTGGATAGCTGTTGATGCCTGACTTCCAACCCTAAACTCTAATCTACTTCCCGAGGTAATGCTGTAGTCAGGCGCGAGAGTATACTGGATAAGACCAGGAGATCCTGTCGTGATATCAACTTGATCTACCCCCGGAGAGGCAACTGCAGCTGAGGTGCGAACCGCGCCGTTGACCCACAGTTCAACATTACGCTCAGCAAACGTAGTGGTAGACAGAATGGCAAACCCAGCTGGTGGTGTAAATTCAAACACAGTACCAGGACCTGCATCAGCATTGAGCACAAACTTAAACGTATGATTTGACTGCTCGTTAGGACCTGAGTCGGAGAGGGTGTCGCTGTACTCAATGATGTTGTTGAGGGCTTCGGCAGATTGTGGCACAGACAAGTACCCCATCACACACACGATGAGCACCACAAATAACTGAATCCACTGTCTCAAAGCAGCTTTCATGTCGTACTTTCTAGTACATTGTACCCTGCCGAACTAAGGGTTTTTGCAGCATTACACAGGTTGCACCTCACGCTCCTCACGAGACCGTAAATAGTCTAATGCGTAGTTGAGTATGATAAGCACCAACAGTACGAACAGGATGCTGGAGAGTACATATGAAGACGTATTCGAGCTAACAGCACCAGAGTTAAGATCGACTGCAATTTCTCGCTCACGAAGTGCTGCTTCGCGAGCATCAAGTTCACGCTGTTTAGCAGTCAATTCAGCTGTAAGGGTATTGAGTTCTGTTGGCTGTACAGAGGCAGACATTCCAACTGCGTTTGCGAGATATGCATGTGTACCCTCAGCAACTCGTGCGGTTGATTCACTCAACAGCCCACTCTCAAACACCAACACCACCGCACACACGACAAGTGCTACGCGTAAAAATTTGTGATATGTGCTGTGCTGTATATCCATACAGATAGTGTACCGCAGCTTACGCAAAGAGCGCTAGCAATACGATGAGGAATAGTGCGGTCACGGTAAGCATCACAACAGTGAACAGCATGAGGGATGACGGACCACCACGACGACGCTGTCTAATAATGCGACGACCTTGAGTCATGTGTGCAAGTGAACGCTTGATATACAACCGCACAAAAACGAATGTGACCAAAAGAACCACCGCCAACACGATCAGTGCCGGACCAATGATGTTCATCGGCAGAACCCAGAAGGTTACCGTACTCGACATTGTATTGATAGCTCCTGTTTCACCGTATACCGGACTCAAAATCGCTTCATAGCGACCAAAACCAGTCGTACCACCATCCCAGACGATTTCGTCAAACTCCTTGGTTGACTTTGGAAAGACTCCAGCTTGTGCTTCATTGAAAATGATCGTACCAACCTTGTTACCAAGCATGTTGTGGATCTCAAGCGGACCAACCGGACGAACGAGCACATTACCTTCGTTCTCGATACGCACGTTAAAATTGACCTTTGGTGCACCATAGATAAATTTATCTGTTGAAAACTGTCGGATATTTGCCTTCTCGATCACATCACCAGAAATACGAATACTGATGATATTGGCAACTTGGTAACCAATCGCTGCGCCCACCATATCCACCTCAGGAGGTTCTACTGAGAAGAATACACCACCAAAGTGACTACCAGGTGAAGCATTTTCAGGCACGTTCATAGTGATGGAAAGAGAAACCTTCTGACCTGCAGGGATGGTAACCTGTGTGTATGGAAGCTCTATCCAGTCAGCTAACTCATATCCTGTCTTCTCCAAATTATCTTGTGCAAAGATCGGAACACCACCAGGTCCAACACCAGAGATGTTTCTAGTGAACACAAAGTATTCTTGATCTCTAGGATTCAAGTTCTCTACCTCGATCACATACTGCTGCACCGCACCAGGATCAAGAGATTCTTCGATAACGGCAGGCTTGATACCAAGTCCTTCTTGTGCATGAACTGGAAGTGAGAAGAAAAAACTGAGCGCAAGAAAAGCAGAAAATATAATGAGAAATCGAGCAGACAGAGCCACAACAGAGCGATGCGATAGCATATAATAATAAGTGTTCAATTAAAGATTAACCTTACCATCATACCACCTTACAGCAGTGTGAGACCCGGGTTGTATACAACAAAAAACTTCCAGTAAAGGAAGTTTTTTGTTTGCATCGTTAGAACTTAGAAGGTCGGAGTTGCTATGTACGTCAAGATAGTACTATAGTCATCTGCCGCTTCTTGAAGTGCCGTGATCTCGATCTGGTATCCAACAGTTGTTGAACCAATATTTGTTGTCCATTCATCTGCTGGACCATCGTGACTGAAGACTTCTCGCGGCGTTGTTGAAGCTGCTACGTATTCATTTGCTCCAAGGTCTACTGTAGCATCATCGTCATAGGTCATACCCCAGTGACCCCACGTAGTTTCATCGGTTACGATGTTGGCTGGCGACACCCAGGAGTTCGAGGTAGTTGATAAGTCTGCCCCGTTGGCAAAGGTGTCTATGATAGCACCAGTTGAAGACTGAAGGTCACCGTCTGTGTGCACCGTTACTACGAATCCGTTACGAGCGTTAGTAGCTACTGTTAGGCGTTGTGCAATGGTCTTTACATCACCGTTACCAATAGTTCCGAATGGAATCGTGGTTGGAGTGGATGAACCGCTAGTGGTTGTTCCGTTAACTGCGGTACCAGTTGCAGTACCATAAATAGTGAAGTCAAAGGACGTATCGACGATAGCCGTAACGAGTACGTTGTCAATGATAGCTACCCTCATGCGACCTGTATCTGGAGCTGTCCCCGCAGTAACGACAAACTCGTATGAGCCAGCTACACCTGGATTTACGATCTGATTGTTACCAGTTGTTTGGAACGTTGCGTTTGTTCCGATCTCAATAGTAGTTGTGCCGAATGCAGCGATTGCACCACCTTCACCAGTACAAACTGTTAGAGTAAGCACATTACCAGCGAAGGCAGCGCCAATATCATCACCACCACCTCCACAAACTGCTGCAAGTGTAAGGTCACCAGTACCAACAACACTTACATCAACATCATCAAATGAGAGACCCGTTGTATCAAACGGACCATCAGTAAAGTCGATGGTGATTGTTGAACCATCAGCAGCTACTCCCGAAGGAGTGGAGAAGGTAATGGTGTGATTTGATACAGCTGACAAATCTGAGTCTGAGAGGGTATCACTAATAACTGTTAGGTTGGCTGCTTGCGCAGTGCTATACACTCCGATTGACCAGAGTAACATTGCACTAGCAACAAGTGTCGCGACCACCCGTTGCGCAAAGCCAACATTAGTTGCTTTTGCGAACATGTTTATTATTTATATAGTTTTGTGAATAACTTTTACTTCTGCGTTGTACAAACGAGGAAGTTCTCGATTGAAGTTTTCTGTGGAGATGACTCGGTATCCAATGTTTTGAAAAGGCTCAGCCTGTTATGGACACTTCGTCACTTCAATCGATCTTCCAACATTCTACTAGGTCTTTTTTACTTTGTCCGAAAGTATCTGTTGATAACTATTTTTGACTGACCTTTGCATTAGTGTAAAATCGTGCATTTTCAATGAAAAATTGAGTTCGATGAGACATGACGCTTATAGAAAGTTAAGTACAAATGTCGATTATGTTTTATGCGGACACAGAAGCAACATCAGACCAACGCGTCGTATATGCCGGCGAGCGCACATCATGGCGCGACTGCCACTTCTGGCTTTTAAGTCGACTACCAAGCAACACTACTTCCCTGCCTGTATGATCATTGAGTGTATCGATAAGCTCAGAAACCGCCGCCGTAGCCTTGGGTGTAGATGCTGGTTCAAATAGCGATTCCTGCTGCACCTCAAGTGAACGCAAGCCACTCACCGTCACTCCAGCTTTCTTGTATGGCACACCCGCCTCATACAGCTTCTCCGTCAACCGTGCAGCAGCCCGCATAAGCTCAAACGAGTCACTGGTCGGTGTATCAAACGTAGTCAAAACCGTACCGCCACGCAGCATAAAATCCCCGTGTCTACTCGGCCGAATGGAGACTGCAAGCTGCGTTGCACCCTGCTCCATTTTGCGGAGATCAGCCGCCACATGACGTACGTGATACGCCACTGCATCCATGAGCGTAGATGAGTCAGAAACGGTATTTTTAAACGAACGCGAGCTCATAATGCTCTGCTGCGGTTCGAGTCGTGGCGCTACAAAATACGACGGCTCGCCACTGAGTTCACGCTGCAAACGCAGGCCAGAAATACCAAACAATCGACTGATCCGAGCAGTGTCTGCCGCCAGCAAATCCGCCACCGTTGCAAGGCCGTGTTGCTTGTAACGAAGCTCCATTTTGCCTCCTACTCCCCAGATGGCTACTAGGGGGATCTGTGAGGCAGTTGTGAGCAATTCAGGCGTATCAAGTACCCTAATTCCTACGCCTTTTTTGGCAAGAACATTGGCGTATTTTGCGAGGGTTTTGGTGCGTGCGATACCAACCGAAACCGGGATCCCTACCACTCGTTCCACTTCCTGTTTCAGTCGCTTTGCTACCTCTTCAGGGTGCTCAGTGACAGTAAAAAATGCCTCATCTACCGAGTACTGTTCGACAGTATCGAGCTGTTCACGTAAGACCGTCATCACTCGCCGCGAAATATCGCGATAGAGTGCGAAATGCGAAGAAAACGTTGTAATACTATGTTTTTTCACTATGTCCTTTATCTGAAAGTAAGGGACACCCATGGGGACACCAATGTCCTTTACCTCTTGGGAGCGCGCCACCACACAACCGTCATTACTTGAAAGTACCAAAACCGGCTTCCCTACCAGATCCGGCCGAAACAGCCGCTCGCACGACGCAAAGAAGTTGTTGCAATCAAGGAGACCGATCCAGGCATGTTTCATTCTGGATAGTATAGCAATCTTTGAGTAGTAAAACTCAAATTGAATCATAAAAAATCGCCCGGTGTCAGAACCGGGCGATGAGGGAACTTTGATGTTAACGGATGGGAATGGTGATACTGCTCAAACCCTTCTCATCCATCATTTTCTTAAGCGCTTCCATGTCAATTGACCTTACTGCATCATCGAGCTGCTCACACCTCGAATTGACATGCACGTCGCAGGAATGACAACTGGAGACACCATCGTCGTACGACATGATGCTGCCGCATTCAGGACAACGCTTCGTACTGTGCGCCCTACCGGAAGACTGCTGGGAACTTCTCCTTATCTTAAGGTCGTTCCAGTTGTGTGCCAAAAATGCGATTTCGAACACTAACACGATCGGACCAAACCCCAGCATAATCGGTAGGTCACCGCCGGTGTCGTCTGGACCATCCCAATCACGACTCACACGATTGAATTCCAGTGGATCAGTCTCCCTCCAGCGGAAAATCTGATACATATGGACCATCCAGCTGGCGAGGCCGGAGAACGGCCAAAGACTCCACCACCATGACACATCCTCCATTGAATAGAACGCGAGGACGATGAAGAGCATCGTCGACACCCAAACAACATTAAATACCTTTTTGCTCATGAGCATCTCCTGGTTGATATTGTGATTCAGGTCTACAACTAGTTGATAATTATGTACCAAATAAAACATTATGTCAATATAAGACCTAGAGTTTGTGTTTCTACTGGGAGAAAATAAAAGAACCGGCCGGCCCCTTCGGGGGCCGGTTTTTCCTCTCTGTCTTCTATCCTAGAAAAGCTTCCACACGTCCGGATCTTCCTCGCCGTCAACCTTAAAGATCGCAGTTCCCTTGAGGTCGTACTTTTTCACCAGATCAAGCTTCTCATCGATCGCTTCAGCATCGCTCCAGATCACGACTCGAACCGGGATCTCAATATCGGCATAAGTCGCTACCATAAGCGCTTTAGCGGCAGCTTCAAAGCCCTTTGGGGTGCCTTTGGGGGTCGGTAGCGCATTAAAGATCTTCCAGACAGAATCCTCAGGGAAGTAGCTGATCACTGCTTCGCCGCCTTCAGTGCGGCCGATTGGTGCGTCGTACTTATCAGCCAGTTCCATGATGCGTGGATGATTAAGCGAAGCTACCCGCTCGTAATCTCGATACCAATCGGCCGCCACCGTCACATCCCAGGCTCGTCCGTAAGTCGGTACGCCGAGTAATACCTTATCTTCATCAAAATCCTCAAGCGCAAGTTCTACCACCTTTTCTACCCATTCGGTGTCTGCCACTGGCATATACGGTACCCCACGACGCTCGTCATTGAGCTTTAAGTCGGCTCGCTGCTGGTCATAGGCCATGATTTCGATCCAATCACAGTGCTTGTTCATTGCTTCATAATCATTGGCATAGTTGATTACTTCTGGCACTTCTTTCCATCGTGATTCTGGGGGAGTGCGAGCCTCTACCGTACAGGTAAGATAGCGACGACGGCCAAGCTCATCATTGAGTTCCTTGAGGAAATCAGAGTAGTCATCGATCGTCTCCGACAACTTCCCTTCATAGTCAATATTTACCCCATCAAAGCGGTATTTACGCACCATTCGCGCGATCTCATCGATGTGCTCCTTGCGAGCCTTTCTGTCGCTCAAAACCTCATGGATCGCATCTCCATCGAACCACATCACAGTCGGGATCACTTTTACACGCTCATCATCAGCCTCATCAAAGAGGTCTTCCCACTGCTTATCATCAAAATCAACGCGATTCAAAAGGGAACCGTCCTCCTTCACCTCGAACACGAATGGGTACAGAATATCGATCTTCTTCATGTGCTTTGTCGCACTTTCGATCCCAGCCTCTTCAGACCACCATGGTAGCCAAGCTGCTACTTGCTCACGAGCGTCAACCGAAAGTGGCGTTGTGATAAAAAGCGCCAGCATGGCGACAAACCCCCATTTTGTTACTCTTGTATTCATATGTTCGAGGACGAATTTACTGTCTATTTCTTACTAAAAAACCCGCGCACTGCCGGTCACTACACCCCAAATATAACATCCTTCGGCCTCATCAATACTGATCGGTTCGTAGCCTTCTTGCTCTGAAACGAGCGCCATACCACCAGACAGCTTACGCAAACGCTTCACTACCAACTCGCCGTAGACCGCAGCCACTACAATCAGGCCGTTCTTAGGCTCAATCGAACGATCTACTACAAGAATATCACCATCAAAAATCCGAGCTCCTTCCATAGAATCACCTGATACCCGCACGAAAAAGGTTGCGGTTGGATGTTCAACCATCAGATCATTGAGATCAAGTGGACGCTCCACCAGATCATCGCCAGGCGCAGGGAAGCCGGCAGCTGGTCTTGAAGCAAAGAGGTCGTGCTCTTGTGACCCTTTGGACACGGCAGGTCGAGCTGAAGTGACCAGAACCTTATGCTGTGGCTTTGTCATGCCACTAATAGTATCAAAAGAAGGCGACTAGACAATGACTGCGCCAGTCGTGAGAAGTGAGTGTGCGTACCAAAGTCCCCCCATTGCAATAATGAGAGCAAATCCATATGCCACTTGCACGTAGTGCAATCGTCGCAGACCAAGCGCAATCGAAGTACTGAGCATGAGTAGCACAAGTGTACCAAGTACAAAGTAGGTCCACTGCAACACTTCATTTGGTCGCGTAGCATACGATACAATGGTTGCACCTGCAGGCTGCTCTTGAGGCACTATGATCTCAGCTACAGCAAGGCCAGAAGAAGTAGCGATGACTGGCGAGCTGACCACCACAACATCATTGATGAAGCTAATAGTTTGCTCTTCAGTAGGCTCAGGTTCTGCTATTGGTGCAGATTCTGGTGCTGACGTCTCTTCGACAGCTACCACAACCGGAGTCTCTATAGCAGCCTCTTCGATCACCTCAGCCCGAGATGTAGATTCAGAATCTACTGCAACCGGCACCGGAACAGGCAGAGAAGCTAGTTCTGGAACAGCCTCAACCACTTGTTCAGGAGCACTGGCCACCACAAGTGGTTCTGGTGCCGGAGTTGGAGTTGGTGCGACTGGAACAGGTCTTGGCGCTGGCGCTACAGCCGGAGCACCAAACAGTTGCACGACGTATACCGTGTTGTAACCTTCATACGTACCTTTAGCAGTACCAACACCGATCTCGGTGTACTTTGGATCAATAATATTCTGACGGTGTGTTGGCGAATCCATCCACGCCTCAACCACTTCATCTGAATCAGTGAAGTGGATCGCCAGGTTTTCACCGGCGTGTGCGTAGACATAGCCAACTTCATTGAACCAATGCCATGGTGAAACACCAGATGGACTGTAGTGAGCGAAGTACTCGTTCTTAGCCATATGTTCGGCCTTCAGCCGCGCCGCTTCGTCTAAGAGCGCATTTCGCTGAAGCGGCGCGGCTGAAAGTTCCGCACGCTCCTCATTAGTGAGATCAACAACCACTGCTGGCAATACCGTCGAAACGAGCCACTCTGAAGACTGCCACAACAGTGCATGAAGATTAGCGCCAATGAACGTCAACAAAACAAGCACTCCCATGAGTGACATTGAGATCTTTTGTAGTGTATGCAAACCGCGGACTGGCGCTTCACCAATATTCATGTCCTAGTATTTTACGTCATAAATTATTGTTTTGTCAACACATACAAAAAGGACCCTGTGTATAGGGTCCTTTTTGTATCTTCACTTCCCTCCTAACTTAGTCGATATCTACGTTAGACTGTAGATTCTCACCATCGAAGCTTGGGTATGCTTCCCAGCCTGGACAGATGATATCGTTGATCTTCCATCGTGTGGTCTTGTACACAAAGCCAGTTGGCTGGTCATGCGGCACAATTCCCTTCACGTACCATGGATCAAGCACTTCGCTACGGAAGTACTCCTGGAAGGCCTTCACGTTTGCGTCTGTGGTTCGGTCGAACACACCAGTTACTGGCTGTTCACCGCCACCAAAGAGACTGCGGAAAGCACTGAGGAAGAGCTGTAGCTTAGTGACCTCCCATGGATCATTCTCCCAACCGATCTGCATATAGTCCTCAAGGAATGGACACTGGGTGGTTGCGCCGAGTACCTGACCTTCAGGTGCAGGACGTCGGGTTCGGGTACCAGTTTGATCACCTGGCTCTTCTTCATTATCGCCATCATCTGAGTAGTTGCAGTTCTCAGCGTCCTTGTTACCCAGTGTCGCATTTTCAACATAGTTCAATGCGTCTGGATCAGTACAGCCAAGCACATCTTCTGGCTCATCGTCTCCCACATACTCGTTGTAGAAGTCACAGTCGTATCCGTTTGGCGCGACCTGTACAAGCTGTTCGGTCACGCGAGCATAGAGGTAGTCATACTCGTAGACCTCAAATGAACAGTGCTCAAGATCAGAGTCTGTATCTACTGGATAACCGTTCTCGTCGACTTCTACCTGCACCCAGTCGGTCTGCATAGCCTCGTGCACCTCGTAGTAACCTTCCTCAACCACAAAGTAGTAGTATCCGGTCTCATCAGTAGTAGTACTCATGATGATCTCATCACCATCAGTCAAGTTAATGGTCCAACCAGCCAAACCAGTTGCGATTTCACCATCTACACCATACTTCTTACCATCAATGATGAAGGTATCTGGCTCTGGGTCTTTTGGATCTGTGTCTTCGTCACAAGTCGCAACTGAATCCTCGTCGAGGGTAATGGTAATACCATCAGCAGCAGTATCTACCCAGAAGTCAAAATCAACTGACATTGAATCTCCCGCAACTGCGAATGAATCGAAGTTGTCGTTTGAGAGTACAAGGTCGTCTTCTGGGTGATTCTCAAGCTTGAAGTCACCTGGAATCTGGGCTGCAGACGCGACAGAAGCATCATTGAACTCGATCGTCGCACGGAGTGACTCGTAGTTCACATCACCACCAGGGTTATGGAAGCCGTAGAGCGCCACCTTTACCTGTCCGTTACCCTCACGGCTCACAAAGAGTCCGTCGAGGTCTGCTGGACTTGGGTAATTGGTTACTGTCTCAGCATCATCGATCCAAGTAGCTGATGGACCAGGATTTGCCTCAGAAAGCTTGAACCACTCTCCAAATGGCACCGTTGAGCCATCACCAAGGATCACCTGTGGAAGAAGGTTACCTTCACCACCGTTCATGATCTCTTCACCGTCCTGAAGCACGATACGTGCTTCTACTTCTGCATTACATTCTGGACAATCGAATGCCTCACCAGCGTTTACAGCTACTGAAGCAGCATCGTCACCAGTAGTGAGCCAGAACTTGAAGTCTACTGAGTCAGTATCTTCGTCGACGTCAAAGACGTCTACGTAGCTACCAGTATTCTCAAGTGGCCAACCAGTGATCGGGCTTCGATCAGCTGCACCAAGGTCAATACCGAGGGTCTCGATCGAACCGAAGACGTAATCAAAGTGATTGTTTGCATTACCACCTTCTACCGCCAACACAAGGTCAGTGGCAGTACGTTCTACCGCTAGACCTGTTGCTGCGAGTGCAGTGTGATTAGCTGCAGCGTCACCAACTTCAGCAAAGTTGAACCAAGTTCCGTTAGGGATCGGGTTTGACTCAGAACCAAGGTAGATCATACCGTCGAAACTGTCAGATTCAGGAGCCTGTGGATCAAGAGTGATCTTCACGAGCTGTAGGTTGTCTGTACATTGGTTGGTACAGTACGCAGTACAGGTGTCAGTAGCTGAACCTTCGTCACACTGCTCCCAGCCTTGTACAACTCCGTCTCCACAGTATGGTCCGAATTCTACATCTGGCTCTACTGGTGCATTCCAAGCGACACAGTAGTACTCACCATCAGCTTCTACACCATCAATACGGTCGTAGTTGTCGTAGTTGAGTCCATCGAGGTGACAGTAGAATTCAGCTGTAACATCATTGATATTCTTACTTCCTTCAGAAGCAAAGGTGAATGGGATGTAGTCCTCTTCAAGCACTTCTCGCATCCAGAGCTTGTTCTGGTCATTGAGATCAGACAAGAGGATATTAGTGGTACCAGTAAATGGTGTTGACCAGTTACCGCCAGCCGCACCATAGAGTGCGTCACCTGGGTTACTGGTGCCGTATGGCGCCCACTGGAACTGCCAACCTTCTACTAGTCGACAACTGTCGTGCTCTGCTACCCAATCAGCGGCTGTGTTGCCGGTAATGGTCGGTGCACCATTTTGCACGGTATTCCAGTTTGGCAGGTCTGCTTCATCGGTACACACCACCTTGTAAGTATGGATCGCGATCATTTCTGGATCTGGTTCTGGCTCGTCACATACTACGTAGGTAGCGTCGACAGTGTCGAGATCAAATCCGTCTGCGTCATTTCCATGAAGTGATGGGTCGGTTGTATCAGTGATAAGGACATACTTGATCCATGAGAGTCCTGTCTCATCAAAATCAAGCAGTGTTACGCCGTCTCCACCCTCTGAACTGTCATTGTGAGCTTCTTCTGATAGCACATGCCACTCTGAGCCATTCTGACTCACCTCAACACGTGCCTTTTCTAGTGGATAGGTGCCATTAGTAGCTTCGTGGATCGACAAGTCATTTCCTTCTACGTTTACCACGTACTTATCGAATGAAACGATGATCCAACCACCAAAGCCGAGACTGTAGAAACCAGTGCTACCGCCTGAGGTCCAATCTGGATCACCAGTTGCATCTTCTGGGTTTGAACGATTTACAGCTACTGCTGCACCACCCTTAGTAAGACCTTGGTTTGAAGACCCAACATTGTCAGCAAACACGTATCGTTCTGGGACACATTCACCAGGACCTTCAGTACATTCAAGTACTTCAACCTTCAGTACCAAGTCGTTGTGATCATTGTCATAACCTTCATGACTTTCTGGGCGATCTTCAAAAGCTAAGAGGTATACATTCTCCTCTGGGTTGTATACCGCGAGATTATCTTGGTCTCCTGAATTCAAGTCGAATTCTGAGTACCAACTACCTGATGGGTTGCCAACGGTCATAAGGCCGAAACCAATAGTCTGACCTGGAATCTCAACTTCCACTGAGTCTCCAACGACTGCAGTCGGAACCGAAAGCAGTGAGACAAAACTTCCAGTATTGCCAGCAGCGTAATACCCGAAGGTCTGAGTATTTCCAGCCTGCTTGCCAAGCACAGTCACCTTTAGCGTTACTGTGTCAGTATCAAGAGACTCTAGAGACCAAGTCTCAGTACTCATCTGCTCGTTGTCTACATCTACTGAACCATAGCCAGCGGCTGCAAAGATCTCCTCGAGAGTATCTTCTGCTGGGTACAAGATCGGGCCACGAGTGAACGCCTCAAAATCACCATCTGGAAGGAGACAGGTGTTATCCACCTTCTCTGGTGGCTGTTGATCCTCTACACAGTTACCTGCCTGGTCAATATGATGATCGGCTGGCACCTCTGATTGTGGTCCGTCGATGTTTGGACACACGTCAATGACCACTGGCTCAACACAATCGTTGCCAAAGATAGCCTCTCCCGCAGCGTCCCAGTTGTAGCCAGGAAAATCGCCAAACGGTGGAATGATGTTGTGCTCATTGACACCAGGTCCGATAAGACCGGCATCATCACCATCATGCAATTCCTGAGCTTCAGCTGGATTTAGTGTCTGCTTGTGGAAACCTTCGTTACCTTCTGCCTTACAGAAGTAACCAGGTGCTGTAACCAACGTGACATCGTAGGTCACGATCACATCAGTCTCACCGTCTGATGAGAATGTTGCAGTGATAGTGTCAGAACCTGCTGTATCATTCTTGTAACAGAATGAAGCAGTGCTCTTGTTGCTGGCAATAGTAATGCTTGTCTTATCAAAGTCACTTGTACAAGCGCCACCATTGTTTCCAGTACTGAACACACCGCCGTTGCTTGACGCAAGCGATACATATACAGTCTGTCCATCTGCAAAGCCGTTATCGTCGGCAGTGAATGGTACTTCTTCACCAGTCACGAACACCGTTACCGGTTCTTCTTGCGGCTCAATTGTTGGGCCAACTGCCGCTTCAGCGACAAAAAAAGACGCTGGAAAAGCGCTCAATAGTAAAGACACGATCGTAACAATTGCGTACACACGCGCAGTAATTGTCCGTCGCGAAAAAATAAATGAATTATTCATAAGCCTCTACGGTTAAAAACCAATAAGAGTTAGCTGTTAACATCTCACCTTAGTAATAACTTTTATTTGGTGGCCCCACACCAATACCACGATCCCATCAATTAGTTGTCGTGCTACGTATAATAGTACTCCCGTATTTCAAATTTTGCAAGTTTTGACACAGAAATAACCTTTTGGCAAGGTTTCTTGTCTGCGCTCTGAAAAAAGAGATCATTCCTTCCTTACTGAGGCCTGACTGGCATCCGCCTGACTGCTGCCGACTCAGCACAAGGACCGATCTCTGCCAAGGTTGTCGACGCTAACGCATCACCCTCTTTATGTACAAAAATCGGTTCTGGTGGTCTCGCATGGAGTGTTACTCGTTCAATGAACTCTTCACGCTCAGTACTCATATCTTTAACCGTTACCTTTGGTTCAAGCATCCACGGCATCGCTCCACAAGCATGAAAGATCTTGACCTCTCCTTCAGTTGGCACTCCAAGTAAACGAACCGTCTGCTCTGACGCAAGAAGATCCATATCGCGAGTAGAAAGCTCACTCAAATCAACTCGCCAGCGTGCCCCGGTAGTATCCTCAAAAATGATCGTACTGGTCGGTTGGACTGTTGTGTATACCTGCCGACCGATCAGACGTCCTTCTGAAGGAACTTGCCACATGATCTGCTCAAGTTTGCTCTGAGAGGTGTACATACCCAAGTGTGATCCCAAGAGTTCATCAACCTCGTGCCCAAGACCAAACAGATGGATCGCTGAACCTCCCGCAAAACTAAAGACCATGCTACTAGCAATGATCATCCACATTGGCCAGCGATAGCCACGCTTAGTGTGGCGCAGATTGAACACAGCGACAGCGATCATCAGGCCAAATACCATAAACCAAAGGTACGGAAGCACATCTACTAAGAACGTGAAGAAATTCTCATGTGTGGCTTCGTACAGTGCATACTGGTGATGGATCATGACGAACAGTGAAATACCAACCGCTAAAGCACCGATGAGCACAGAAATACCCCAAAAGAACCACACAACACACTCTCGGCTATGGAAAAACCAGCGCGACCGCGGTGAAACCTGCTCGGACTCGATTCGTTCGAAAATACTGGTTTTGAGACACTTCTTGTCGTTTTCTTTACATTCCATATCTAACTCGCTCTTATATACGTATAGCTTCTTGATTTAAAACACTTGCCAGCTGTTTTTTGCCGCGATGTAGCAAAGTTCCAACCGAACCCACAGGAATTTGCAAAATATCAGATATCTCCTCGTACTCCTTGTGCTCGAAGAAGCGCAAAATAATGACTTCGCGGTACTTTTCATCGATCTGTGCCAACGCCTCCTTTACGCGCTCTGCATTGATCTCTTTATCAAAACTGACGTCCTGCGCATCTTCCTTTGAGCTAATGAAAGAGATGATCTCCTCACTATCAGCGATGAGATGTCCTTCTGGTCGCACATTCTTCTTGCGGTACCAGCTGATCGCTTCATTGTGTGCAATACGGTAGATCCAGGAAGAAAATTGCAAAGAGGGATCAAAACCATTGAGATTTCGATAGACCTTCAGGAAGATCTCCTGTAACACATCCATCTGATCTTCAGGATCACGAACACCAAGACGCGTAATATACCGCGTTAACTTTGCCTGATAGCGGTCAACCAATTCGCCGAAGGTCTCCTTGTCCTCCAACGTCTTTTGCACCAGTTCTTCATCGCTTGGTGGTAATGTCAGTGGTTGTTCCATACGTTTGGTGTTGTATGATAGTGGCATGAATACATGCAAATTGAAACTAGCCGGATGGCTATTCGTCTTTTCTATATTTTTGATACCACAAGCATCGGAAGCTTATTTTACTACTGATCAGACCGCCACACGGCTCACTGCTAACAATATCCTGTTTACAGTCACCTACTCCTTTGGCTTTGCAGAGCGAGACGTGCTCATGCCGATCTTTGCGACACGAGCTGAGTCAAGCGACAGCGACACACTGATGGGCTATGAGATCCAAGATGATAAGGCAACCACTGCACTTGGCACCAGTGCTGGACTTGTCTTAACCAAGCATCCTGCAGTAGCAATCGAAGACGGCAAATACTACCGAGTACCAGCAGGTGAAGCTGCCAGTTTTACTCTGGTCACGCTCATGAGCGTGACTGATGAGGAGCTGGACTCAAATCCTGACCTTTCACTACTCGTTACACATTTACCGTTTACGATGATCGACGAGGGTGTGGAGATACCTGCCAAACTAAATCCATCTGAACTGCAGTACTATCACACACCAGAGATCGATCTGTAATATACGAGACAGAAATGGCCGGCGCCCGAAGGGCGCCGGCCATTTCTGTACAAATCGCTCAATCTATGACATAGTATCGGCCATGGAATTCCCAATGCGAATCAACAAATACCTTGCACACACCGGTGTTGCATCTCGTCGTGAAGCGGACGAGCTCATTGCCAAAGGCAAGGTCAAAGTAAACGGCAAAGTCGCTGAAATGGGACAACAGGTACAGGAGACTGATTCGGTCGAAGTAACCGGTAAGACCAAACCGAAGACCTACCTCGCCTACTACAAAGGCCGTGGTGTTATTACCCATTCCCCAGCTGAGGGCGAAACTGATATCGCCGGCCGACTCGCGAAGGATTTTGGCATTACCCACGTGTCGCCAGTCGGCCGGCTCGACAAAGACTCTGAAGGTCTCATTATCCTTTCAAATGATGGTCGGATCACTGGTCCAATGCTTGATCCTGAGGCTGGTCATGAAAAAGAATACGATGTCACTGTCGACAAAAAGGTCTCTGGCATGTTTCTTCGAGCCATGCAAAACGGAGTTGATATTGAAGGCTACCGCACAAAAACAGCACACCTAGTAGCCAATGACCGCAATGACAAGCGCTTCACCATCGTACTTACCGAAGGCAAGAAGCATCAGATCCGCCGTATGTGCGCTGCACTTGGCTATCAAGTACAGTCACTCAAGCGAGTACGGATCATGAACATTGAAATGGGTAAACTAAAGCCAAATCAATATCGAAAGATCCAAGGGAGTAAGCTCGCTACCTTCCTCAGAGAACTCGATCTAGCTGCATAATCATAATATAGAAATCAAGGGCCCACTAACGTGGGCCCTTTCGGAAGCTTCAGCGCTGTTGATCAACCGCCGTCGCACTGACCGTCATACTGATCGGTCAAAGCCGTCTCGGCTTGGCGAAGTGCATCCATGTATGGATCCACGGTTCGCTCAATTGTCGACTTGTCATCTGGCTGACTTTCGATCGACGAGAATCCCCTCTCTTCAGAAGACGCTGCTGGAGTGCTCATTACTGTGCCTCCACCAGTTTGCCAACTCGCAACGCCGTTCTCCAGTGCTCTTCTGCACCACAGAGTTCAGCCAATGAAAAAGTCGCGACAACGGCCCCCTTGATCTTTACCTGGAAAGCCGGTTGAGGCTCATCGCCTTTCTCGAACCGGTGAACGCAGCAGACTGCCAACACCTGACGAGGTACACCGTGCGATTCCATAACCTCCCAAGGGAGTTCAGAGATCACTACCGACACACCATCCGGGAACATGACGGGATTACCGTGGTGACAGTTGTGGTTACCAACCAAAGCTGGACCTTGAGAAGTATTCATTACATGAAGGATCTCCCCTCCTACCGCGTTCAAGTGAGCTGCGTCACCCTCCTGATCGGTTTCACCGACTGCGCAAACAGATGCCACATTGCTTTGCATCTACGTTTCTCCTCTTGTCTATTTTACATGCCGCAAATTGCGACTCCGCAGAGTCAAATTTCTTCGTACACGCGACTCCTTTTTGACTATAACTCTCTAGCGGATTAAGTGTCAATTCGACAATGTGCTTAACTATGGCCAAATAAAAAACCCGCGCCTAGCAGCGCGGATTCGTTGATCACACTAGCGGTGGATACTCAGTTAGCAAAGGCCGTCAGAACCTCGATTGATGTCGCTGCTTCCACAGCGACTGAAGCGAGCTCCAACACCTTTATCCGAACGCCAGGCACAGCCAGGTCTGACGCGTGGACACAGCGCACTGGTTGCACCGGCGATCCCGTCTCAAATGCGAAGCTTGACTCGCGACGAGAACCAACACCACCGATCCCAGCAGAGAAGACTGCCTCACCAGAATCCTGCCGCAACCGATTAGCCTTGACAACCGCCAGCGGGATACATTCGATCCACACTCGATCGTTGTCATGCAAGTGCACTTGCGGACCAAGCTCGCCGCGGTCGCATCCTTTACAAGACGCATGAAGCGCCGTGCTGCCATTTGGGAGCCTCACTACCTTGAGCCAGTCACCAACAACGGCATCTACCTGATCTTGCACACACACATTCGCTTCAGTCATGTCACTACTCTCCCCAGTTTTGATCAAATTACAAAAGAACACCTTTACAGGTGATGCAATATAGCCTGCACCTTTCACTCAGTCAAATGATCCTATACACAAAAAACCCGCGCTATTGCGCGGGTGGGATTGTACACACATCGATACTGAAGCCGGACGTTCAGGCTGCAGCAGCAGTGCGGATTGTCACATCAGACACCGGTGTGATGACCAACTCCTCTTGCTGACGAGCCTCATCAACACCTGTTCCAAGTACTCTGATGAGTGCTTCCGTTTCGCTAGAAAGAAGCAGAATTTCATCGATGACTTCAGCATCACTGGACTGCCGATCAACCACCGAGAGGACCACCGCGGTCGCACCGCCAGCAGCGAAAAGCGAGAGGGCAACAGATGGCCGTTTCGGATGCTTCACAAATACCACCTGATCCTGGATCACCTGAGAATCACTGCCGGGCGTCTGCCAGAAGACAGCTTCCTCGATCGGTGCAAGACCGTACTGTTGCTGCAGAAGAGGCGGAATCGTGACCGACAGACGGTCTCCTGTCTTCGTGCACACCACACACTCATTCACCGGAACACCCGGCTCATGGAACGCTCCATGACGAGTCTTGGTAATGCCGATCGAAAGCAGCTCGCCTTCTTCAGCAAACCGCCAACGCTCAGCGAAGATCGATGCTTTACACATCAGTCTATACCTCCATATTGGTTTTACTATCTGACGGCAATGGCCGCCCCAGGTTCGACTATACCGTCTCCACGAGGAGTGTCAATCACTCTATACCTCTTCAATATCATCATCCTCATCGACGATCTCCTGCTGAATGATCTCTTCGATAATATCTTCGAGCGAGATAACACCGGCGTACTGCTTGCTTCGATTACGTACAATAGCCAGATGCTGTCGTGATTTGAGCATCTTTCCAAGAACGGCGTCAAGGAGATCGTCCGTGCGAACAGTTATGAATTTGCGATCGAATGCCTCCTCCGTTTCTTTGATTGAAATATGGTCATCTTCGACGATCAAGTCTTTAACATACAGAATGCCAACTACATTAGCCTTCTCGCCGCTATAGATCGGCAAGCGAGAGAAGCCATGCTCGTTGACCTCTTCGAAGAATGCGTCAGTGAGGCGCTGATTTTCATCAAATGAAACCACTCGTTCAGCAGGAGTCATTACTTCACGCACTGACATGTGGGAAAACCGTAGCGCACCATGCATAATGCGTTCTTCATCTTCATCGATCGAACTTAGTTCAGAATCTTCATGCTCAGAGATGATATCCATGAGCTCCTTGTGTGAATAGGTAGTTGGCAATTCAGCACCCAGAAAGTAATCGAGAGTCTTTGCAATTGGATACGAGATCGGAAAAAAGAGCACGATCACCACACGAGTGAACCAGATCGTCTTAGCGCCAAACCAGAGTGCGTAGCGAGAGATCACTGCCTGCGGAATGATCTCACCAAAGATCACGATGAGCGCGGTTGCGATAATGCCAGCAACAATACCCGACGCAATACTACCGAGATAAATAGACAACGTCGTATTAACCGCCACGTTGCCAAGCAACAATGTCGTGAGTAGTAAGTTACCCTTTTCTCGTACTGGGTAAATGATAGCTGCACTTCGATCTCCATGCTTCGCACGGCGTCGCAATGACTGTAGATCGAGAGAGAGTAGCCCTAGTGTTAAGCCCGAGAAGAGCCCTGATAAAACCACTAGGACTAGGGATATTAAGTAGTCCTCCATTTAAATCTTTATGTCTGTAATTACTTTATTAGAGCACAACTCATTTCAATTAGCAATAGATACTCCACACAGACCGGCTGCAACCTTTTCAATGTCACTACGGTATACTTAAGTATCACTATGGCAAATCTCGCACCAAACGCACTGATTAATGGTAAGATCGTGCCTTTAGCTGAAGCACACCTTTCTGTTGCAAGCTCTGCTGTGCTCTACGGACTCAGCGTCTACTCAGTCTTTTTTGCCAAGCACACAAGCGAAGGAATGCTTTGTTTTCGCATTCCGGAGCACCTCATTCGACTTAAGCAATCAGCACGGATGATCGGTTTAAACGGAGCTGAAGAGTATGTGGTCGAGGATCAATTTAAAGCACAAATCCAAGCATTGATCGAAGCAAACAAACCAACCAAAGATCAGTTCTTTAGACTCACTGTACATGCAACTTCCCTTGCGCCTGGTGTACGCACCAAAGACCTTGAACTCGCCTTTAGTGTGTTCATGATGGACGCTGACAAGATCCTTCCTGAAAGTGGCGCTAGACTGAAGACCAGTCTCTGGCGACGCACCACTGACAGTGCGATCCCCGCGCGTGCCAAAGTGAATGGAGCTTATGTAAATTCTGCCCTCGCTAAACAAGACGCCCTTGACGCAGGCATGGACGATTGTCTGTTTCTCAACAACAATGGCTATGTAAGCGAGCTCTCTGCAGCCAATGTCTTTATGGTAAAGCGCGGCCAGCTGATCACACCCGACTGTGCGTCAGACATCCTAGAAGGCATCACACGTCGGAGTGTGATCGAGCTGGCCGCGCGACTCGACATCCCAGTCATCGAGCGCAAGGTCGCACTGACCGAGCTCTACACTGCAGACGAAGTCTTTGCGAGTGGTACTTCGGCTTTCATTGCACCAATTCTTGAGATAGACGGACGTGAGATCAATGACCATACCCCCGGCACGATCACAGAAAAAATCCGCACTGCACTTGCTGCAGAGCAAGCAGACCCAAATAGTGCCTGGGTGACCACTCTCTAGCTATTTAGTGATAGGTGTTTACTGGGCCAACGAAGAGCCTTTTCTCCCTCTTCCAGTGTGGCGCAAAGCGGATCATCCAAGCAGAAAACTTGGCACGCCACCGGCTCATACCGTTTTGTCGCATACGCACGTACCAGAGTTTCTGAAAGGCATGGAGATCATCTCCTTTGTATGTTAGTTCCCCATTTTTGTAGCAGTAGCTGCAGTAGTATTCGTGCTCGCGTACCCCAGGATCTTGCGAGAACGGCATCAAACACATATCACAGTATTTCTGTGGTATGTATGTCATCTTTTGCAGTATACACCCGATTCTAGTGTGCACGTCTTTGCGACACTGGAAGTGTCCGTTGTCTACCTACCGTTCCATCGCGTCAGCCGCACCGCGAGCCGCATCGAGTGCATCGCCGTAGGTTGGCACCGGTGAACTTTCCGGATCTGGCGGGATGACATAGAACGAGCTTGAGCGATCCTCTGCAGATGGCGCAGTAGCTGGTACCTGCACCAGCCCTGTACTCATCCACCAACCAATGATGGCTATTACGATAATGAGCGAAAGTAGTCCGAAGAGTTGCATGTTAGTTGAAATTTAAATTTGGATACTGGTACTTCATCATACCAGTTCTGGTCTGTGCATCGTATACACCTTTGTTATCAATAATGAGCTTATCTTTCTGAAACTCTGCCAGCGCAGCAGTTGTGACCAGCCCAAAGTACCCGGTTGGTCCCGCTGCTCGCAGCTTGTCTCGCGCCGGCCCGTTACCGGTGTAAATAAGATACAACTGCAACAGCTGCACAGCCGGCCCCTGATCGCCACTACGAAGCTCCATTTGAAGCGCCATCGGGAGTGCTGCAATAAGCTCAGTAAAGCGTTGCAACTGTTGCGACTGCGTACTCGCACCAGCATCTTCAAGCACCTCATCGATCACATTCGGCATGGAGTAACCTTTTTGATACGCTGTCATGAAGTCACTATTGAATGTCTCTACCAAAAACTCAGCATACTCCTCGTCTTGTTTCATTCCACTAAAGATGTCACGCAAGAATGACATTTTTTCCTTAAGTGTGAATCCTGCTGGATCAAAACGTTCAAATGGATCAGTTGGATCATTGTCTTCATTAAGGATCTCAAGATGGAGATGATAGACACCCTCGGGAGCATTGCCTGTATCACCGACAGTACCAATGAAGTCCCCCACATCAAGGAGGTCGCCAGAATCAAGATCAGAAGCGATCGTATCAAGATGCATGTAACGGAAGGTCTCACCGCCAGGATTGGCAGTGTATACATACTTCCCCGAGTACACACCATCACCGGTCTTGATCACGATCGCCTCGGTCGGGGAAACGATCGGCGTTCCTTTTGGTGCGCGAATATCTTGCCCTTCATGAGAGCGTTCTCCACCGTCTCTGGGGTCACCAAAGTCTGGTACAACTGTTGAGAGATCGACACCAAACAAGATCGGGAGAGGAAATTGATCGACGATCTCATCATCGAGATTGTTACGATCAATTCTACCGAACCCATCGTAGGCGGAAGTAGTTACGGGCACGACCAAAAACGCGAGCAGCATCAGAAAAGTGTTTCGTTTCATATAAAATCAGTATACCGTAATTCCAATCACTGATCTGTCAGTATTTCAACTTCACTTGGCAGAGCAGCCTGAATCACATTTAAATCATATGTGGAATACTGCGTTCCACGAAGATCAAGTGTCTTCAAGTTTTGCAGATTCCCCAGCTCGTGCGGCAGTCCAGTCAGTGGATTATCGGACAAATTGAGCACTTCAAGTTTCGACAATTGACCAACTTCAGCGGGTAAACCAGTGAAGTTGTTGTGTGCAAGATCAAGTTCGCGTAGCTCAGTAAGCTGGCGAATTTCCGCCTTTAGCGATCCGTTAAGACCTCTGCCTGAGAGATCTACCCTCCGGGAGTCAACCGGCACACTAACTTCATCATGGATAAATATTGCATAGCTCGACAGCGGGACTTCAGGTTCAGCCGGATTCTCGGCCGGCGCCTTCGGCGCCGGCCAACTATACAACAATATGCCACCCAGAGTGAGCAAGACAAAAACAATGAGAGCATTTTTCATACCCTTCTACTATACACCCAAAACAAAAAGGCCGCGTGAGCACGGCCTTTCGAAGAAAGGCACTCACGCGGCCGCATCAGGCAACTTCTGGCCAGTTGCTATCCACCAAAAGTACGGGAAGCTTTTTCGAATGCTGGCAGCCAGATCATCGTGCATAGGACCTTGGAGCCACATAACACACTCGATCGACGGCATAACACCAACTTTTTGTACTTCACCGATCCGTTCAGCTACATAGTAGACGTCATGGAGACGAAAGACGTCGTCTTTGTCCCCCGCCCGCAACCACTTAACTTGCAGCTCACGATAGTGCTCCTGCATTCTTACTGCTTCACGCTCCGTCACTGACTGCTTACGAACCGGGAATTGCCACATCTTCGTAAACACTCGGCGACCATTAGCTTCCGGTATATACACGATCAAGCTGATGTATGCTTCATAACTGAATTTGTTACGACTGAGATGCAGCATGATACGGTTACGCACCACGAAACGAACAAATGCCTCACCAAATCTAAGCAGCATCTCTTGCATCAAGTCACGTATGCGCATGACAAGCTCTCCCAATGAACACTTTTCTCTACCCTACGACGTCAGGGGTTTTTGTCAACTAAAACTGCATTAACGCTGTAGCTTCACTGATCGTGCTAAGTAAGGCAGGAATAGCAAACACAAGACCCACCAGTGGCAAAACGATCACCGCGATCGTCACCCAAGCAGTGATTAGCATGTACTTGCGGATCTTCTCGACTGACGTATACACCGCATTAACCTTCATTTCGAGCTCGTCGAGTTGTTCTTGTACTTTTGGATCCATATGAAAATAGTGTAGCACAAGGGCCGGCGCCTTCGGCGCCGGCCACCTTACAGCTCCTCACCCTCAATATCCACCAACGTTTGTAAGTACGCACTCACACAATGCTGCGTAAAGTCGATACGCTGAGTCAACACCTCTTCACCCGTTAAGAAACCACCGTACGCTTGAGCAGGATCTGTGACTGTTTGTAGTTGCAACACACCATCTATAGTGTTCACGCGATATGGTGTCGTACGACCAACCTGCAAAGCCGTCGTGCGAGACAGCCAATACTGGATCTCATCGTACAGTTGCGTAAGCAGTTCATCGTCAGCGGTTCCTTCAAGTACGCTATACGCACTCACCAAACCTTCTAGTGGCGCGCAATAGTTATGAGTAAGATGATGGCGAGTGGCCGCGCTCACCAATCGCTCATTAGTAAAATCCTTTGCGTATGTTACATACGCTTCATTTGGCCACAGCACTTTCATTTCCTTGAGCGCGGCCATGATCCATAAATAAAGCGGCGACTCGTGCTCCTGCTTGCGTAAATGCTCAAACGTCTCTTGGAGCATATCTTTCACCTCGTTATCCGGTCGGTACTGATAATACTTCACTAGAGCCAACATAGCTTCACCGTTGTAGAATGGCGACTCCTTTGCACTAAAACTATCTTCAGCGTCGTAATTTGCACTAAAACCCTTCCCAACAAACTTCGCTACTCGGAGGTAGTTAAAATAATTTTCAATCAGCGACTCATACACCTTCTCTTTCTCTGGCACCGCTGTCACATAGTTCACAAGGCCGATCAAAGCCAGACTTGCGCTACCAAGTTCACACTTCGTACTACGCTCTGAATTCTTGATGCACCAAAAAGAGCCTTCTTCTAGACTGATGCTTTCAAAATAATCGATCGCTTGTTCAATTGCAGTGGCGATCCTTGGATCTTTTTCAGTCTGCTGCAGATATACTTCAGACAACATAAAAAGTGTACCCGCCTGCCGCACCATCCCTTCTCCTCGCAGATACACACCATCATATGGTGCGTACTCATATCCAAAGTGCCCATTCTCCTCCTGCGAAGCCACTGTCCACGCCGTGCCGGCTGCGATGATGTCTCGCTTTTCAGCGGTATCAAGTGGCGGATGCACTCCAAGTAAGCGTTCCACATACTCAGAGATGGCAGTGAGTTGCCACACGTACTCCTCATTCACTGCCGCCGCTTGCGCCTGTGGCACGCTCATTAGCAAGACGAGTGCAGCCAAAAAACCAGAAGCAATTTTCATACTGAATCAGTGTATCAAAAAAGGCCGCCCAAAGGGCGACCTCAGTAGTACTATTTGCTGTCTTCGATAGTCGGACCAAACGCGATCAGCCCAGACTCTTCCCAAAAGATGTCGAGTGCTCCTTCGCACAGTTCCATGAAGGGACAACCCGGATCACGCAAGAGCGCGACGCACTCGACCGTCGGTGATGCTAGACCGTACGTCTCGATCCCGACACGCTTGGCAACATGATACACGTCACCCTCACTACGAATCTGAGTATGCACTCCATCATTGTCACTGATCCACCTGTAGTACAGATCGACCCAGGTCTTATTCATGCGCCCAACTTGCTCTTGCGACAAGCGAATGTCGCCAATTGGCGCCATCAGTGGAAAGTCTTTGTATTCAGGCATGCTGTGCCTGTAGACGAACGGCACACGAATACGCATGACCAGAAGCCCATCACCGATGTAGTCCGACGAGAGCAGCATTGCTTTCATGATCTCACGCATGTCATCTTGAAACACTTCGACTGGCTTGGTCATTCTCCAACCAAGCGCCAATTCCCCTCTTTGAAGCATGTACGTTCCTCCCTTCTGCTCATTGGACAATACAACATGTAGTGCACAGAGTCAACAAGAAGCCTAGTGTGTCCATTAGGCTTTTTGCAATTCTGCTAACTATTCTCTGCTACATTCCAGCGTCGTTGAAATTCAGCAAACCATTCTTTCTTCTTTTCCTCATTTCCACCTTCCATGACTTCCTTATGGTCCACCATGTAGTGTGGCATCATAGCCTGCATTACTTCTTCAGGAGTTTCACCACTGAATTGCTGACTGCAATCTAAACACGCAATAGTTTTCATATTTTACTAAATGGTTAAAAACTACAGCACCATATTGACAGCCACCATAACCGCGACCATGGCCAATATGTACCCCGCTTCTATACGTGCAGGCACGCATGCCTTTGGATTCTTGTAGAGGTTGCTCGACATGATGAAAAACGCAACTGTCACTGCCACTATTACTGCGTGCCCTACATGTCCATCTTGAGCAGCCATGTTGGTAATGACTGCTAGCAAGAGGGTGCCGGCAGCTTGTGCCACCATTGGTTTCAGTATGCCAGTCTTTGGTCCCGTCGTATCTATGCCGTGTCCTGCTGCCCACGGCTTAAGGAACATCTTTGGCGAATACCACAACCAACCGAGTAAGAATGCCAATACAAATGACACTAGAACAGTCACGACATCAAGATTACTAAGTAGTTCTTCCATACAAATTGAGTGAATTGCTAATGTGAATATTGTAGCAACAAAAAGGGCGCTTGTACCAAGCGCCCTCGACCGTCAGTAGAACACACGAGAGAATTCTCCTTTATCCCAGAGTTCAACGAGCTCGTCAGGGAAATCTTCAAACAACTCTTCCAGATCGAAGCCTGGCAGGCATAAGATACATTCCACCGCAGGCGAAGCGATGTTGCCGTCCTCGATGTCGAGTGAGTAGCCAACATGAATGATGTCGCCAGATGTTCTGATGAGAATATCAGGATCTTGACGCCAGATCTGTTCCAACTCTTCCCACCGCGCCATGAAGGCATTCATGGCGCGGTCCGACACCTCATCAGTATTGATCGGCACCACCCATCGATGTGCATTGGCGAGACTACCATCTTCTGGAAGGATGAAAGGCAGGTAGATCTTCACTCCACCAACCCCCTCTTGACCATATCCGTACGATGTAACCAAAGCGAGCACATGATCATATACCGCATTGGTAAGATCCTCGTCTGAGACACCTTGGCGCCAGTAGAAGCGAAGTGGCTGCCGCTCACTTGGACTTTCAGTATGTACTGTCTCTTGCATCAGTATTCCCCTTCTGATTACCTAAAATGTAGGGTAATCGGTATGATTGACACTGTCAACAAAAAGGCCGCGTGAGCGACCTTTCTCCGAAAGGTTCGCGCTCACGCGGCCAAAATACTTTCTTTGTGCCTTGGATACACAAGGTTCCAGAACTCAGTAAAATGCTCAATGCAACTTTGAAGCATTTCTATCGACCCGGCACCAGCAATGTCTGATGTGAGCATGATAGATCCACGCTGACCCTGATCACCAACATACCCAGTTTTCACGCCAGCAAAATATACTCCGTTCCAGAACACAAGCTCACTACGCTCTGTTCCTTGAGCATTCCATTCATGAGTCATCAAAGAAGTTACATGCAAACATCGATCCGATTCAGCTGACGTAGTCTTTTCGTCTCCAAGCATGACCACCGACCAGCTGCGCCTCAGACCGGTTGGCGATGGAAGCACCGCAAGCACCCCCACATAACCTTTACTGATCCCGAATGATTTTGCTAATTTTCGCAGACGTCTTCGTACTCGATTTTCGTGCAAGAAGTCATTCCACACGTCTTTAAGGGTGACGGTTGTCATCAGACGATACCTCCTTCTTGATTAATCTGAGTGAAAAATACCACAAAATGCCTTTGTGTAAAGAGAAAGGCCGCGTGAGCGACCTTTCTCCGAAAGGTTCGTGCTCACGCGGCCTGCACCCCTTCACTCCTACAAACACCCAAACCCAACCGCAGTCAGATACGCACCAAAGAGCGCAGCCAGCACTAGTGTGACCCAAGCTCGTCGCTCAGAGCCATAGACCACATCAGCAGCCAAGATAAGCGACTGTGGACGCACCAGCGCCAAAACACCCTTGATGAGCCCGCCCCAGCCAATGAGCGTGATAATAAGTGGCCAGCCAGCAACCCAGACATTGTGTGTCAGTACGATCGCGAGACCGCCACCGATCGCAACCATGCTAAAGAAGAGTCGCACCAGCGGTGAAGCCTGCGCAAGGTCATCGGTGACGTCACGCAAGAAGTGCGGACGAAACAGCGCACTGACCGCAAAGATCACGATCAGCAAACCAAAGAATTGCGCCAAAAAAAATATGAAGTTTCCATAGTTGTCGTGAGTTAGTCCTCGTGAGTAAGTCTATTGTTAATTATACGACAATGTGCAGCAAAGTGCTTCACCGTAGTAACTCTAAATTTCTGAGTTACCCCCTTACTCTATTAATGGTGAAATAACCCTTGGACTTCTTAAACAAAATATCAAATTTATCAAAGAAGTTTCTGTGTCCAAGCAAGATTGAAAAGGGCAAGTTGTGTACAAAGGTAACAGGGCCGGAAAAAATTTTACCTCCACCTGCGACATAGAAATCAATCTCACTCATATACCCAGTACCTTCACCACAAATTCCTCCCACTTCTGTTTCTGGGCAAGTTGTTAAATCAATACCTAAGAAGTCAGCGATACTTGAATCAGCCATCGTCGATACACAACCTGAATCGATCAACCCATGTGTGACAAACTGTTTCCCCCCGCTACTAAGAGTCACTTCAATAACAGGCCTTTCACAACAAACATCACCCGATGCTCCATCAATCTGGCAACTGTAATTAAATCTTTGTACTGCCATAGCTGCTAAAAGCGTAAATCTTTCGAGGGTCTAGAGCTTTCGTGTAGACAACTTTTTTATTACCAACCTTATTCGAGAGCGTTTTTAAATCTCTTGAATAAGCTAGTATCTTACCGCCACTACCTAAAGCGACCCACTTGCCATAGTGCTGCTTAGTAAAACTTGGTGTTGTAGTTTTTTTACTCATACACAAAACTTACAGTTTTAATACTACACTACTTAGTACGTACAAAACGTCAAGTTTTATACATACTTCTTTTAAATGAAAACTACTTTCCTCGCTTTCGATCACTTTCCTTCAGCTTCTGCTTTCGCAAGCGAATAGATTCTGGACACACTTCGAGGTACTCGTCTTCCTGCATGATCTCAAGACCAATCTCAATCGAGAGCGGGCGGTGTGGAATGAGTGTCACCGCATCGTCGCTACCTGAAGCACGCATGTTGGTAAGCTGCTTACCCTTGGTTGGGTTCACGGTCATTTCTTCACCCTTTGAGGTGTTACCGAGCACCATACCTTCGTAGACTTCAGTACCAGCTCCGATATAGAGCTCACCACGATCCTGGAGATTGAAGAGCGCGAAGGCGAGTGCCTTGCCGTTTTCCATAGAGATCATCGAGCCAACCTGACGCTTCTTGATCTCACCATAGTACTCGCGGAATTCGATAAAGCGTGACGCAAGAATACCCTCGCCACGTGTGTCGATGATGAATTGGTTCTTGTAGCCTAAGAGACCACGAGTTGGGCCTTCGAAGAGGAGACGCACTTGGTTCTCGTGCGGGATCATGTTTTGCATGATAAAGCCACGATTACTGAGACGCTCAATGACCGCTCCCTGATATTCGCTTGGGATGTCGATGGTCACTTCTTCAAACGGCTCTTGTTTCTGACCGTCTACTTCCTTGATGATCACCTGTGGCTGTGAAACAGAAAGCTCGTAGCCTTCACGACGCATATTCTCAAGGAGAATCGCGATGTGCATTTCACCACGACCCTTTACTTTATATGCATCTCCGCCAGCTGGCTCTACCTGGAGACCAACGTTGATCTCCATTTCCTTCTCAAGACGCTCACCGATCTGACGAGAAGTCACATACTTCCCTTCGCGACCCGCAAATGGTGATGAGTTCACGAGAAACTGCATTTCGACTGTTGGTTCGTCTACATTGATTGCTGGCAGTGGCTCAGCATCTTCACTGTCGGTGATCGTGTCTCCAATATTAATATCTTCAAGTCCAGCGATCATGACAATGTCGCCAGCAAACGCTTCGTCCTGCTCGATCGGGTGAATACCGACGTAGTTTGAGAGCTTTACCACCTTGCCTTTATGCATTTCTTCACCCTTATGCTTCATAAGGACCTGCTGACCTTTCGCGATCTTGCCTTCGTAGATACGAGCAATAGCAAGTCGGCCGAGGAAGTTGTCGTAGCCAAGGTTGAATACCTGCGCACGGAGATCTTGCCCTTCTTCGTACACCTTTGCTGCTGGCACGTGTTCGAGGACTACATCGAGGATCGGTGAAAGATCCTTCATTTCATCCTCCATGTTGCGCTTCGCTACTCCATCGCGACCGATCGCGTAGACGACTGGGAATTCACATTGCTCTTCTGAAGCTCCAAGCTCCCAGAATAATTCGAGCACTAAGTCTGCACAGTGTGCTGGATCAGCGGCTGGCTTATCGATCTTGTTGATCACTACGATCGGCTTGTGGCCGAGTTCGAGTGACTTCTTGAGCACGAAGCGAGTCTGTGGCATTGGGCCTTCCTGGGCATCTACCACAAGAAGCACACAGTCGATCGAGCGGAGCACCCGCTCTACCTCTGAACCAAAGTCGGCGTGGCCAGGCGTGTCCACGATGTTGATCTTGGTGTCTTTGTACGTCACCGAGGTGTTCTTGGCATAAATGGTAATACCACGCTCCTTTTCGAGCTGGTTACTGTCCATTGACGCACCCTCGTCGCGTGAACCTGTGAATTCCATAAGACCATCAGTCAAAGTGGTCTTACCGTGGTCTACGTGCGCGATAATGGCGATATTACGGATCTCTTGTGACATAAATACTAAAAATAAACGTTCTGTGCTCCTGATAATAGTTGAGAAAGGCGGCGGCCCTAAAGGGCCGCCGCCCACGAACACCGCTAGAATACGTTGTTTTAACGCTTTTGTCTATATGACTTGTATCAAATATAGACTGTGCTACAGTGACCTAAGATAACCAACACTTCAAGAGGCACAGTCTGATGTCAGAACATTCCAACTTGATCCAAGAAGAGCAACAACTGACCAAAACTCTACGGAGGAAACTCTCAAGAGCAAAAATCAAAACATTCCGACAACTTGCCCGCCACAAGCCCTGGACGCTAATAAGAAAAACGCCAGGACTTTACCCTCAAGACCTGGAATCATTGTCGAAAGCACTGCAAGCCAGATCGCTAGCATTTTCCCCTGACGACACCATCATACCCTCTGACGACCTGAAGCTGAGTAAGGTACATCGTTTCTGGGATCGAGGCTACAAGCGCTACCGTGGCTTGAGACATCTCTATTTGTGTGAAATTGAAGAGATTGCCGGCGGCAAAAAGATCAATGCTTCCAAAAACCTACTTGTCAGTGACTGGCTGGAAAAGAATGACATTCCACACCGATCAGTAGCTCAGAGTAAACTTTGTCAAAGTGGCTTCACGGAAGAAACTGCCATGATGCTTATCTGCAGCGGGATTCAGCACCTCAGGGATCTTCGCGATCTCCCAGATACAACTCTTGCGAGCATTTTTTATGGCGACGCAAAAATGAGGTCATTTACTCAAGCACGTATTCGCGAGACTGATTACGTCCTCTGGAAAAACGGACTACGTCGCCCGCATCGCCCGCTCTAAGCGGGCTTTTTATTTACATCTCACCCAAAAACGCCAAGTTGGCAAAATAAAACAAAACAAATGCCGCTATGATGATGACGATCGCTTTAAGAATCATATTTGATCACATTACGATACTTCCAGGTGCGATGAATGATGAGTAGCAAGAAAATGATGCCGAGCGGGTAGTATACATACGAAGACATGAGCATACGTACGATCGAGTATCCAAAGTGAGCCTGCGTCGTACGCACCTGCCCAACTGTCGCGAAGTACCCGAGGGGATCTGATTCACTACCGATAGTGAGTCGATATGAGCCAATATTAACTGGCGTACTTACTTCAAGACGATACATCCCTGGTGTTAACTCCTGCACCAGTTTCTCGCCTTCTAGAAAAGTAAGTCCGTACACCGAGTCTTTAAGGCGTGTCCAGGCATTTTCATTGCCGGGTTGACGGACTACTTCGGTCACACCACCGTCGTCGTCATTCTGTCGCACGAGCATGAGTGAAAAGCCAGTAGGTTCAATTCGTGCTACTTCGCTCAGCTGAAATGAGAGTTCCGTCGTCGAATCAATGACAAATTCATACATCACCGGAAAATTGTTGAGTGTACCAAGCTGCACCTGCTTATTGAATTCATCCACCGCGATCGGAACGATCTCATATGGTTCGTCCACCTCGGTCACCGTAAGCTGATACGCCATTGCTGGCGCAACCAAACACAGCCACAAAAAGAGAGACGTAAAATACTTCATCCTACTATCATAGCAAACAAACACAGCCCCTCGCGAGGGCTGTGTTTGTAATACGTATGAGGCTAACGTGGTGAAGTATGTCTTTTAGTGCATGTGTCGTGGACCAAGGTCAATACCCGCTTCTTCAAGGATCGCTTGGATAGTAGCTCGGTCATTTGCCTGATGTGCCACCTGAAGTGTCTCGCGCTGCTCATCTGTAAGCTCTTGCAGTTGCGGCATATCGCCACGGTGTGGATGTCCGCCAAAATGTGGTTCAAGACCTAGTTCGTCAAGTATCTCACTCGCGACCTGCACTTCTCCGGCCATGCGCATTTCGTGTGCTTCCACCAACTGCTCAAAGTCTGCTTTTGAGGTGATAATGTCTGCCAGCGGAGCGTCTGCGACAGCAACTTTGAAGGCTTCATAATCATCTGCTTCTATTGCCTCTCTGATGGCATCTTTTACCTCTCGTGCCGCATCGCGCATGGATCGCAATGTCTCCTCATCGATGCCGGCTTCTAAGAGTTTGTTGCGTGCGCCAGTATGATCACCCAAGGCTCGTAGTTCACGAGCTTCTTCAATGGCTTCTACCTGTTCTTCGGTCAAACCTGCTCGACCAAGTATTTTTGCGCCGCCATACGCCTGCACTCCAGTGGCGGTCAAGGCAAATGCAGCGATAGCTATAAGGAACGATTTTGATTGCATAGTATTCAATAGTTCAAATTTCAATTGATTGATATATCCGAATGCAAGTTCGCGACCACTTGCTTCTGTTATTACGACACGGAAGCTAGAGAAGTTTCAAAGCGGGCCAATTCCAAAATGGAATTGGCCCGCTTTGAAGACGTACGCACGCAGACAGAAAATATTTCCACTAAAAAGCCCCGCATCTGCGGGGCTTGTTCATTCGGCAGTAGTTACTGCGGCTGCCGAGGATGGATGAGGTGCTTGTATTTCTCGTCAGCAGCGCTCATCAACGCCACCGACCCAAAGACGATCGTGAGGATGAACGAGACCGTGAGCAAGGCCACGACGTTTCGTGACCACTCTGCATTGAAATTTGCCACGTAGTAGACGACCGTTGCCCAGGCGGAGATGTGTGCCAGGATAAAGCTGGACGACGGGCCGTGCTCCCAGAACAAAAACGTGCGTGTCTTGAAGACATCGACGACGTACAGCATCAGCGCCCAGACCAGCAGCAGATCTGCCACCGTCTCGAAGTTACCGCTTACTCCTGCATAGACAGCGATCGCGATCGTAGCCAGATTCGCATCAAACCGAGACCGAAACAACTCGATGATTGTCATAACTCCCTCCACTCCATTTCTTTGTACTGACAAGTAGCAAGATAATCTTTGCCACAAACCCAGAAAGGAGCATAGCACACCCGTTTGCTTTGTCTATGAGCCTATGCTCCACGCTCAAAGTAGTCCCATACATCGCTGAGCGTACTCCACACCGCACCGTCTGGATCAACATCGGTACCACACGAATCTAGGTAATACTGCGTACCATCAAGGGTAATGTCGTACAAAATATCGATACCATCAGTATAGGAATTGCAGATGGCTGGTTCGATCTCACGCGACTGCATGTTCAGTGCTGATACAGTGAGCGCTGATCGTAGTTTGCGCTTAAGTTCAGCTGGCAACTCCCCTTCGCGCAAGATCTGCTCTGCGCCCGCTCTCGGCGTGTATAGGTAACGATACGTGCCATCTGCTTGTACCTGGAACGATGGGCAGGTATTACGACAAACACCATACACATCACCTACGATCATAAACTGACTCACCTTCTCTTCAGTCGGAACGTCATACTTATGCACGACTGGTGCCGCCTGAGACAAAAACAAATAGACACCGGCCGCAAAACCCATGACGAACGTAATGATGATACTAAGCGCATCTTGCTTTTTCATACCAACTGCGGAGAGAGGGGGATTCGAACCCCCGATACGCTTTCACGTATACATCCTTTCCAAGGATGCGCGATCGACCACTCTGCCATCTCTCCAGTGGGTACTTTTATACCACACCAAGCCGACACTACGCATCCATATCGCGCAGGCGCGCGATACGCTCTTCTGCTGGTGGATGTGTCTGAAAGAGTCCGCCGATCTTCTGCATCACTCCCCGCTCTCCTTTAAATGGATCAGAAATGAACAGGTGCGCAGTCGCATGCGAAGCTTTCCGCATTGGCTGCGCATGTGTGCTGATCTTCTCAAGTGCAGACGCAAGACCTTCTGGGTAGCGAGTTAGGAGCGCGCCAGTCGCATCTGCCAAATACTCTCGCTTGCGAGAAATCGCCAGCTGAATAAGCTTCGCAGCGATCGGTGCCAAAATGATACCGACAATACCGATGATCAAAAAGGCGGGGTGGCGGTCACGGTTGTTCCCGCCCCCGTACATGAGTGTACGACTGAAAAAGTCTGCCAAGATCGCAATAAAGCCAGCGAGAACAACCGCGACGGTCATGACCAACATATCGCGATTACCCACATGTGAAAGCTCGTGTGCCATCACGCCCTCAAGCTCAGTGCGGTCGAGTATCTGCAAAAGGCCTGTAGTAGCAGCCACAACAGCATGCTCTGGATCCCGCCCGGTCGCAAAAGCATTCGGTGCGGGGTCTTCTACGATATACACCTTCGGCATTGGCAGACCAGCGGTGATAGCAAGGTTCTCAACGATATTGTACAACTCGGGTGCTTCAGCATGACTGACTTGGCGCGCATTAGTCATACGCAGTACAATTTTGTCTGAGAACCAGTAACTACCAATGCTCGTAGCAACCGCAAAGATCACGCCAACATACAAGATAGCTGAACTGTTGAGATACCAGGACACACCATAGCTAATAGCGATCACAAACACCAAAAACACCCCCATGAGTGCAAAGGTCTTCCGAACATTACTTGCTTGGTGCGTATACAAAGTCGACATACCGTATCAGGATTCACTCTTTATACTACTCTACAGAGGAATTCCTTGCACACTTTCATGTGACCGGTACTGCACATCAGCTGACCAATTTAGGAAATAGCCATGTTTATAGCCACCTTTTTGTAATAGGTTGCTCTTGCGAGCATTGATCAGTTCTTCCTTGGTTATATCCAGCTGCTTTATCAGCGTATCGAGCACAACCATCAAGTCACTGTACTCCTCAAGAAACGATTCCTTAGTGCGACACATCGCTACTGACGCAGCTTCCTCCTGAACCTTTTTGAACAACTCTTGCTGCAGCTCTTGAATATCAGTTACCTTCCGAACATTACACTCGATATGCTTTGCGTCGATCTTGCCCGGCACGTTGTCGCGGACCAACTTGTTGTAGTAGATACGATTAATTTCTGACATAGTGTTGTAATAATACTATAATTTTTAGGTTCGCAACTACCAGGAACCCCCACCTCCGCCACCTCCGCCACCGCCAGAGAAGCCGCCTCCGGAAGAACCCGACCCTGAAGAACCGCCGCTTCTCGTCGAACCAGAGAACGCACTTGCGAATGATCCCATGTCAGTTGCAAAAGCACCTGCACTAAAGTGCGAACCAGACACATTCGAACTGTACCAACTTGGATCATTGATCTGCACGTCCTTGAACACTTCAGCCCATTCCTTTTCGACTCCAAAAGCTATCGCGTACGGCAAATACTCCATGAACTGTTCAGGACTCTTACTTGGCGCATTATGGAATTTGTAACGCTCAGACTCAGTAGTTGACAAGAAGTCTTTAAATCCACTTAAATGATCGAGTGCAGCGTACCCTTTTTGTGTCCGTCGTTCGCCACCAACCAGCAGTAGTGCAAAGAGACTCAAAAAAGCAACAACAAAGAAGGCTACGATTCCGCTATGGAGAAGCTCTAAGTGTATGCCATACTCAAATTGAATGTATATCACCAAGAAAATAAAGATCGGAATGCCTGTTAAATACACACGATTGATACGCTGCTCCAAGAAACCTAAGTCTACAAGATCCTTGACCACAGCCTTTATCATTTTCTGAATAGTTTGGTAGTTAACCCGCTGCTTACTAGTGTCACGAGACACCTCAGACAATTTAACTTTCGTCCCAACCGCACCTGCATATCTAAACAAAAGAGACAATATTTGCTTTTGAAACTCGGTCTCTGTCTCAGACTCAGGACGCAAGAGGGTTATCTCATAGTCTGTCGTCTCAAATAGCCACAGAACCTTTTCCGTCGTTTGAGTGATCTTAATAAAACCCTGTTGAGCCAAATAGATAATTCCAGCTGTGATGTCACGCGAGTCAAGGCGGTTGTCAAACAACACACCAGTGAACATTGGTTTAAAGTCTTCAAACGGCTCGTATTGCGGCACAATCGCTTGCTCGATACGATACTTGGTACGCCAGCGATACAGCCAGGTGATCAAGCCGCCAAACCAAACAACGACCAGGCCAAACCCCAACAACAGTGAATTGTAGCGCTCAAGTGGTGGCGGGATGGTCGGCACAGTGATCTTTTGAGCGACGGTAAGATTGTGTCCAGCTGGCAGATTCTTTTCAGTAAAGTATGCCATGCGACCATTTGTTTGCTTGCTGTCACACGGAGAGGGTTCACCAGGTGGTCCAGCATAACAAGCCTGATCAACCAAGAGCAGTACTTGACCTTGTGCTTCGATCGATACGGTCACCAATTCCATCGGCACCTGCCAATCGAACCCGGTAACATTCCAATAGAGCTCTAGACCCTCTTTGTACGATGCGAGCGCACCACGAACCTTATATGTGATCGAATAGATCTGTTCACCGTTCACATACGTACCAGCATCACCAATTCGAATGTGAACATCATCGCCACGCTCCGACACATCATATGGCTCTGGTAGACCATTACGAGTAACGCTCAGCGGCTCTATTTCGACATATCGCTCCTTATACCAATGGGACGCTTCCTGCGGATGTGCGCCAAGCAGATCACGATAGATACCATGCCGAGACTCCGCACCAAAGTCATACGCAATGGTCTCGGTCACCTCCATTACTCCGTCATCTTGGAGATGTATATGTGCATCAAAGCGAGTAATGACCTCTGCTGAAGCAGACGCAGTGAGCGCCGCCCAAAGGGCGGCGCTCACAAACAGAGTCGTAGCGACATCACGAACGATATGCAATGTGGATTGCAGTTTCGTCATGCTTCACTAGAAACTCACTTTCACTGGCTCTTTTTCCTCACTTCCTTCTTCGAGCTCAAAGAACTCTTCTGACTTGAAGCTGAACATTCCCGCGATCACATTTGATGGGAATGACTGTATCGCGATATTGAGATCACGTACGTTGCCGTTGTAGAAACGACGAGCTGCCTGAATCTTATTTTCAGTATCTGAAAGCTCACGCTGCAACTCAAGGAAGTTGGTGTTTGCCTTAAGATCTGGGTAATTCTCAGCGACTGCCAAGAGTCGGCTCAGTGCTCCTGAAAGAGCTGATTCAGCACCAGCCATAGCAGCGATCTGTTCAGGGGTGATGTTTGACGGATCAATATGCGTCTGTGTTGCCTGTGCACGCGCCTGCGTCACATTATCAAGCGTCTCACGTTCATGTGACGCATACCCTTTTACAGTCTCCACCAAGTTTGGAATGAGATCGTAACGACGCTTCAACTGCACGTCGATATCAGCCCAAGCCTCCTTGGTACGCTGAATGAGTTTGATAAATTTGTTGTACGCAGCAATCGCCCAAATAGCAACAACTGCAATAACAATGAGTAAAATCCACATTGCGCTCATATACGATAAGGTTATTCTTAACGACAATAATTGTACCACACACGAGAACGACTCAAAAATAAAAGCAGGGTAGATAGATATCTACCCTGCTTTTACTTAAGTTATGAATGAGAATGTTACATCATCCCCATACCTCCGCCCATGCCGCCCATACCAGCCATAGCTGACAGGTCAGGCTTGTCATCTTCTGGCTTGTCAGCAATTGCTGCTTCAGAGGTGAGCAAGATCGCTGCAGCAGATACCGCATTCTGTACCCCAGAACGTTCTACCTTTACCGGATCGATAATACCCGCCTTGATCATATCGTCTACCATTTCTGCTTTGGCAGCATCGTAGCCAGCGTTGCCACCAGCTTGCTTTACCTTCTCAACGATCACCGCGCCATCGTGCTTGCCGGTGTTATCAGCAATTTGCTTCAGTGGTACTTCAAGCGCTTTGAGTACGATATTGTAGCCAATCAACTCTTCACGCTCGAGATCCTTCTTACCAAGGATGTCTTTCTCGACGATCGCTGCTGCACGCGCAAGCGACGTACCACCACCAGGCACAATTCCTTCTTCGATCGCTGCCTTGGTCGCGTTTACCGCATCTTCGATCTTGAGCTTGAGGTACTTCATTTCTGTTTCGGTTGCAGCACCTACGCGGATAACCGCTACACCACCAGCCAACTTTGCAATACGCTCTTCGATCTTTTCCTTATCAAACTTACTTGAAGCCTGTTCAAGCTGTGACTTGAGCGCACCAACCCGCTCGTCGATCGCTGCTTTCTCGCCGCCGCCGCCAACGATAGTCGTACTGTCCTTAGTTGCGATCACACGTTCAGCGCTACCAAGCTGTGCGATCTCGGTATTCTTCAGCTCCATACCAAGATCTTTTGAGATCACCTGCCCGCCAGTCGTAATAGCGATATCTGCCAAGATCTCCTTCTTACGATCACCATACCCCGGTGCCTTTACCGCGAGTACTGAAAAGCCACCCTTAAGCTTGTTGACCACAAAGGTCGCAAGTGCTTCACCCTCCACATCATCTGCGATGATAATGAGTTCCTTCTTACCAGTCTGAGCGATCTTCTCGAGGAGTGGAAGAATATCCTGTACATTCGCGATCTTTTCATCGGTGATGAGGATCTGTGTATCTTTGTATTCAGCTTCCATGCGCTCCGGGTTGGTCACCATGTATGGCGATACATAGCCCTTATCAAACTGCATTCCTTCGGTGAGTTCGGTCTCAATACCAAATGACTGACTTTCCTCAACCGTTACCACACCGTCTTTACCAACCTTGTCAATCGTTTCGGCGATCTTCTCGCCCAGCTCGGTGTTTTCAGCTGAAATGGTCGCTACTTGCTTAATCTCATCAACCGAGTTGATCTTGGTCGCCATGTTCTTGAGCGCCGCTACCACATCGGCCGCAGCGTGCTCCATACCTGATCGTACCGCCATAGAGTTGATGCCCATAGTAGTCTGCTTCAAGCCTTCATTTACGAGCGCCTGGGTCAACACGGTCGCTGTGGTGGTACCATCGCCAGCCAGTTCGTTGGTCTTGTTAGCCACCTCCTTGATGATCTCCGCGCCCATGTTTTCGAACTTGTCCTCGAGTACGATCTCCTTTGCGATCGATACACCATCATTGGTGATAGTCGGACCACCAAAGCCCTTGTCGAGTACCACATTTCGTCCTCGTGGGCCAAGTGTTACTTTCACTGCGTTTGCCACTGTATCAACCCCCTTCTGCAGGCGCTTTTTTACGTCCTCACCAAAAATTACCTCTTTTGCCATATTTCTATACTTAATTAAGGTTAGCCGTTAAAAATACCTAAAATGGAAGCTTCGGACACGATAAAGTACTCCTTGTCTTCAAATTTCACTTCATCGTAGCCGTACTTAGAGAACACCACCCGGTCTCCTTCTTTTACCTCAAGTGGAATTCGTTTTTCACCATCTTCATCCCACTTACCAGGCCCAGCAGCGATCACAATTCCCTGTTCTGGTTTTTCTTTCTTCGCAGAATCAGGAATGATGATGCCTGAGGCAGAGACTGTTCCTAACTCCTCTTCAGTGAGTGGTCGGACCACTACACGGTCTGCAAGTGGCTTGATCGGACTTTTTTCTGACATAACTTCAATAAATCTTAAGAACTTATTTATAAATTTCTCTTTATCAATACAAAATGTGCAACTCCAAAAACCTCAAAAACGTTCCGTTGCGCGCACATTATACGACAGGTGTAGATGTTTGCAATTTTGCCTTCTTACGGTGATTTTCTCAGTCAAAAACAATACGCTCCGTGGCGTCTGTGAGGTGAGTTGTACACTCTTGCTTAGGACTCAACTTTCTGCTACTATCTCACGGCATGAATATTATCCAATCAGTGCTTCCAGCACTGCCGTATATCCAGATCGCACTCTCCATCCTACTCGTTGCCGCAATTCTCTTGCAGCAGCGCGGTTCAAGTTTGGGTGGCGCATTTGGTGGCGACAACTTCAGTTCTGCTTTTCATAAGCGTCGTGGCGCTGAGCTTTTCTTGTTCAAGTTTTCGATCGGGATCTCAATCCTCTTTGTGATCTCAACCTTCCTAAACATCCTCGCGTAAGCTACACACGCACTATTTGAATTCTGTCGCACACTCGATCGAGTGTTGTACGGCTCTTTGATCATTCACTTACACCTAACTCCATTATGAACCAGACACCCGGATCGTCGCTCTCGCTATTCGATCGACTCCTTAACCTTATTGAAACTGCGCGTGGTAGCGACAAGTTTCTGCTTCGCCTTGGACTATTTGCAGTCATTGGCACTGCAATTTGGCTGACCCTCGCATTCAATCAGCAACACTCTGAGATCACCCCGACTCGTGGTGGCACTATTACTGAAGGTATTTTGGGCACCCCACGCTTTGTGAACCCAGCGCTCGCTTCCACCCGAGCTGACCAAGATGTGACTGCGCTGGTATATAGCGGACTCATGAAGATCGCACCAGACGGTATGCTGGTCAATGACCTAGCAGAATCTATTACAACTTCCGAAGATGGACTCACCTACAACATCGTCTTACGTCGCGACGTACAGTTCCATGACGCAACACCACTTACTGCCCACGATGTTGCCTATACGATTCGACTCATCCAGGACCCGGACCTCAAGAGCCCACTACGCGGCAACTGGACTGACGTGGTCGTTGAAGAGATCGGTGAGTACGAGCTCAATATCATTCTTGAAGAAGCATACGCGCCATTCATTGAGAATTTTACCGTTGGTATAATGCCGGCACACGCATGGAGCAGTCTGCCGATCGAACAACTACCATTCAGTCAACTCAACACTGAACCGATCGGTTCAGGGCCGTTTGAGATCATCAATGCAACACGCGACACCTCTGGTTTGATCGAACATTACAGCCTCCAGGCTTTTCGAAGCAACCTTTCAGACCCAAAGATAGACTCCATTGAGTTGCAGTTTTTCCAGAATGAAGAATTGCTTCAGCAAGCACTGCACGACCACAAGATCGATGCAACTGCCTACCTAACAACAGATCATATTGCGCCGTTTTTGGAAGAAGGATACAAACTGGTTGAGGTCGCGCTACCGCGCACCTTTGGTATTTTCTTTAATCAAAACCGCTCAACTGCACTCCGCGATCCTGCCGTCCGAGAAGCATTGACAGCAGCCTTAAATCGAGACGCACTGATCGAAACAGCACTGTTTGGGTACGGTGTCCCCATCACAAACCCTACCATTGCAGTGAGTTCTTCGTTAGAATCAACGAGCAGCATTGCTGAAACCAGCACCACTACTCAAAACGAACGAGCGCAAGACATCCTGATCGACGGTGGCTGGGAACTCAATGATGATGGGCTCTGGGAGAAAGAGATCGATGACGCTCCTGTCACTCTCTCATTCACACTTCGAACAAGCAACGTGCCACTTTTTGATGCGGTGTTGGACGCCGTAACCTCACAATGGCAAGCCATTGGTATCGATGTGACCACTGAGCAATTTGAGCAAACTGGCCTTGTGCAGTCTGTCATCAGACCACGAGACTTTGAAGCGCTGTTATTTGGAGTTGATATGAGTCGTTCGTATGACCTGTATCCGTTCTGGCATTCATCGCAACAAGATGATCCTGGGCTCAACATTGCACAATACGCAAACGTTGAGGTGGATGATTTTCTTGAGACTGCACGCACAGAGCAAGACGAGACTGCACGGCAAGAAGCCCTTATGCAGGCAAGCAATATCATTGCAAAAGAGACACCAGCGATCTTCCTGTTTCAACCAACACTGACATACGTCGTGGATGAGAAGATAGACACCGCAGCTATGAACAACTTAGGACGAGCGGCTGATCGATTCAGCAGCGTGTCCGAGTGGCATACCGAAAGCGATTCGCTGTGGTCTCACTTCCGAGATGATATGTAATCCGATTTGTATATTAGAAATTGAAAACACTTAAAAGAAACTGAAATTGATATGAACACAACTGAAAATTCACAGACACGATCAGCGAGCGGAACACCTGAGCGACGACCACGTAATCGTCGTCGAGTTCACACAGCTGGCAGTCGGCCACCACGCCGCAATAACAACAACCACCCACGCAGCAATGGGCATCATTCTAGTACCAAGCCTACAGCAGGAAAGCCTGGTGCAAAGAAAAATGGTCGTCGCAATGGTCGTCGTCGCAATGGTGGTGGACAGCACCGCCGTCGCCCAGACAAGGCACCAGCACTAACTCATCGACTCACTACAAGCGATGAAAAAACTACACCGATCCCAGAACTCATGGATGAGGATACCGTGCGTATTATTCCTGTATCAGGCGTAGAAGAGATCGGCCGAAACATGAACATCATTGAAACCAAAGATGACATCATTGTCATCGACGCTGGTTTCCAGTTCGTGAGCGAAGAATCAAACGCACCTGGTATCAACTACATCCTGCCAAACACGCAGTATCTTGAAGAGCGCAAGCACAAGATCCGCGCGCTCGTCGTAACTCACGGTCACCTCGACCACATTGGTGGTATTCCATTCATTATGGAGCGTATCGGTAACCCACCGATCTACACACAGTACCTTACCTCGCTCATGATCCTGAAGCGTCAGGAAGAGTTTCCACACATGGAACCAGTGCAGATGAACGTAGTGAAAGAAGGTGAAACGTTTACTGTTGGTAAAACCCGCATCAAGACCTTCCCAGTTACACACTCTATTCCAGACGCGATGGGACTCGCGATCGAGACCAAGCACGGTGATATCGTAGTGACTGGTGACATTAAGCTCGTGCACGAAGACGGTGAAGTAGTGGTGGAAGAGCGCCAGGAATGGGAGAAGATCGGGCAAAACAAGAACCTCGCCCTTCTTTGTGACTCAACCAACGCAGACCGTGGTGGCTTCTCAGCCACTGAAGCTCGCGTGTTTGAGACACTCGAAGAAATCATTCGTAACTCAACTGGTCGTTTGATCATTGGTACGTTTGCGTCACAGTTTGATCGCCTTATCAGCGTGATCAAGGTGTGTGAAGAACTTGGCAAGAAGGTGGTGATGGAAGGCCGCAGCATCAAGACCAACATCGATATTGCACTGCAGGCGAAGCTTATGGAAGTTGACCCAAAGGTCTTCATTCCGGCGAACGACATGAACCTCTATCCAGCAGACAAGATCGTGATCCTTTCAACGGGTGCGCAAGGTGAGCAGTTTGCAGCGCTCATGCGAATGGCAACTGACAAACATAAGTTCATCACATTGAATGAACGTGATACGATCGTCCTCTCATCTTCCGTGATCCCTGGTAACGAGATCGCTGTTCAGAAGTTGAAAGACAATATCTACCGCAAGAACGTAAAGGTCGTGAACTACCAGGGCTCACACGTGCACTCTTCAGGACACGGTAATGCAGGTGAGCTTATTTGGGTAACTCAGACCCTTAAGCCAGAATTCTTGATCCCAGTTCACGGTCACCACTACCACCTCAAGAGCCACATGTATGCAGCGGTTGAGAACGGATTCCCGCGCGATCATGTGGTCGTACCAGACAACGGCACCATCATCGAGATCAAGAACGGCACCGAGCTCACTGTCCTCCCGATGAAGATCCCAAATGAACTCCTCATGGTAGACGGATTCACCGTAGGTACGCGCCAGGAAGTAGTGCTGCGCGACCGTCAGACACTCGCTGAAGATGGTATGTTCGTCATCATCGCAACAGTCAATACCAAGAACGGTAAGTTGCGTAAGTCACCGGACATTATCTCTCGTGGTTTTGTCTATCTTCGTGAAAATCAGCAACTGCTCTCAGAAGCGCGTGTACTGATCAAGAAGACGGTTGAGAGGCAGACTGAACACATGCATCCAATCGATCTTGAACTCGTGAAGGATGAACTTACAGATGTCGTTAGCGGATTCCTTATGCAGAAGACGCAAAAGAATCCAATGGTGATTCCGGTGCTGATCGGAATTTAAAAGATGTAAAATGGTCGGCCCCGAAGGGGCCGGCCATTTTACATACAAAAAGTCCCCACCTATGGGGGACTTTACTTTTTCGGCGTTGTCAGTCGTCGGCAGACTCCAGCTTCTTCAGCTTGCGACCACGCCAGAGGCTGATCATGAGTACGCAGAGGAACGCTGCCGCAAAGAGAATTGCAGCTACTCCGGCGTCGCCTTGCCCCATGCCTGCAAACAAACCGATTGCAAAGAGGACCAAACCGAGCAAATTCAAGAGCATGATACTTCTCCCTAGTCACTACCCACGACGGATTCGCAGGTACTTTTCTAGAGAGAAAGGCTGGTGAGATACTATAATAAATACTCCATATGTCAATATTTAAAACTTATTCTGTGACTGTTTATAGCCGCCAAAAGCGAAGCTTTTGGCGGCTATAATGTACCCATGCCACGTTCTGCTCATTACAGTCTATCGACTAACAAACTGCCAAAACGGCACCTTGTGCCTATTTACGCCGCTTCCCTACTCTTAGTGTTTCACAGCTTTGTAGTTGCCTATATCAACTCATCCTTTTTACAACAGTTCATCAAAGAAGAAGCTGTCGGTACTATCTATACGATCGGCTCGGCGCTCAGCGTCCTTATCTTTCTCTTCGTATCGCGCGTACTCCGGAAGGTCGGCAATTTCAAATTGACAGTTACCCTCTTGCTCTGTAACTTCCTGGCGGTTATCGGCATGGCCTTTGCCACTGAGCTTCGCGTTGCCATCCCTCTGTTCCTCGTTCATTTAATCACCGTACCGTTGATCATTTTCAATCTCGATGTCTTCATGGAAGAACAGATCGGCAATAATGAAACCACGACCGGCAGCAAGCGCGGACTCCTCCTCACTCTCACCAGCCTCATTGGCGCTATTTCTCCGCTTGTTGGCGGTCTTTTGGTTGACGGTTCTGCCACTACCTTCACCTACCCATACGTAGTGAGCGCTGTAACACTTCTGCCGATCATAGTCATACTCATTTTTTTCTTTAAAGACTTTTCAGATCCTACCTATGGAGAAATCGACCTTTTCTCAGCCATCAGAAGTTTTTGGCGCAATCTCAACATCCGCTATGTCCTGTTGGCTCACTTTACACTGCAAGTCTTCTTTATGATGATGGTGGTGTACACACCACTCTTCCTAACTAAGCACATTGGCTTCTCTTGGGCTGAGTTTGGTATCATCATGTTCTTTGCACAGCTTGCGTACGTTGTGCTTGAGTACCCGATCGGGCTCATCGCAGATAGATACATTGGTGAAAAGGAAATGATGGGTATTGGTTTTCTTATCCTCATCATCTCTACTAGCTGGATGTCTTTTGTCTCTGTGGCCAGTATCTTGGTCTGGTCGATCATCATGTTTACGACTCGCGTTGGCGCTAGTCTCGTTGAGGTAACTACCGAAAGCTATTTCTTCAAGCAAACAAAAAGTAGCGACGCTCAGATCATCAGCTTTTTCCGCGTCACTCGCCCACTCGCCTACATTTTTGGAGCCTTGGCCGGCAGCCTTGCTCTCCTCTACATTCAAGAATTTGGTCTGATTTACATTGTCTTTGCTGCCCTCATGATCCCAGCAATGTTTTTTACCCTCAACATTGAAGATAGTAAATAACACCTCAGGTTACCGAGGTTCGCAAGTACACTTTAAGATGGATTTTGGTATGGTGTTCTTGGATGGAAACAACGGGGATTGGCTGAAGCTACTGATTGGCCAACCGTAAGCAGAGAAATCTGCGTAGCTGTATGGGTTCGAATCCCATAACCCGGTTCTTGAGATAGTTCATTTTGCGCAGACCCATTCGGGTAAACGCCAAGTATGTCTGGTAACAGGACTAATAAATTTTCTTGGTAGAACCTAGTAGGTGGTAGACAACGAAGTGATTCTCTCGGGAGTCACGGAGTCAACCCTGAGACACCACCCTGAATGAATGAAAACTGCCTTCCGATACAGACAGAAGCTCAAGAATTGCATCTCCCCTCCCGTCAAACGGAGGGGTTAGTTTATTATGCGAGCCTAAGTTGACCTGCCTTTAGATGTATCATCTGCTCATCCTTTAGTCGGGCGAGTTGCGTAGCAACTCGCCCGCTATCGTAATCTGGAAGCTCGACCTGTAGTAATTTTTCTAGCTGGACTTTCGTAAGCTTGCCTCTGTGTGTCAACACGCGCAGAATCGCGCCACGAATCTGTCGATCACTGCCCTGAAACTTCGACTGCTTAGTGTAATGTTTGCTTTTACTATTGATGTTACCGTGTTCTTTTTTTAGATGTGCACCATAGTCCATCAGTGCCCAGTACCACTCTCGTGGATTATCATGCGGTAGTGTTTTGGCTACGAGCTTTAAAATATTATCATCGTGAACCTCTTTCTGCCTTGCAAAAAAGTGCTGTAGAAACACTTGTCTGACATTGGTCTCGATAAGCACCACTGGTTCGTTATACGCAAACGCCATCACCGCAGACGCTGTGTATGAGCCCACGCCTGGCAAGCTCCGCAAGCCAGGCTCATCATGTGGCCATTTCCCTTTCTGGTTTTTCACTACCTCTTTGGCAGCTTGATGTAAAAACTTTGCCCGGCGATTGTACCCAAGTCCTTGCCAAGCCCGGAGTACGTCACCAAGTGGCGCGGCGGCAAGCCGCCGCGCCGTAGGAAACTCCTTCAAAAAAGACCGGTACTTAGATAAGACACGGTCAACTTGTGTCTGCTGCAGCATGAGCTCAGAAACCAAAATTCGATAGGGATCAGCGGTCTTTCGCCATGGCAGATCATGACGACCATGATCGTGATAGTGTCGCCAAACGGTATCAACAAACCTGCGCTCTTTTTGATTCATGACACTACTCGACCACCTCGTAGTCGAAGTGGTCAGTGTTATCAGCTTTTGGCATCACGATCCAAGCACCCAGATAAAAAAGTAACCCCGGAAAGACACCGGTCAAAATGAGAAACACGATCGCCATGATACGGAATAATACCGGATCCTGATCAAAGTAGTTTGCCAACCCGGCCAACACACCACCAACAACCGCTTTCTCTTGATCTCTTCGTAACCGCTTCTTTCGTTTCATACCAACACTATACCAAAAACCACCCTGCTTATAAATGATAGATAACATCCTTCCGCTCCACGATAATTGGCCACTTTGCGCGCTTTGCGTACGCATAGAGCGGTTGATTTGGATTGAAACAGATCGGTTCAGAAACTGATTCAAGCAGTGGGATATCACCGTCTGTATCACCAACCGCAACGGAGCGTTCCTCGGTCAAACTCTGATCTCGCTCAAAGACACGCTTCACGATATTGGCTTTATTCTGTATCAAATGCTCATCAAGCACTTTGCCGGTAAACTGGTCTTGCGGGCCGATCTCATAAAACCGGCCGTACACTTTATCAAAACCATATTCGGCACAAAATTCATCAAGTACCGTCTTTGGTGATTGTGAGATCGCAACAATGTAGTACCCCTCTTGCTTGAGCTTCTTGATCAGATCTCGCGTGTACCGGTACACATATCTACTCTGTTCATCTACAACGTGTCGGCCGATGTCAGCAAAGGTGCTGTAGTGCACACCCTTGATGTGCTTTAAAAAGGTTGCAATGACTGCCTCGATATACTCCTGATACTTTCCTTCTCGTGATCGCCAATTCTCAAGCTCTGTTTCATACTCAAGCGCTGCTTCTGGTGGAAAGACCTCTTCTGCGATCAGTTGTTCAACCAGCTCAATAAGCAAGCTTGAACGGAAGACCGTACCGTCGATATCAAAAAATGCTACTGGTTTCATACAACAAGTGTACCAATCTACGAGAAATTTATAAATACAGGACGCCACTCTCGCCACTCATCACGCATTAGTGTTTCAACAATATACTCTCCATCGATATCCCGCCCCACGCTGCGTAGTACGATCGAATCATCAGGATGGACAGCCTCAACATAGCCCAAGAAACCTCGCTCCACTGCCTCAGGAGCATGTTCAAGTATAGCTCCAGTACGAGGCTCAACATCGATCCGTACTCTTGGGACACCACGAAGTAACTGCTGCCATTGCCCAGGAATACGTGGACGAAGCTGCGGCCACGGCACCACGATCCCCCGGCGAGACAACTCATACAGCGCATATTCTAGAGATTGCAGTGGCAAATCCATTACGCCACCACCACACGCATCACGAAGAACACGACGAATAGCCACCGTTGCTTCGTGGGTAGCATGATAGATATGATCTTGCACTAGTTGCGGAAATACCTGTCGTTCATCTTCACTAAGCGCTCCACTCTGCACCCACCCTTCTAATTGTGGCGTAAAAACAAGTGAGAAATCAGGCTCGCGTTTCAGCACAGACACCGTATCACCATAGTGGAAGGAACCCAGCTGTAAGTCAAAACCAGGCTTTGGCCTCGCCAAACAAGACAGCTCTGGAATCGAAACAAAGGCTGTCTTCCCGTACTTATACGAAAGATCAGCAAGTGATGGTTCGGGTGCAGGCAACTCAACAGAAACCGGATCTGGAACATTCGGCCTCGGCATTGGCGTCGGTACTACATCAAGCCTAAAAACAAAACGCCACAGATCCTTCAGGACCTCGATCAAAGCAACAAACATAGATCATTATCCTCGAGCACGGAGCAACAGGTCGACGATCGCACCAAGTGTAACAAGCATACACAGGAACAACGCAACCTGCCCTACGACCGGCAACATTACGAGTAAAATAACCGCAAAAACTCCAACCACCAACGTGACGAGCGATAGTCGAGCAGATGGCTGATTGAAAACTCGCATCAAGACATGTCCGATCACAGCAGACAGTCCAGCGAAGGAGAGGGTTACCAAAAGGGCATATAGGAAGAGGAAGACAATACCAACGAACATGCCAATGACACTGAAAAGAAGAATGATCGTAGCTAATGGCGCCAGAAGTAGCACCAATAAGCCAACTACAAGTGACCTAACGCTTTTTGTCGCCGCCTCCTTCACAACCTCCTCAAGCGAACGACGCGAAATAAGGAACCAGACCAACACTGTGAAGAGCACGACCAAGGCTGAGACAAAGAGTGATTTGAATTGATATTCGTTTTTATCGATCACTGGATCATTGCGGAAGATCTCACCTCCCACTCGATGATCGGGAGATAGATTAAGAACATCTGAACTGACGTAGCGCACCGACCCTTCGATCGCAGCACGATCACCTAAAGCAAACTCATCAACTTTAACATCAACATCACCTGCTACCGGTCCATTGATCCGGAGATTCTTCATAGTTCCAAGCACATCACCACCAACCGAACCTTCAATATTGACCTGTCCGGCATAAATGACGACATCACCAGCGATACTGGCGGTCGAAAGAATGTGTACTGACGAACCAATCACGAGTAGGTCACCCATGACTGGTTCGGCGATCGTTGCTCCGGTTGAGATGATACGTAGGTCATCACCGATCGTGCCGTGCACATCAGTCTGAGACCAGGTTGCTATAAACGCGTCACCATTAACAGAACCATTGATTGTTGTCTTACCCGTAGCGGCGACCAGATCAGATTCGATAACGCCTGATACATTAAGAATGTTTGCTGCAGTGTAAAAATCTCCAGCGATGACCTGATCCTCAGTCACCGAAACAGTGTAATCAGAACGGACGACAACCTCCGCACTCGCTGCAGTGACTGACACAAAAAACAGCACCACACTAAAAAGTACGAGTTTTAAGACACTGTTAAACTGTTTTGTGCAGTCGATCATGAAGCCGTAATATCCTCTTTAATTACACGTTTCTCCATAGTCTTTTGTTCGGTTATCTGCTCTGTAACTTCAGCGATCACCTTGTTCTCTTCTTCCAACTTTTCCTCTTCACGCTTCACTGTAGATTCAGCGATATGCTCCTTCTCAGACAGGTTCATGAGCTGGAAAATAAGCATAGCGGTCAAAATGATACCGAACAGGTTCAAGATAAGAATCATTGCAGCGCCAGCAATGATAGTCATATCAAGTGCAGCAATACCTACACCAACAGTTGCGAGCGGTGGTACGAGTGCAACAGCGATCGCTACACCAGGTAACGCATCGTTCCACTCAGGCCGCGCGAGCATGTATGCCACGGCTGCACCAGCCACAACTGCCACAATAAGGTGCAAGAAGTGTGGCTCAGTGCGAGCCATTACCTCAGCTGTAGTGAACATACCAGGATCGCTTGTCCCAAAAAGAGCTGCAGCCACCACCGACAACAGAAGTCCAGCACCAAGAGACTTCAAGAGAGTAGAAAGGGCACGCTGCACCAACTTGATGTTGTTGTTCATCATTACCAAACCCAAAGAAACACCGAGGATAGGATACATAAGTGGCGCAATGAGCATACTGCCAATCACGATCGAACTGCTATCAAGCAGCAAACCCAGAGTCGCCATTAAAGTGGAGAGACCAATGAGATAAAAGTAATCAAAATCTGGCGTTCCATTTTGGACCAATTTTCGAATAAGAGCAGCCTTGTCCTTGTCGGGCAAAGCTCTAAAGCGTGCAATTACAGACATAACGTGTTTATTTCTCTAGTAGTATACGTGGTTTGACAGTGCTTGCAATGACTACTCTGCACGCAAACAAGGGAGCAGACGGGTCGTTTCAAGAACACTTGGCGCCGCACCACCCAATACTTCAGAGAATCGTGCCGAGCCAAGAGTCTCCGCTGCACACGACTGCATAGCAGGAGTAATAACAAAAGTGTCCACATCAATCCCAACTTTATCAAGCACAGACAGCTGCGCATCACTGAGCGCCAGATCACGCAGTGGAATACCTGTTGTTGCGTCCGATGAAGCGACACCTTCCGTATCTGCAGACGTCGTTTCATTTGTCTGTGCAGACCCTGCTGCAGGCTGAGGAATGTTTTGTAGCACATACCAAAAGACGAGTACCGTCGCGACTAGTGCGCCAAGTAAAAAACTTCCAGAAATGATTAAAAACTTCTTCATGGTGCAATGTATTCTATCGGGGCTTGCAAAATACTGATAATAGTCAGAGCTAGCATGAGGAGAAACAAGCCACCACAAAACAGCGCAACTCGGGGTCGAGACAATTCCTTTACCCCCGTATCCCAATTTCGAACATACAGGAAGGAGAATGTAAATTTCCAAAAACTCATGTCAGCCTAGTTTTTTGTACAAAGTACCAGTTGCTACCAGCAAGAAAATACCGATCGCAAGAATAACTGCCGGATGATCTTGCAACAACTCACTTCGAATCAACAGCTGCTCCATGCCCGTGATGGTAGCAGTAAAACCAAACGTAACCGCTAGCAGAAACAAGACAGGGAAACGCTTTAGAATGCTCTTGCGTACCGGCGCAGCTACTCGCTGGATCTGTACCTCAGCGGTATCTACCACCATCTGCGCATCATCAAGAACCTCCTCAGCTACGCGAGAAAACTCCCCCACAACACTGTCAGTCGCACGTCTATTGGTCATACCAATAAGTATACCTTATGGCGTACGCCGAAGAGTAACCCGTACTGTGCGTTCTTCCCCGTCCTGCCAGAGCAGCAACTCGACCTCCTGCCCCACTTCTTTACCACGCAATACTGTCGCTAGATCAGTATCTCGCAACTCTTCGCCATCGATCGACAGAATGATCGTATTCTCAACAATTCCTGCTTTGTCGGCTGGAGATCCTGGCAAGACCGCCAACTCGTCAGCAGATTGACCACGGACCACGAGCGCCCCATGATCTACAGGCAGATCGTTTAGCTCGATCATACGATCAGTCACCATTGCATACCGCACTCCCAGAAACGGACGCACGATCTCGCCGTGTTCACGCACTGAATCTACCACTGATCTGACCACGTGTGACGGCAATGCAAAACCGATGTTATCTGCACCTCGTGAGGTTGCCACATTCACACCGATCACTTCCCCGTTCAAGTTAAGCAACGGTCCACCTGAGTTTCCAGGATTGATCGCAGCGTCAGTCTGAATGACTTCATCCAGCTGTTCACTGTGTCCAAGACTATCGCTCGCCACGATCGATCGTGACAGACCTGAGATCACACCGACCGATACTGAGTTGCGAAACTCAGCAAGCGCATTACCAATAGCAATGACTGTCTCACCAAGACGTAATGACTCAGAATCACCAAAACGCACGAATGTAAGCGCGCTTTCGAGCGGATCGGTGATCTTAAGGATAGCAATATCGAGCTGCGGATCACGCGCGAGCACCTCCACTTTGTATGACGTTCCATCGTTAAGAAGGACGGTATACTTCGCCTCTTCATCATCAACGACATGACGGTTCGTAACGATCATCCCGTCGTTACTTACAATAAAACCTGACCCACCACCAACCTCTCGTTCTTCAGTGCCATTTTCACGCACCCGTGGCACACTAAAGCCCCCGAAGAACCCAAACGGGTCATACGATTCATAGTATCGTTCGTATACTGGCACATCCTTGGTGACAACGACCGAAACCACTGCGTCATTGACCAGCTCGATGGTCGAGACTACCTTACTGTCCTCTTGCACGATCTCTGTTCTACTTGCCACTGTATGAGAAGCCGGAGTCTGAAAATAATCACTGATCTGACTACGAAGCGCATACCCAGTAGTACCAATGATCAAAAGTGTAATGACGCTACTGATGAGCGCTGTCTTTGCGATCTGCTCTGACTCCATACGTTGATTATATACGACGAGGTGACTAGACATCTTTCATTCTGCGCCACTGTTACATTCCACCTACTCATTGAACAATCTCTCACCTCGCTCCCACATTGCCGGTTCGCCCTGCAGCTTGAGCCAATACCACCATTCCGCTCCCCAAAGATATTGTTGTTCAAACCTTGTCTCTTTTGCATATTCGAGAATGTCTTCAAACTTTTCTAGGTTCATGCGCGTGAATTGCACTGAAAGAGGCACGTCTGTCACCGGCTCAAGTAACCACGGCTCTGCCGACAACTCGATAAGCATTGTTGGTTTCTCGCCAAACAATACCGCCATCAGATTATCTTTCACCCGATAGAACCAGGCTGGTAAGACTGTTCGAAACTGTCCTAGTTCAGGATTCCAAAAGTGTACATACACACTCGTACCAAACACATCGCCACTGCGGTACGCTCCTGCCCAGGTACCCAAATTGCCGCTATCGGTCACGAGTATCGGACGAGTCTGATCAAGCTCGTGTACTCGAGCGATCTCTCGGTCAAGGAACTGTTTATCGAGTTCACCACAATGCTCAAACGCAAACACTTCTAAAAACGGTTCGTTCTCAACCTGCCACATGACCACAGCAGGACTGTTCTGATACCGAGTCACAACTTGTTCCATGTACCTGAGCTGCGCCGCTTGCCGTTCCTCCGATGAGATATCTGCAGCCCATGCTGGCACATGACATTCTGGCCACCGCGGCAAGCGGCGCCCGACCGCCAGCACCACCTCAGCCCCCACTTCTTCAGCTCGCTTGATCTGATAATCAAGCTCTTCAAAATTGTAGACACCCGGCTGCGGTTCTACCATTGGCCAGTGTGCGGCGAGACGCAGATGTCGTACCTGCAGCTCATCGAGGATCGCGTCGTACGCCTCCTGCCAATTGAGACCAAGCTCGCGTGCGTACGGTGTATTAAATGACATTCCATATGTGATATCACTTGGCTCTTCCTTTTGCGCCAAAAGGAAGAGTCCAAAAAGGCCTACCACCAAAATACCCACCAAGCTGTACAAGACCTTTTTTATCATGCGTTGTTATACATCGTATCACGTGAAGAGAACCACGAACCCAACCAAGATGATCACCACATACAGCAATCTACGGAAGAAAGTCTCAGGGCGAGTATCTCGATCGGTTGCTGTGGACGGCAATTGGTGTGCCAGTGCAATACTGATAAGCAAAATGAACACGTACTGCAAGCCACCAAGGGCTTGCACGACAGCTGGCTCGCCTAAGTGTGTTGCTTTAAGTAAGAGGAATGAAGCCACGCCAGCCAAGATCTTTGCCAACAACACAATAATGCCAGCTTTCCTTGTCGTCCGCTTACTGACCGTCTTCACCTTCTCAAAGTATGCTGGGATCAAGAGGAGCGACAAGGTAAAGAACACAAACCCAACTCGTGACCAAAAGAAGCCGTCATCAAAACTGGTCTCCAAAAACAAACCTTTCATGGTGATATAGTGCAACGCGAAAAAGAGACCGCTATGTAGCACCTGAAGCACGGTATCCACCCGTGGCAGGGTCTGGGCGACCAACAGCGTACCAACAGCAAGAAGTACGATACCAATGATAAAATTGTCGTGAAGCGTTGCATCCAAAAACAAGTAACTGAATCCAAAGGTTGCCAAGGCGGACACAGAACCGATGATCGGTAGCGCATTAGAAGCATCTGCTCGGCGCAAGGCATCATACATAGAGACCAGCGCAATAAAAAAGGTGTACGCTGCCAAAATAGACATTCCCACCACTTGAATGGTCGGCGTTTTAACGTTCTCAAGCGATGGCATTCCCAGATCTGAAAGACCCGGTACCCACCCCAAGAAAAAGATGATGATCCACCCGCCCGTCACGAGACACGAGTAAAACGCGTACACAAACGGACGAGGCAAGACCTGTTCGTCAGAGACGATGTACTTATCAAAGATGGCTACAATAGCATTCAAAAATTGCCCTGCAGCCGCCAAGAGTATCCAACCCATGTAATCATTCTACTATGGCGTTTTTCTCGATTATTTCCTTATACACGTAGGCTGATGGACGAATTGTTCGCTCAAGCGTCTTGTAGTTGATTTGGATAAGGCCAAACTGCTTTTCAAACCCAAGTGCCCATTCGTAGTTATCCATCAGCGACCAATACAAATGCCCACGAACATCGGCTCCATCCTGGATTGCCTGCCACGTAGCAGCAACTTGCTTCTTGATATACTCGGCACGGTCTGAATCATCATGATCAGCCAACCCGCCTTCAGACACAAACAATGGCTTCTTGTACTTCGCCAGCATCATGAGTGCATCGTAGATATGCTCCGGTGCAAAATTCCAATCCATATCAGTCTTTTTCCACTGACGCTTATCACCAAACTGTGTATAGAAATAGTAATTAAGACCAATCGAATCACAGTATTTATGAGTTCGACCCATGAAGAGTTTTGTCCAGTAGAAGTTGGCGACTGCTGCGGCTAGCTTATTGAATGGGTTCCAATTAGCAGCAAAGACGATGACATGCTTCACCACGCTCACTTCGGTCTTTGGCGAGACGTTCTTAATAGTTCTATATGCAGCATTATGGGCCAAAGCAAGATTCTTCATGACCTTAAAATATGTTCTGACCGGACCAAAACCCTTGTCGGGCGCAGCTTCATACGACTTCCCAGAATTCGTGATCGAAACCATATCAGTAAGCTTGAAACGCTTGAATGGCGGCCACGTACCACGCAACCAACCATTGCTACCAAACACATTTGGCTCATTCATGGTTGAAAAATGATCGCAAAGATCGCCTAGTTGCTCGACCACAAACGCGGCATAGCGAGCGAATATTTCAGGCGCATCGCTGCGCTCAAAGCCACCAGACTGTGAAAACCAGAGCGGCAACGTAAAATGCCAAATAGTAACAAATGGCGTCAGTTCGCGAGCTTTGAGCGCCGATAGCACCTTCCGATAGTGCTCAATTGCCTCTTGATCAAACCTCCCTTCTTCTGGTTCAATTCGTGCCCACTCAACAGAGAAACGATGCGCGGTGTGACCCAGTTCTTTTGCAATATCAAAATCAGCTTCATATCGATTGTAGTGGTCACACGCACGACAACACGGCGGCACGCGCTTCGCGCGTGCCGCCTCAGCCCAATCACAGTTCTCTACCCCCCCTTCAACCTGATACGAAGCAGTCGCTGCTCCCCAATAGAATCCTTCCGGAAATTTCTTTTCAGTCATAGTGGCAGTATATCAAAAATCACTACTTATCCTTCAAGAGCATTGATAAAGGAATGTGGTGCAAGATTCTCTTTCCACTTCTCATAGAGTCCATTGATCGCCTGCACATCACCCATGTTCTTTTCTGCAATGTACCGATAGCGCTCATCGGCAAAAGCGGCGTCGATCTCGTCGCCACTAAGGAGACTACTATTGTCGATCCCGTATGCACCACACAGCAGTGCAAGCGATGGGCGATGAGACATACCACCGTAGAATGAAAGTTCATCGAGTAAGTCGACATGGTATGGCAATGTCTGTTTGGTGAGATAGCGCTGACGTGCGATATCAACCGTTGGTTTGACGCCCTGCATGACAGAACGATGATGTATAAATGGCATCAGGAAAGAGCGTCCATTGAAAGTGACGAATACATCATAACTTGTTGCTCCTTCCCAAAAATCTTCGAGGATCTCCTTTTCCGTACGAGCCTTGAAGGTGAAATCATCGATTTCAAACGAATCTTCAGACTCATTCGATACAAAATACACAGCGCCGGTCTTTCGCTCGACATCATACACAGCCAGAGAGATGATCGATGCCGTAAATGGCGAGAGCGAGAGCCGTGACTGCACCGTACTCAGTTTCTTACGTTTTTCTTCATAGCTGAAATCAGCTTTTTCGATCCACTGCGTGAGTGCACTGCGCGTAATCCCTGGAAGAGCCTTCCAGTCTTCGGCCTTGGTCTCAATATCCACGATCAAAGTTGCCATGTTTTAGAAAGTTACTGGTGTAGCTGAGAAACAGTTCAGTATTTGCGTCTGCCCAGCTGTCAGACGGTAGCCGTACTGACCACCCACCACCGCACCACCACACGTGTCAGTTTCGACCGCACTGGTGCCATAGATCGGAAAACCATCTAGCGCATAGCCGACAATTGTCTCAGCACCAAACACACCATATAGACCCGCTTCATTATTGCGGATCAGTGAACCATCTTGCGCAATGCCGATCACGTCAGTACGCAGACAAGCAGGCTGGGCTAGTGCAAACGGAGCAACAGGGAGTTGCAACAAGACTGAACGACCGGGAGCAATGGTGACATCGGCCGAATCAAGACCACCAGCCTCATAGACCAAACGCGCCCCTTCAGCCACCTCGATCGATACACCAGTACGCGGCCACGGACCGGTATATGGCGCATACTGCGGACAATACACAGGAGCACCTGCTAATACTTCAGTTTCTGTTGTGGTAGCTGGAGTTGCTACAGACTCCTCATTGTCTTCAGATTCGATGACAGGCGCCTCAAGTGTCACTCCTTGCCCGGCCGAGATCTTTTCTCGCAGCGCTGCTAGACGCTCTGCTCGTGAGATCGTCGGCCCCTCGTACACTTCAGCAACATACGTCTGCTCAGCGTCAGGCGCAATGCGCAACTCCGGTTGTCCACTACCTTTTTGCAGCACTGTCGTTGCGGTGATTGCCACCAGCAAAAACACGATCGACGTGAAGATCAGAATAAAATCGCGTGTTCGAAACATCCTGTAATCATACCAAAGGCCGGCTCCCTATGGGAGCCGGCCTTACACACCCTACTTCTTACCCTTCTTCGATACTGTCTTTTTGGTCGCTTTTTTTGCGGGTGCCTTCTTCACTCCACGATCTGCCACTTTGATGTTGACCAATTTTTCAACCCGACGAATATCTGCCAATAGATTTGAGCGGTCAACGTTGTACAGAAACAGATTAAAAACAGATCGACCGCCATTCCGAGCAAACATAACTCTGTCACCAACCTTGTTCCTTACAAAGATATTGTGAAACGAATCAAGCTCCTTAATTTTCTTAATGCCTTTCAGTTCAACCAGCTTTCCTTCCTTATCGGCAAACCACTTCATCGCACAAGCAAAACCCTTACATTTCTTTGGAATTTGCACTTTCTTAGGAATACGAGTCAGCACATCGTTAAGCGTGTGATTGATGTCACAACTCAAACTGTGTAAATCATGCCGAAAACCACCTGCTCGAGCAGCGATCTCAACCACCTTCCACTCATCATCTATCTTCATAAGTTCAGTGTGAGCTGTGGTACTACGCAAACCTAATGCGTGAATGGCTTTTTCAGCCACCTCCTCAGCTCTCGCCACCGTAGAAGACTTGAGCGCGGTTGGGGTCATCTGTAGGTAATTATAAAAGTCATCACGTCCAATTTCCTTGGCGGTTTTCTGGCGCACCAATGGACAATGTGAAACCGTACCACGCGAATTTACATAGGAATCAATTGAGTATAAATCCCCTTCCATAAAGCTTTCAGCAATAACTTTTGGCTCCTCTAGACGATCATCATTTTTATATGCTTGTTTTAGTTTACGAAAAATAGTTCGCAACGTTGAGTCAAGTTCTTCCTCGTGATAACAAATTGTCACAAACAAACTTGCTACCATGTTTGCGGGTTTTACAATCATAGGGAAGCCTATCTTTTTTACTACTCGGTCGCGTTCTTTTTTGGAATTTTGTTTTACTAGGGTGAATTCCGGTGTAATTCTTGCATCATACAGTTTCAAACGCTTGCGCATTTCGTACTTATCACTTGCCCACAACAGCGACTCTGTGGTTGGTGTACGTAAATATGGCACATGAGGAATGACGTTTATGAAACGAGGTAGGTACTTTTCAGAACGACAAGTTATAGCGAGGAGCTTGTCCTGATAGGGCAAAAGTGCTTCTGCGATTTTCCATGGTTTAGAGAAATCACATGATACACAATAGTCCAGATTGTACTTTTGAAGAAAATCATCACCTTCACGACGTACACGTGAATCAAGCAAAAACATGACTTCAATTTCTGAGCCAAACTTATTTTTGAAATCTTTAACTTGCCTAACAGTATCGACACCATCAGGTAGATTCATCACGAAAACGACAATATTTTTCTCCTTCTTCATAAGATTCACTAAGAAATAAAAAAGCAGCCTTTTCGGTAACACTGCATATCAGAATTGCTGTATTCAGACTGTAAAAGCATACACCGAAATCAGACCTGATTCCAACGTGAACACACATGTTGTGCAGTGACAACTCTTGACAATTTTTGAGAAAGAAAAGCGGCGCGGAGGCAAAGCCTCCGCGCCGCTTTTCTTCTAGTCCAATCTAGAATCCAAATCGCACATCACTTCCGACGGCAGCCGTACCAGACGCTGACGATGGATCGATCGCAGCGGCGATCTGACCAAGAAACTCATCTAGTGTCTCGTACTTCATCTTCTGACCATTGAGCAGGAATGACGGAGTTCCGGTCAGTCCGAGTTCACGGGCTTCATCAAACTGAGAACGGACTCGCTCCTCAAGGAGTGATGAATTGAGCTGGCTACGAAACTGCTCGATATCCAATTCGAGTTCTTCAGCATATTTCACAAAGAATGTCGTTGGCACCGCAACGGTAGACCACTCTTGTTGATTCTGAAACAGTAGGTCATGGAACTCGAAAAACTTTCCCTGCTGCCCTGCTGCTTCAGCTGCGATCGCTGCACGAAGCGCATGTGGGTGAATTGTGATCAATGGAAAGTGTCGATATTCAAAGCGAATCTGGTCGCCATACTGTTCAAGCACGCTCTCAACCACCGGCTGGAAAGAAGAACAAGCGGGACACTGAAAATCGCTATATTCAGTGAGCATGACCGAGGCTTCTGGATTACCCTTTACATGATCAGTAATAGTGATGCTTTCATTACTTTCTTGCGCTGACTGGTTCGACAGGAACACCGAACCAATGATCAGCAACACGACGACTACGCCGACTGCTACCCATGGATTTTTCATATGAAAAATATAGTAGCACATTAGCTCACACCAACTCACTCTAGACAAAATATTGTTTGATACACTTAACCTATGTTTACTATTCCACACAGTCCGTGGTCTGATGATGCTGATCAGCTAGCCACGACGCTGCAGACAGACTTACATAAAGGCTTAACAGAAGAAGAAGCATCAAAGCGTCTTAGCGAAGCCGGTGAGAACGTATTTGAATCCCGCAAGAAAAAAGGGCCAGCGCAGATCTTCTTTCAACAGTTCGCCAGTCCACTTATCATCATTCTTTGTATTGCAGTGCTCATTACTGCAGCGCTGCAAGAGTGGCTCGACACCATCATTATCGCCTTTGCGGTACTAGTAAACGCCGTACTCGGCTTTGTGCAAGAATTCAAAGCAGAAAAGGCTATCGATAGTCTGAAGTCATACATCACTCATCGCACCCTGGTGATCAGAGGTGGAAAGGAGACCGAAGTTGATCCTCGCTTTATCGTACCAGGAGATATCTTACACATTGCCCGTGGGGCTCGTATCACTGCCGATGCACGTATCATAAAGGAGATCAATTTTACGTCTGACGAAGCTATTTTGACCGGCGAGTCACTCCCCGTTGAAAAAGACGTGGCTACCCTGTCCGAAACAGCAGCCTTGCCTGAGCGAAAGAACATGGTATTTGCAGGCACACTCAATATTGATGGTTCAGCCTATGCAGTAGTCACCGCGACAGGCTACGACACCGAGATCGGAAAATTGGCCCAATTGGTAGACGAAACGGACTCTGAACACACACCGCTGCAAAAAGCACTTTCGAAGCTAACCTGGGCGATCATCATCTTTACCGCCCTTGCAGTGGCAGCGCTGTTTATGATCGGAATCTGGCAAGGGCGTGGCATGGAAGAGATGCTTTTCATCTCCATTGCCGTATTTGTTGGATCAGTACCAGAAGCACTTCCGATCGGTCTCACCTCTATTCTTGCCATCGGTGTCACACGCATCGCTAAGAAGAAGGGAGTAATGCGTAACTTAACCGCCGCTGAAACACTCGGCTCTACTACGCTCATCATTACCGACAAAACGGGCACGCTGACGCAAGCAGACATGCAGCTCATTGATATCGATACAAAGGACCAACTTCTTGCTGCCGATTTCACTCCATCTGATCATAAAGACAGCTTCAATTCCCTCCAAAAGGAAATTCTCACTCTGGCGCGCTGTGCCAGTGACGTTGTAGTAGAAAATCCCGAGGATACGTACACCGACTGGGTCATGAATGGTTCAGACCTTGAGACTAATATTGTCAGAGCCGCTGCACACCACGGGATCACACAAACTGCAGAAGATCGCACCGAAATACAGATCCGGATCCCGTTCAGTTCAAAGTACAAATTCTCGGTCATACGCATCCCCGCACAGTATCTTCCAGCTCACCTGAGCGCTTTTGAAGACCCTCATGTGGTCATGGGAGCACCAGACATCCTCCTAGACCGTTCGTATCTTTCTCACGAAGAACGCACACAATTGCAACATGCGATCGACGAACACAGTCGCTACGGGCGACGAGTTTTAGGGGTTGGACTACTGACATCACACGCCGAACCAGCTGCGATCTCGATCGATCACGTACAAGACATTTCGTTTCTGGGGGTACTCAGTTTCCATGACCCGATCCGGCCAGAAGTACCGCAAGCCTTAGAACGTATACATGGCTATGGCACAAAGGTCATCATGGCTACCGGCGACCTGCCCGGCACCGCACTAGCGATCGCAAAAGACCTTGGTTGGAAAGCCACTGAATCAAACGTACTTACCGGTACACAATTGCAACAGCTCTCTGATGAAGATCTCTTGCAGATCCTTGATCGCATCATCATCTATGCTCGCGTGACTCCAAAAGACAAACTCCGCATCACCAAGTTGCATCAGTCTCGCGGCGCAGTGGTTGCTATGACTGGCGACGGCGTTAACGACTCACCATCACTCAAGGCCGCAAACATCGGAATCGCGGTTGGCTCAGGAAGTGATGTAGCAAAAAGTGTCGCTGACCTCATTCTACTTGACGACAACTTTAAGACGATCGTTGCGACAATCGAAGAAGGTAAACAGATTCTCGCCAATATTAAGAAGATGTTTGTCTACCTCATGTCAAACGCACTTGATGAACTCATTTTGATCGGCGGTGCGATCCTAGCCAGTGTTGCACTACCGCTTTCCGCTATCCAGATCATCTGGGTGAACTTGTTCACTGGCAGTCTTCCGGCGATCGCCTTTGCGTTTGACCGTCAGAGAATGCGTGAAGAAGGCGCGGCCAGCAAACAGTTCTTTAGCACACGAGTGATCTTTCTGACGATCTTCATCGGTATAGTAGTCTCGCTTATGCTCTTCGGACTATACTTAAGCTTGCTACAGTTCGGCGTACCAGTCGACCTCGCTCGCAGTATCATCTTTGCAAGTTTTGGTACCTACACACTCTTCATTTCATTCTCTTTCCTTGATCTCAGTCGCTCGATCTTCAGCTACTCACTACTTGAAAATCGATACCTTATGGGTGGTGTTGCCATTGGCACAGTACTCATGATCGCAACCTTTACCGTTCCGTTCTTAGTGGATATCTTTGAAGTCACCCCACTCTCTTTTGGCTGGATCTGCTTTGTGGCAGTGTGGTGCTTGATCAACATCATGGTGGTTGAATTCTCGAAGTGGATCGCAAATACCTTTATCGTACGAGAGGTAGACAATAAGCCAAAAGTGTCGTAGTCTCTTGCGTACTGTATGGCAGTCAAACCAAATTTCACTCGGAAGAAAAAGCGCAAGGTGCACGGTGCGGCTTTTTGGGATAAGGAGTACACCAACCCGGAGCACCTCAAGCTCTCTGAAGCTGAGAGTGCCGACCTCGCTAAGTTCACTCGGTGGACAGAGCGGCGCAAGCGTGAGGATATTCTGGCTACTGGATCAAGTGCGATCGATGCTGGCTGTGGTAACGGACGTAATCTCATCTATCTGGCACGCGAGTTTGGTATGAATGGTATTGGCGTCGACATCTCTTCTGCGGCAGTTGCGCAAGCACGGCGCGCCAGCGAGGGGCTTGCGATTAAATACCACGTTGGATCAGCTGGCGCGCCGCTCCCTGCCGAAGACGAGTCACAAACGATTGCGCTTGATATGATGACTTCGCATTTCCTCGATAAAGCCGGGCGCGAGCACCTCCGTGACGAACTCTTTCGCGTGCTCGCGCCCGGTGGCTTCCTCTTCATGAAAACCTTCCTCAAGGACAAAGACCTCCACACCGCTCGGCTCCTCAAGGATCATCCGGGACAAGAAGAAGGAACCTATATCCATCCGGTCATGGGAGTGCCAGAGTATGTCTACAGTGAGGAAGAGTTAGTAGCATTCCTAAGTGAGCGATTCATTGTTCACAAAATCTATCGCTCTCACAAACACACCTCAAAAGGTAAGGCCCGCAAGCGCCGTACTATCTCTATCTACGCAGAGAAAGACTATTAGGTATACTAAAGGTCTCATGTTTAGAAAAATAGTAATCGCAATAGTTGTTATGCTCATACTGTTGTTGGCCTACGTATACACAGAGGTGGGCTACACACCAGACTTTGACGACCTTCCGCCATGCGGATATGACCCTAGCCTGCCTGAATGCGGCTCGATTTTTAAAACCCCCCAAACCCCCGACTGATCAGTGATAACGAGAAAGTATTCAGAACCATGGTGTATAGTAAAATAGTGAAACTATGATCAAAAAATACTTTCGACGCTTCCCACACGCACTACGTGGACTCACCTATGCATTACGACATGATTTTGGCTTCGCTAGTCAGGTAGCACTTGCTGCCATTGTTGCACTGCTCGCCTACTACTTTTTCAAACCGTTTTCTACTATAGAGGCGCTTTTTCTAACTCTCTCCACGTTTCTCATTTTTATCACTGAACTCCAAAACTCTGCCCTTGAAGCGGCCCTCGACCGCATCCACCCCGAACTACACGACGGCATCAAACACAGTAAGGACATGGCTGCTGGTGCAGTGTTCTTGGCTGGCATCTTTTTCGCCATCGTATTAATCACGATCGGAGTTGATAGATTGGCATAGAAAAGGTGCGGGGCCCAAGGGCCCCGCGCCTTTTCTATTAGCTCCACTACGGTAATTCTGGCATTTGCGGCATCTCGAATCCTTCAAAATTCGGCATGCCTCCTCCTTCGTACGTAGTACCGTATTCCATACCAGACTCCATGACAGCACTCATGTCCTGAAAGAGCACATCACCCGGTGGTACAAACACCGTGCGGTCGACGTTGCTCCAGCGCACACAACGATAATCAACTCGATCATCCATTCGCACCGGTTCTTGTGACACTGCAGTCTCTGCATTTACATCCTCCTCTACCAGTGAAAGATCGATCTTCACCCCATACTTTTCACCTTCAAGTTCAGTCCAAACATACATCATATCCTCAGAAATGATCATAGAAGACAACATCATGCCGCTTAGGTCTGGCGTCTCGGTCAGGAAGTCACCTCTGATCTCACCATCACTCACGAAGTAGGTTCCTTCAACAGTCGTCGCTTGCTCTCCAGCCACCACAGCGATAGTACATTCGAGGTCCTCGCCCAAGAGTCGCAACTCTTCGAGCGTTCCGCTACCCTGGCGTGTATCATCAGTAGCTGGCGAAACTCCCGCTTCCTCAGCCAACTGCGCAGCTTTTTCTTCACTAGTCTCTGATGACGTATCACCACCAAACAACATGAAATACCCGGCTACAGCAACCACTATCGCTGCAACTACTAAGAATCCAATAATTTTCATGCTTTTCATACGTACAAAATTAAGCCTGTAAGGTCTACCTATTCTACTCCTCACCACGCCAGGCCACAAATTATAAGACTAGAGAATTACCCACCCATTCAAGAATCTATCTCATTGCAATATGGCATAATAATCACATGCTGAACAAACAGGCGGTGCTTCGTGGAATCGCGGGTCTCATAATCATGTGTAGTGTCCTTGGGTCAATGGGGTTTGTTCTTCTACTCGAGTCAAAGAGCATGATCTTTTCTTATGCAGTAAAGCAGATCGAGGAGATCGACCGCCCAGAGCCATTTCCGGTCAGTGTTGACCCGATCGCAAAAACGATCATAGAAGACCCTGCTGCAGATACCTTCTTCACAGACGCGCTTGCAGCGGCTCCAGATTCACGCCGTAACTGGTGGAACAAGGTCGCTGCTTTCTTTGCTGAAGATGACTGGTATCAAAACCTTGCCTCACCAGTCGGTCGGATCGTTGTGATCTGGCCAGGCGAACGAAAAGAAGAAGCAGCAAAAAAGATCGGGGAGATCCTTCGCTGGGACGTTGATGACCGGTTAGAGTTCCAACGACTCGTCGACGAGACAGCGCCTACTTTTAGTGACGGAAAGTACTATCCAGGCCAATACATCGCACATCGTGGCGCGACACCAGCCGACATGCAGCAGCTCATCAGCTCTTCATTTGAGAAAGAAATCCTTGCTCGGTATACTCCTGAAGTAGCTGAGCAAGTACCGCTTGAAGACGCGCTCATCATCGCATCATTACTTGAACGCGAAGCCAGTGATTTTGAGAACATGCGCGAAATTTCAGGCGTGATCTGGAATCGTCTCTTTATAAATATGCCACTACAATTAGACGCGACGTTGCAGTATGCACGCGGGAGCCGCGCCTACGAACCAGCCTGGTGGCCAGCAGTTCGCCCAGCCGACAAGTACATGGACTCACCATATAACACCTACAAGAATGAAGGCTTGCCACCAGGACCAATTTCGAATCCTTCGGCTGAAGCTATCTTAGCCGCCCTCAATCCGATTCCAACAGACTGTCTATTCTACTTCCATACCAGCAACGGTACCTATCACTGTTCTGCTGATTATCAAGAACACGTGAGTAAGTTGCGTTCAATCTACGGCCGTGGGAGATAAATGCTAAAAAAGAGCCAGTGGTGGCTCTTTTTTAGTACTTAGTTGGACAAACGATTGGATCATTGATCCGCCGCATCAAATATCTGATCGATACGATAAGCAAGATCAGACCAAGCACACCAAACTCGATTCCATGAAACGGTAGCAGGAGCAGCAATCCAGTAGCACCAAATAAACCAAGTACTGCTGTGATCACTACCGAGCCACACGCCGCACAGCCAATCCCAAGCATCGCACTCACAATCCCTCCAATACTCGCCAGATGCGCCGCCGCACCTTCGGTGCGCTTGGTCTGCCGTCGACGAATGTAGAATGTCAAAATGCCAACATTGATCCCAAACAGTACTGCGATCAGCAATAGATACAGGGCTGAAAATACAGTGAAGTTAGTAAAGATCGAACCATACAAACTAAAGACAAAGGAAAGTTTTGCACCAAGACCGATCGAACCAGAAAACAGTATCTGTACTAAAATACCCCAATTGGGCAACATAACACCAGCGGTCAACACCGCGAACGCTACCAACGCAGCACCGAACACATACCTTCGATGTCGAAAGACCCGAGTCAAAACTCCGGACGCCATACTCTCTAGTAAGCTTCTTCTTTTGCTAGCTTGATAAGATTCTCGATCGTTGCAGCTGGAAGCGCACCATTGATCGGGTAGGTCTTGCCAGATGGCCCAACCAAAATACTCCATGGTGTACCGCGACCACCGGTCTCGACCGCATCAGTCATGTCTTCCTGGATTGCTGCGTTGTGACGACCACTATCGTAGCACTCTGTGAATGCTTGCTGTGACACACCAACTCCGAGAACCAGCTTTGGAATAAGTTCATTGTGTGCAGTTTTATCGCCACTGCCACGAGCTGTCATATAGCTATCTGTGAATTCCCAGAACGCATCATTACCACCGAGCTCAGCGACACATTCTGAAGCAAGAGCGACAGCAGCTGCCTGTGGATGAAGTTGCTCAAGCGGAAAATGACGGTATACCCACGCCACTTCATCACCGGAATACTTACTTGTGATCTCCTGCATTGCCGTGTGGTACCGCGTACAGAATGGACAGTCATAGTCAGAAAACTCGATGATCTTCACCGGCGCTTCGAGACTGCCACGAATATGGTCTGCGGCAGTCACTGGATTGACCAAACTAGTCTTATCATCAGCTTCAGCTGCCTGAGTTGGTGCAGCAACACCAGTAGAGCTTGCTTGGCCACCACCAAAGTAAAGTCCAGCGCCAATAAAGCCACCAGCAATGATGATCGAAACCGGGATCATAAGATCTTTCATTAGCGTGCTTTGCTGCGTGTGAGGTTGCGTTGATTGTACTGTTTGGTCTGACATAATGACTGTTACTACGTGACTATTTAACTACTATTTCAGCATAGTATACACGGTATTTGAATTACCCTACTACCCTATTTGGTTCAGAAAAAATTACACCACATTAATCATTACTTGCAAATACCAGTTATGCGTATATAGTAGTGTATATGAACGTCCTACGAAACTCATTTCTAGGCTTGTTGGAAGTGCTACTGCTGTCGCCAATTTTAGTGAGTGCAGCAACTTATACTGTCGCCCCAAACGCCACGAACTACTCTCCCAATGAATCGATCGTTGTTTCTTGGACTGCGCCAGCAGATCACAATGCAAGCGACTGGGTCGGTATCTATAAAGTTGACTCGGCCAATACTCAGTACCGTAGCTGGTCATACTTATCGACTGCCACCGAAGGGTCGCTCATCTTGTACGAGGGAGTTCCTGGCACCTACGAACTCCGATTGTTTACAAATGCAGGATTCGAACTTGTTGCTACCTCAGAAGCATTCACGATCACGACTGATCCAGAAGTGACGTATATCCTTTCTACCGATGCAGGCACTGTCGCAGCAGGTAAACAAGTGACAGTAAGCTGGGAAGTCACTGGGACCACAGATGTGACCTATGACTGGATCGGACTGTACGGTGTAGACAGCAGCAACACCTCCTATAGCGATTGGGCCTACACCAACACCACCGACGGCAGCAAGACTTTCACCATCAACACACCCGGAACGTACGAATTCCGCTATCTTATCGACAATAGCTACACTGATGTCGCGACTTCAGACACGATCACTGTGACTGAGGCGGATGATTCTGATGATGGGGACGATAGCACTCCCGGCTACTCCCTCACCGTAAACGACACCAGCTTTACACAAGGTGACACCGTGACAGTGGCCTGGGATGCTGACGCAGACGATAATCTAACCAATGACTGGATCGGACTGTACGCTGTCGACACAACCGATTACAGTTACCAAGACTGGGCGTACATTACCAGTGCAACCGGAGAAAAATCCTTCAATCTCCCACAGATCGGCACATTCGAAATACGATACTTCAAGAATAACGGATATGAACGCGTTGCCACCTCAGAAAACTTCACTGTCACTGCACCAGACCCAAATGATAACAACAATGCGTACACACTAAGCACCGATGACACTGAATACGCGCAAGGTGCGACTGCAACCGTAAGCTGGGAAACTGACACCAGCGACAGCTTGACTCAAGACTGGATCGGACTGTACCAGTTAGGAGCCTCAGACTACAGCTACAGCAGCTGGGCATACGTCACTGGTGTTACTGGAGAGCTATCATTTGCACTGCCGAATACTGGAGAATTCGAGTTTCGCTACTTCAAGAACAATAGTTACAAACGAGTTGCCATCTCAAATAGTTTTTTGGTCACTGCGAATGACAACCCGAACGATCCGCCGCCGGTCACAATATACAGTGTTGAACCGGACAAAACCTCATACGACTTTGGTGAAATAGCCGATGCTGTTTGGAGCGGACCTTATTCCCTGCTTGACTGGATCGGACTATACACCGTAGGATCTTCGGATAGCAGCTACTTAGACTGGGAGTACACCGACACTCTGTCGTACCGAGAACAGTTCCCATTGAACACTGAAGGAACCTTTGAGTTTCGATTATTCAAAAAGAATTCCTACACGAAGGTCGCCACTTCAGAACCATTCTCAGTTACATTCAATCCCGAAAACTGTAACGGTTTTGACCTGAGTCAGATAACCAATTACCCGACTGGCAGCGGCCCGGTGATCGCACTCGGCGATAGCATCACCTACGGTATTGGCGCCACGCCTGGCCAAAACTACGTTGATGAGCTTGAGAAGAACTTAGGGATCAACATCATTAATGCTGGCGTCTCTGGAGACACAACCCAAGATGCGCTCGAGCGACTCACTGCCGATGTGCTGAGCAAGTCACCAAGCACAGTGATCGTCTTTCTAGGTGGTAATGATGAGATCCGTCGTGTCTACGAAGCGCTAAGCGAAACTGCGGTCGATCGCGAACTGACCAGCGAGCTTGACGCGATCGCAGACCGACTCGGCTACGACTGGCAATCGGTACCACTCCTTACTCAAGCACAGACGTTTACAAACCTACGATCGATCGTGGATCAAATTCAAGAAACTGGTGCGAACACGATCGTGGTTGGTTTTGATAATTACCTCTTCAACGACACTGTGTATGCAGCCTACGAAGATGTCGCGAGCGACACTGGTTCTGTTTTCATTCCAGACATTTATAAAAACATCTTCGGCAATCCGTTCCTCATGAGTGACTTAGTGCACCCAAATGACTTTGGCTACGATATTGTTGCCGATCGGATCGAACTTGGGCTTGAGTGTCTCGTACCTTAGTACAGGCCAAGTAAGTGACCTATCACCAGCACGAGCAAAAAGTATAGCGCTGACCAACCTTTGGCAGGCGGAAAATATTCAGCGAACACACCTAGGTTGTGTATCCACCAGCGGCGACCGCACCACGACATAATGATCGCACCGACACTGTCGACCACAAGCAGTGAAAACACGATGATCTGCCAATGAGGTTCCATATGAAAATAGTATACCAACAGCCGGGCGCTTCGCGCCCGGCTGTTGTTAACTCTGCAGATACTGCGCAGTCGCTGCTGCTAGTCGCTCAACCATGTCTTTAAATTTCTTCTCGTCTGGCTCAAGCATGGTCATTCGGAACCCTTCGCGATGACTGTTCATGCCAGAAAGCGGTACAACACAGATACCAGTTGCCCCGAGCAGGTAGTACACGAAGCGCTTATCGTTTGGAACGCTCTTCACCAACCCTTCAACATACGCACGAACCTTATCATCCTCGATCGGTAGAGTTTGATCATTCCGCAACACACCTTCAGCAAAGAGCGGTGAGGCATAGAAAGCTCCCTGTGGTTTTACTACTGACAGTCCCTCAATCTTATTTAAAATTTCTGCCAGCACCTCAGCCTTCTTCGCATACTCAGTTGCCACTTCCTTGAGATGGGCAGGATACTTCTCATGTGAAAAAATAAGCGGCAAGGCTTTCTGTGGCAAGGTGGTCGAGCACACTTCGAGCTGCTTCGCATGTACGATCGAATTCGCAAACGTAGCAAAGTTCTCGTCCTTTGACTGATTGTAAAACTCTACCCAGCCACAGCGACTCCCCGGCCACGGAATCTCCTTTGAAAGTCCCTTAAGCGCCATCCCAGGCACGTCACCAAGCACCTTTGAGAGTGGGCACATTGGCGTCTCGCCGTACGTGATGCTCGCATAGATCTCATCGCTCATAATAAACAAGTCAAACTCTCGCGCAATATCAACGATCCCTCGTAAAACTTTTTCTGGATAGACTGTCCCCGTTGGATTATCTGGATTGATGATCAAGATACCTGAGATGCTCGGGTTGTACTTCACTTTTCGGTAAAGATCTTCAAGATCTGGTAGCCAGCCATTTTCTGGCAAGAGATCATAGGTTAAGTGTTCACTACGTGCATGTGCTGCCTCAGCCGAGCTGTGTGTGGAGTAAGCCGGATTCGGACCAAGTACACGTGCGCTTTGGTTGAGGTACATGAAGATGGTCTGGATAGCATCACCGAGTCCATTGAAAAAGAGGATGTCATTTGCTGTGATCTCAACTCCACCCTCGGCATTGCGTGCTTTCGCGATGTATTCGCGTGTCGAGAGAACACCCTTGGTCGGCGAATAGCCCCACGAACTATCATCATTGGCTACTAAGTCAGCCACAATATCCTTGATCCACTCCGGCATCTTTCGACCTTTGGCGATCGGATCACCAATATTTTCCCAATAGATCGGCACGCCAAGATCGCGCAGCTTTTCGCCCACCGCTACAATCTCGCGTATTTCATATGTGAGCGAACCAGCTCCCGGATGCACAATATCTCTTCGCATAATTATCGAGCAGTATACGCTAGCTGCACGGGAGTACAAGGTAGCCACACAGTGTACAATGAGAACATGAAGAAACTCGTGATTCTGATACTGATCATCATTGGCTTTGCAGTGGTCGCCAATACCACTAGTGAGCCAACTCAAGTTGTAGTCGTAGCTGACGCGCAGAACCCTTTCACTCGTGAGGAAATGGACACCACACCCGTTTCGTCAGATATGTCGGCTTCTGCCACGATCCTTGATACACTTGCAGATCTTTCCTTCAAACCTACATTTATGTCTGGACAACATGTTGGTCATGCCACAGACGACCTGACAACAAAATTCGAGCATAACATCACAAAGCTGCACAATGAAACAGGCTTGTACCCGAAGATCTTTGACCTTGGATACGGATTTGGTAGCGTGAAGGAGGATTTACACGATATCAATACGATCGCGGTCGACCACTGGAATCGCGATGGTCTTGTAACGATCAACTTCACGCCCAACAATCCTTTCACAAACAACGGACTGTACGATAGTAGCTCCAGTGACTTTGCAGACATTTTTACTCCCGACACAGAACCTTACACACGTTGGAGAGACGACCTACGTAAAGTAGCAGATGGACTGGAAGAGCTGGAGGCAGCAGGTGTTGTTGTGCTCATCAGACCACTACATGAGATGAACGGTGACTGGTTTTGGTGGTCATGGGAGAATGGTCAACCAATAAGCTCCGAGACGTTTCAAAAACTCTGGCAAGGCATCTTTGAATACTTCACAAATGAACGTGGCCTGAACAACCTAATTTGGGTCTATAGTCCCAATAGCACGTATGGGTCGCAGTATAGACCAGTGCTTGAATTGTATCCGGGCGATGATCTGGTAGATATCCTTGCTGTCGACTACTACCGAGACGACCTGAGCGAACTAAATCAAACGGGCGATCTAGACGAGCTCATCTCAAAGCAAAAACCGATCGGACTGGCTGAGATTGGGTCACTTTCTATTTCCGGCTTCAACAACCAAACTATTGCAACTGATATTCAGCAGCACTTCCCGGCTGTTTCATTTGCGGTGCACTGGTCGAGCTATCCGATCTTCTTCGGCTTAACACAAAAAGACCGCTCCATCATCGACAATGACGAAGCGACCGCGTATATGCAAAATGAAGGAGTTGTCACTGTGACTAAGTAAGCTGACTATCTCCCAGCACGACGTTTCAACTGGTCGCGTTTCATCGCTTCGATCTTTTGACTAAGTCTTTTTTCATTTTGACGTCGGTGTCGAGCCGCGGCCGGCGAGCCCTTGCTGTCGTTGAATTCGCGCTCGCGCTGCAGCTTGAGGTAATTCTGCAGCTCCCGCTCCTCCAGCTCGCCGGCCGCGATCGCAGCGAGAACCGCACATCCATCACTCTTCTCATGATCACAGTCACGATACTTACACTGTTGCGCCAGCTCTTCGATATGCGCAAAAACCAATAGTTCATCATCAGCATCTGACTCAAGCACACCAAGCTCGCGCATACCTGGCGTGTCGATCAAATACCCACCGTGTGGCAATGCAAATAATTGTCGTGAAGTGGTGGTATGACGACCATGACTATCATCGGCACGCGTTTCATTCACCTCCTGCACTTCTTCCTGTAGGAGCCAGTTGGTCATGGTCGATTTCCCCGCACCTGATGAACCAAGGAGCACCGCAGTAGTCTCTGAAGCAATATGCGCCAATACCGTATCCATCCCCTTACCAGAAAGTGCTGAAATCACACACACTGGAGTATCACCAGCCACCGCTTCGACTTCTGTTTGGTACGACGTTGTATCATCAACCACATCTGACTTATTCAAAACAACTACTGCCGGCACAGCGCTCTGCTGCGCAAGGAGTAGGTAGCGTTCAAGGCGGCTGATGCTGTAGTCACCATCGAGCCCCATGACGATAAAGATAACATCAACATTCGCGACGATTGTCTGCTCTTCTTCTGCATCAGCCGCCTTTCGCTTGATCACACTCTTTCGTTCTAACACTTCCTCAATCACTGCTTTATCATCAGCAAGCACTTTAAGTGACACATAATCACCCACCACCGGAAACGCACCTGTCACATGAAAATCACCCCGCACCGTGGCGAGCAGCTCACGATCGTCGACTCTGACCGTGAGGTTAGTACGATGCACTTCGGTAACTCGACCAGTCTTCATAGATTACATGCGCTCTGGCGCAGAGATACCAAGCGTCCACAAGCCTTGTTGCAGGGTAAGCGCCACAGCCTTTGCAACTGCAGCCTTATACGGCGCGTACTGATCTGCAGCATCGGCAATCTTTTCTGCAGCATAGAATGAGTTGAAGGCACCAGCGAGTTCTGTGAGATAGCCAGTGACCTGGTGCGGCGCTCGCTCCGCGAGCGCCGCTTCAACGACACTCGGGAACCGCTCTAGCAGCTTTTCGACTGCGTAAGCCTCTGGCGGCGGAAGCGACGCGTCCACCTGGACGCCGGCTTCCGCCGCCTTCTCGAGCACTGAACAAATCCGCGCATGCGTATACTGCAAATACGGCCCAGAATCTCCCTCAAACGAAAGCGCTTTCTCCTTATCAAAAACAGAGTCCTGCAAAATATTTCCCTTCAGTGTGGCGTACTTGATCGCAGCGATCGCTACCTCATTCGCAAGCTGATGACTTGGTGCAGCCATTTTCTCAGCCGCTTTCTCTGCTACTTCAGCCACGAAGTCGATCGCCGGGATCACATCGCCCGTTCGAGACGACATCTTGCCGGTACTAAGGCGCACCGTACCATGCCCGATGTGCTCGGTCTTCGCTGCCAACTCTGGATAGAGCAAACTCATCGCCTTGAGCAACACCTTAAAGTATTGACTCACTTCATTAGCAGTTGAAATCACTGAGTGATCATATTCTCCAAGTCGCTCCTTCTTCAGCTTCGCGAGTGCAAGCTCTTTTGCCTCGTAGGTCGGCAGACCTTCCTTGTTCAAAAACACACGAGTGTGCAGGCCATACTGCTCACCATCAAAGATCCGCGCGCCATCACTCTCTGGGAATACTTCTGGATGCGCGAGCACCAGTTCCTTCCCCTTCGGCCCAGCCTCGCTTTCGAAAAAGTACTCATCAAACTGCGTGCCCACGAGCGCATAGATCGTTTCAAAGTACCCAAGCGATACTTTTCTTCCTGCATCATAGATTTCATTCACCGCAGCATCGGCACGACTGTAAACCAGCTTGTTGATCTCACGAATTTCATCGGCGGCAACTTGGTCTTCCTTGTACGCAGTCGCACCAGTGGCGTATGCCTTGCCTAAGATTTTTGGAGTAAGTTCAGCTACATTAGTCACCCCCAGTTTTCGAAGCCCCCAAATAGCGTGCGCAACATGCAAGCCCACGTCACCCTGGTAGTTGACTCGCTTGGTGTCTGCTCCATTCATCATGAACAGTCGTGCAATACTTTCACCAACCGCATTGGTAAACAAATGTCCAACATGGAATTCTTTAAACGGATTTGGGTCGGTGTATTCCACCAACACCTTCTTCCCCTGCCAAGAAGCATTCTTACCCCAGTTTTCGCCTGCTTCAAGCGCACCTGCAAGTACGCTTGTAAAGTACGACCGATCAAGGGTGAAGTTTATGAAGCCTGACCCAGCCACTTCGACTGCAGTGACTTGCGGGAGGGCAGGCAGCGCCGCGAGCAGTTGCTCCGCAACAGCTCGCGGCGCGCTACCCACCCGCTTACTCAACACCATCGCCACATTGGAAAAAAGGTCCGCCTGCGCGTTTTTATCGGTCGGGTAATCCACCACAAAATCGACCTCTTCCGGCCAATCATTCTTAACGACCGCTCCCACCAGCACGTCGTGCAGCATCTGTTTCGGATCTAGCTCCATATCAAATATACGTTGTATACCATAGCATATCACCCCAAAATGTCAGCAGAGCTACGACACCATGATCGTAAATTGTGCCTTGAACGTGTCGTGTGCCGCAAGTTTCTTAAGACCCATACCATTATTGAAAGCATCAGCTGCACAGGTCATTGGTTCGATCGCGATCGACTTTCTCCCAGGTGGTGTATACAACTGCACATACTCATAGTTATTCCCTTCACCTTCCATCCAGATCGTGAGATACATACCATGCGAATCGTCATATAACTGTATCTCACGCTGGTCGCTTAAAAAGTGAAAACCAGTATCAAACTCTGTCTCTCCGATATATGTTGGTTGTTGAAATTTTTCGTACACTTCAGTCACTCCAGTCGGGATCAGTCGCGCATCAACATCGATCCGTTCGACAGGTGGCAAGGTCAGCTGTACCTCATCGATCGGCACCGTCAGCTGGAAGTATGGGTGCCAGCCAAAGCCGATCGGTATACTCGTCTTCTCCAAATTGGTCACAGCAGTGTCGACAGACAGCCACACGCCACCGAAGCGATACGTCACCGTCGTCTTAAATGCGAACGGATACCCTTTCGCACCTTCTGAGACATGTTCAAGCACGATCTCGTAAAAATCTTCAACCACGTCTGCAGACACTACCGTGAACACCTGATCGGAAATGAAACCATGAATCGCATTGTGTTCTTTCTTCTTATTTATCTCAAGCTGATATGATTCGTTACGATACGTGAATTTCCCGTCAGCGACACGATTCGGAAAGGGTGCTAACAGTGAACTCTTGGCAGATGCTTGCTTCCCGAGTTCGAGTGGAGTCTTGTAGCCATCGACCGCCGGTACGGTTTCTCCATGTAAATTCACCAGGAACCGATTGAGTCGAGCACCCATCTCGGGAACAATCCCGATCTCATTGCCGCTTTCCTCATGAAGGACCAGGAGTTTGGTATATGAGCCAAACTGCTCTTCCGAATATGCATATGACATACACAGTGGCTTAGCTGCTATATCAATAGTATAGCAGAAGTCGAGTGATGTTTTACAAAGTTTGATATCTATGTCATATTTTGGATAAATTTCTTGTCCTTTGGAGCAACCAGTGAAGCAGATCATTCAACTATTGCTTGTGTCATTATCAGTCATTTTTCTTGCAGGCTGTGGCAGCTTTATCCCTAATGCGATCTCTGAAAGTTCAGAACCTCATTGGGAAAACTTTGAGAATGAACCAGATCGTTCGATCTGGCGCCACAAGGAATCACAACGAACAAGGTACAAGCGCGCGATATTAATATGGCTATCGAAGGATGAGCCGTACGCTGAGGTAGCGATCGACATGCGCAAAAGACCATTCGAAGACACTCATGGCACCAGAAATCTAGTTGCCTACTACTGCTTTCCCGACGGGTCACTGGTAGTCGAAAACTACTACGGTGATGAGTTGAAACTGATAGAAGACAGCAAAGACTACGTACACCACCTGGAGTCTGGCACTACCCTGTTCTATCTGGTAGACGATTTCACCGAGGAGAACTGGGGCCAATTCAGCCCAGAGGAGAAACGGTCAGCTGCACTACTACAGAACATTCGCGAGTGGATACGTAACCCGCGCTAAACAAAATGCCACGCCGAGATCGGCGTGGCTTTTTAATACCTTTAACAATACTTCTCACACTTTCCCACACACCAGCAGTAACAACGCCATCCGCACCAACAACCCATACCCTGCCTGACGAAAATACGCAGCACGAGGATATTCATCAAGCGCAGCATCGATCTCGTCAACTCGTGGCAGTGGATGCATGATCACCGCACCCTCTTTCATACCACTCGTATTCTCCACCGTCAGTACATACACGCCTTTGTATTTTTGATACTCTGCCGTATCACTAAAGCGCTCGCTCTGGATCCGCGTCTGATACACCACATCAGCATCATCTATCACTGCCACAAAGTCATCATGCTCCTCGTACGACACCCCATGCTTATCAAGATACTCCTTGATATCATCACCAATCTTAAGCGCCGGTGGCGACACAAAATCAATGTGTACATCCTCATACTTACCCAGCAAGTATGACAGTGAACGCACCGTGCGCCCATTCTTCAGGTCACCCATCATCACGACACGAATATCATCAATCTTGCCGCGCTCACGTTGGATCGTGTAGAGATCAAGCAACGCCTGCGTTGGATGCTGGCCCGCTCCATCACCAGCATTGATGACCGATGCCATTGAGACTGCCGCTGCCTGCTTGGCAGCACCCGCTTCAAAATGACGAAGTGCGATCACGTCCGCATATGAACTCACTACACGGATCGTGTCTTCAAGCGTCTCACCCTTGGTGGCAGAAGAAAATTCTTTAGCATTCTCAGTACTGATCACACCACCTCCGAGCTTGAGCATGGCTGACTCAAAAGAAAGCCGAGTTCGGGTACTCGGTTCATAAAATAAAGTTGCTAATATTTTCCCTTTAAGAGCGTCTGATGGTTCATGCTCCAGCCGAGTTGCTGTCTCAAATAGCTGTGCGATGTCTGCAGTACTAAACTGCTGCGCTTCAAAAATATGTTCCATTAGAATCTAAGTATACAACACGCGAACAAAAAACGCCTCCGAAGAGGCAGGTTTGGTCAAGTAAGTTCATTTTTTTGTTAAGTGTTCCAACATGCCTGGAACATCCTTCAAGCGATCTGCTAGTGCAACGAGATCTTCATAGAATTCACTTACCTCTTCATCGTTCAAACTTGCCAATGAGGCAATAATCCTCTCCGCATGTTCTGAATCCCCGTACAGCGAACGGATAAAATCTATCACTGTTTCTCGCTCACGGTGAGACATGGCGCACCTCCTTGATTTGTTAGTTACCTAAAAGTGAGAGTACGATTATTTAAACAGATTGTCAATAATAGCTACCGGTGTGGGCACCCAGGCCAGCAGCAGGGCCGTCGCTTCCCTTTCAACATATCTTCTTTCACTCGCCTGATATGATCAGCTCTTGTCTCAGCCTTTTTCACTGAAGTTGTCCAGCAGATCCACTCATTGCGCGCCAGTGGCGTGAGGTCATTCCAGGCTGCAGCGATCTTCTCCGAGGATAGCAACGCTTCTCGCATGTCAGCCGGGACTTTGTGGACGACGCCACTTGATAATCGTTGTGTCATAGAAATTTATCGCAGCTTCTTATACAAACTTCCAGTGAGCGTAAGCGTCCCTAAACCAATAATCAAAACCATGATCGGATGCTCAGCAAAATAATCGACCTGATCGATCGCTTTCTCAAAGCCATACAAGGTCGCTACCAGACCAAACGTAGACAGCAGCACGAACAACACTGGGAACCGCGCAAATACTGAGTCACGGAGACGCTTCGACTTGCCAGTAAGCGATCCACCCATAGCTTCGAGCTTTTTGATCTCAACCTCCACCCGCTGTGCCTGTTCACTTATCTTGTTCATTAAATGAAAGTATAACAGACACAAAAAAGACGGTCATCAGTTGCCGTCTTTCATGAACTTACCTTACTCCTCCACTGGCTTGAAATCATTATGCAGTCCATCGGTGCACGTACACTCTACGAGCTCATGCTGGTGATTTGCACAATCTGGCGCTTGGCACACTCCCGGATGAGCTGATACCCCTCGGCACCCCCCAAGACAAATGTAATGTTTTTCTGTGTTTTCCATATAGGTTTAGTATAGCGTACCTAAACATTGAAAAAGCCCCGTCACCGAGGCTTTTTCGGTGCGGAGCGTTTGAACTTACGCCAGACCCTTTTCGATATGCATGAAAAGCAGTTGACCCCCCAGAGTAACCACGAGCATGAGCAGTATTTCTCCACCGGAGAATTCCTCATGTCCGCCGAGCAGTCTGGTGCGTTTATCAGCGAAGTAGTAGTAGAGAGATAGCGCCAGCAGGTAGACCTGCGCGATCGTCACGGCAACATTGGCTGCCGTGTACCCCATCACAACGACGTGTGAGAACCACTTTGCCTTCATCAGGAAGGCCAACCGCATGGCGGCTGCACCGCGGATCGCCTGATATCCATGGCCCCAGATCATAAACCCGAGAACCGATGACAACCAAGCCATCGCACCGTGCTTTTTGCCTTTCTTGGCTCTGATGAAACTACGATATGCAGGACGGATAGCCGCCCTGCCAGCAAACGGCAAACGAGACACTAGCTGAGTGAATGCTCGCAACATGACGACCTCCCCAGATCTATGTGAGTTACTTACAGTTTTAGCTTTTTACAAAATAACATATTTTTGTTACTTTGTCAATTTCAAGCGTCTCTGTAATTTTTCACTGGCACCACACTCTTCTACTCAATGCCTGCAGCATGGAGCCCAGCTACGTACCCAGTGCTCCAACAGAGCTGCAAGCTGTACCCGCCCGACGGGCGGTTGATATTGAGCATATCACCCACAATGTAGAGCCGTGAAACGAGCTTTGATGACATGGTTTTAAAATCCACTTCAGTCAGCGCCACACCGCCGGAAGATACGATTGCCTTCTCTACCCCAAGCAAACCCTCGACTGGTAGTGGAACCGCCTGGAGGTACTGCAGCAGCTGTGTCCGATCTTCTTTCCGTACGCTATGACACGGTGTCTCACCGTCGATCGATAGCTCGGCTAGTATTCCCTTTACGAGCTGTAGTGGCAAAAGCTCACTGAGTGCGTTCTGGAGTTTTTTATTCGACTGCAAGACCTCGTGTAGGTACGTTTTAAATTCGCCAGCGTCGTACTGCGGAAACAGATCAAAACGGATTTCTACTGGATCGTGCGCTAGATGATCTGCGATCAATTTACTCATATTCAAGATCAACGGGCCAGTTACTCCAAAGTGCGTAAAGAGTACACGACCAGTCTTCACCAACTGCTTCTTGCCACCAGTCCATACACTGACCTTTACTTCTGGAAGCGTAATGCCGCTTAGTTCTTTCACCCAGGCAGATTGCAGCTTCACTGGTACGAGTGCGTCGCTGACCGACTCGATAGCATGACCAAGTTTCTCAAGCCACCGAAAGCCATCGCCAGTCGAGCCAGTGTCTGGCCGGGCGTAGCCGCCGGTTGCAACCACGCAAGCCTTGGTGGTGAAAGCTTCGGTGACAGTATGAATGGTGAACAGTTTCTGTTCCTGAGAGTACGACACATCAGTCACTGGCTGCCTGGACCGCACCTCGACTTTTTGCCGCTTGAGTTCTGCTACGAGTGCATCGAGGACAGTCTCCGCAGAGTCTGTCACCGGGAAGAGTCGTCCTTCGTTTTCTTCTTTTACCGCCACGCCACGCTCAAGGAACCATTCGAGTGACTCCGCCACACCATGCTGCGTAAAGGTCGAAAAGAGAAACTTTCCTTCGTCTTTGTACGATGCAAGCATATCGCGGACATTTGGCTTGTTGTTGGTGATATTACAGCGCCCGCCCCCGGTGATCGAGAGCTTTTTGCCGAGGACGTCGTTTTTCTCTAGGAGCAAGACTGTTGCTCCTTTGGCCGCCGCTATCGCGGCGGCCATCATCCCCGCTGACCCACCACCGATCACGATCACGTCCCACACTACACTGGTCTGCTCTCCGTCATTTTTCATGCTGGTAGCATACGCTGAGGGAGAGGATGTGGCAATAAAAAACAAAAAGCACCCGGTTGGGTGCTTTTTGTATAGTGCTAGTTAACTTAGTCAACCAAGCTTACGTTCACAGCGTTAGGACCCTTTGATCCTTCGCCTACTTCGAACTGGACTTTATCTCCTTCGCGAAGACTGTCAAACTCAACTCCTACGAGTCCGCTTACGTGGAAAAAGAGATCTTTCTCCTGTCCTTCTCGCTTGATAAAGCCGAAGCCATTTCGTAGGCTTGCAATAGTTCCTGTTTCCATTTGTTTTGAACAAAAAGTGAATAAATCTCAAACCTATGAGACTGTGATAAACACTTCTGCTTACAACAATTTCGATTTGATGTAAATACTATACACTTTTTTGAATTTTTGTCAATATTGAATACGCTGGCCGCTTGGGACGAAGTTAGAACCTTTTGTAAATAAGAAATCCCGCACACATTGCGCGGGATTTATAGGTACACAAACGGACAGAATCAACCTTCGTTCATCATAACCGCTGGACAGTCCCAGACCTTGAGCAGTCGGCCATTGTGGAACGTGCCGCCCTTGGAAATATTCCATGGTGCGTATGGATACACCTTCACGGTTGCACATTTACCACGTGCCTTGTCGCCCCGATAGACTGCCCACTGACGATCATCTGTCGAGAAAGTCAGATACGACTGGTCTTCCAGCTTCATCGAAACTGCAGCAGAAAAAACAGCGCTTCCCGTTGCCGCAATCAGGCCACCTTCAGGAATAGCCGACTCGACACTCTGTAGTTGACCACTTTTCTCCTCTGAGAAAGCCCAGCCGTAGAGGCCGGCACCTCCGACACCAGCCAGAATTGCGACCAGTATGCCGAGAATAGCCACGACGATCATCAGTTCGATCAGTGTAAAGCCTTTGTGTTTGTTGAACATTTCATACCTCTTGCGGTTGTTGAGAAAAACCCAAAACAAAATAGCACATTAAATGCTATTTGTCAATCTCGCTGGCAGTTTGGGACGATGTTCGAACTTTTTTTGAGTATTTAAAATAGAAATCGCCCTCCGTAGAGCAATTTCTACGTAGGGCGTTTACACGGGAATCCCGTGCTCGACTGCCATCGATTTCATGTGACTGATCATGTGCTGAAGAGCCTGTCTGTACTCACCCCTTTCACGCATCGCACTGCAGGCAGCAATCACGCCGAGAGTATGGATATTCCAGGGCACCTTATGCTCTTCTAGCAAAGCTACAAGCCTGTCACTCTCAGGAATCAAGTCAAAACAGTGTTCCATGTGTGCAGGAGTAGACCTCACACTATCAGATTGCTCCTGTGTAATAAGACCAGCTTTCGTCAGCGCTTCACTCATTGCGGTGGGCATGATTTTCTCCAGAGTTGCAAACTAGTATGTAAAGTAGCACATTAAGTACTATTTGTCAATCTCGCTGGCCGTATGGGACGAAGTTGGAACTTTCTTTGTGATTTAGACAAAAGAAAACCGCCTCCACCGGTTTTCTTGGTGAGGCGGCTTATGCCCACTCGACGATAGGTACGCCACGACGCACGCGGCCGATAATCATCGGCAGTGAAATCGTGAGTCCTCCAGCAAGCATGTAGACGGTCAGAGCCCAGTTTGCTACTGTATGTGTTTCGATAGCAAAGCCTGAGAGCCCATATCCAATACCGAATACGATCCATGGAAACGGTTTGTCCGACAAAGGATCTTTGAGGACTTGCACCAATGTTGGCCAGACAGCAAAGAGATCTACGAAGATCATCCAGTACAGGGACCACGACGCTGCAGCCGGCTCGTTTCGAACCCAAAACCAAAACGCATATCCCATTGCAGCCAGGATCAAACACCACTTTTCATGTGCTTGTAGGCTGTATGTTCTGTTTTTAGACCGGAAAAAGATGACGGCGGCTATAACCGTAGGATTGATCGCGCCAATAAGTGCACTCCAGTAAACAGCTCCAGCTTCTGATGAGTCTGCAGTCAGAAACAGAGCAACACCTACAAAGGCCCAGACACCCCAACTTACAGGATTGGGGTCGACATGCCCCTGCCAAGCACGGATCGCGTAGTACGCTCCACTGATGGCGACCACCAGCGCTGACACGTATGTCCAACTTTCTGCACTCACAATTACCTCCTTGGAAATTGCTTTGTGGATTTACATTAGAAAAATCTACTATTAAAATAATAGCATTAAATATTTAAAAGTCAAGGCTGCCCACTACGGTTCTGAACCTCTGAGGTCAAGCAACCTAAGGACATATTACACCTCCTTCTACTCTTTAGCAGAGGCACTTCGGTCATGCTGCTGTTTTTGCAAGTGAGACAAATGAGACATAAATCACCCATCTCGGTCACTGTCTCATTTACGCTTCTTGCGCTTCTCTCTAGCAGCTTTTACTTTCTCACGATGCAGTCTGCGTTTCTCCGCTTTCTCCTGACGTTCTTTCTCTCGTTGTTCTACCTCTTCTGGAGACAGTACTCGTAAATAATCCATGATCTTGTATCCTTTCAATATTTCGTGCGGATCACCAAAGCAGTACCAAGGCAGTATTCGCACCTCCTCTTTGCCATTCTCTACAACTCGACCCCGCTTTGATTCAAGTAACTTCTTAGGAGGCAGGAAATCCTTGTTATCTTTGACAAGGAATACTTGCGTATGCACACCTTCACCGTAACGACTCACCGTTCGAGCTTTTACCAGACCTTCTCTAACCCATTTATTGAGCGTCTGACCCTTCACATTAAAATAGTGTTCAAAGTCATACTTTCGATACCAGCTATCCTCATTCTTGGCGAGTGAGGCTGGTATTTCTTTATGATCAATGGACCACTGACACACTAGACATTTGATACCCCATTTATCGTACCAGTTGTCTCCTGCAGGGGTACTATTGCGACAAATCGAACAAGTATAGCCAGCACCCTCAAGGTGAAATCCTTTTGGGTTCTCCTCTAGTTTCTTGGCACGAGCTTTTTCTTTCTCTTCCCACTCCTTAGCAAAGTCACCCATGCGCTCCATTTGCCATTTCATGTCTTCTATATTTCTCCCTTCTTCATCTGAAACACAGAATCGATCACGATCCGTCGCGAAGTGTTCATCGTATTCATCTTCTGGCTTATTCCAGACGTACTCATCAACTTCAACATGATGACAAGTTGGACAAGTGTACGTTGTGACCATTTTCTCTTTGTCATCAGAGACCGTGTGATTGGTTGGATTGCCACAACGAGCACAGAGGTGTGGGGTACTGCGCCATTCCTTACCATCATCAAAAAATGCCCGCCGTGGAAGACACTGGTTCGGGCAGTCATACATAAAGAGGACACGATCTGGCTTATCTTCATCACCGTGCCAAAGCTGTCGGTGATTAGGTTCCATACGATTACGACACGTGAGGCAGCGGATATCTTCTGGCGCTTTGGCTGATTCTAATAGCTCGTCTCGTCTTCTATCTCTCTCCATCCAATCATTAATGGTCTTTTCTTTATTGGACCAGCGAGACCCTTTCTCAAAGGTAAGGATGAGGTTGTGTGCCCAGTCGTTGATTGCTTCAGCTTCTTTCTTACTGACTTTCTTCGGGCGATCTGCATCAGGCATGCTATTCGTACTTTCAATACGACGACAGCGTTCGACTGTATGTTTATCGTAGAGGTCAGTGTAGTAGTGTTTTGGTTTGAGATACTCCATTAGTCCTCATTGTATGCTCATCAGTCTAGAATGCCAGCATCTCCATATTTTGCATTTACCTCTAGACTAACTATGTCCAATAATAGTTCGTGAAGTTTGTGCATTTTTCCACGTTTATCTGCATCTTTGACATTGATCGGTCTGCCTCCGTGAGTCACAAGTGCAGAACTTCTCAACTTATTCCATTGTGGGACATATTCAGCACACGACTTTATTCTTTCTTTATCAAAACTGTTTAAATACGAAACAATCTTTTCGTTTGTAGCGGTTTTACTATTTAAGCTTTCTGTCGATAACTTCTTTTCTAGTGCAGGTATATTGATATCAGTATAATCTAACTGGAGTGTTTCAAGTATTGTATTAGAAAACTGTGATAGCTTATCTAGATCATTTTCGGCTGTGAACAACTTACTGTCGGCATCGTGCCTCTTGGAAAGCTTTTGTAATAGACCAAACTCTGTAATAAAGCTTACTTCTGAGTGATTGTATGCGTTTACTACCAACATTGTTGGTACAAGTTGTGAAAAAGCAGTTGCGTCATCGCGCAATAATGAAAGTAAAAATCTGATAGTGTTACTTGGTGAACGTAAAAGGTCTTCAAAAAGTCTTCGCGATATTGGATTGCAGCTATCAATGTTCCAGTGGTGACTTGTTGGATAGTATGGAAATTCTTTGAAGTAGTATTGAAGTTCAAAATTCTGACCAACTACATAAGCAATCGCGAGGGAAATCTTATAAAGAAAATCGAGGTCAGCTTCAGGTGTCGAAACAACACATACAAAATACTTATCTTTCTCTAGTACAGTTTTCACTTCCGCCCTCTCTAAGGTCTCAGTCGTTTCGATTAGCTGACCTTTGTTAAAGGATACTACCTTGTTTGAAAACTCGAAGTTTACTATTAACTTCTTATTGTCTTCTGTAATAAAGGCACCTCTAATTTTATGTTTGTCATATAAGTTTTTATACATACAAAATCCATAGATTACTCAATCACGATACCGCAGAATCTAGCTACCTCTTCCAGATTTTCATACCTATAAAAATCACCTATTACAGTACCAATTTTATATTCGATTGAATTGCGATTCCAAATATACTCGAACCTATTGCATCTGAAATCATCTCCTGGTTCAGCACAACGCTTTTTAGGTAAGGGCATAAAATATCTTGCACCATCACAATATACAAATTTATACTCTGCAATTGTGTTCTCTCCATGCTTTAAATACACGTTGTACTCAGAAACATGAGGGTCTGGAAAATTTTGCATCCAAGGTTCAATGTTTGGTTCCCACTCACGTATTGACTCGTCACCAGTTACAATTTTGTAATTGTTATCTCTAGAATAGAAATAGACATCTGAATGATCAATAGTGCGACGTTCCCAAGAAGCTGGATCGTTTAAGAAATCATCTACATTCTGTAAAAAACGATTGTTCGTTTCCTGCTTTCTACTTTTAATCAGAGTTACGACAACATAAATAAGCACCGCAGTGCCATAGACAATGAAGGTTGTCATCTTTGCTTCTGGAAAAGCAACCATTAATACTAAAGTTGCAACTGAAAACAAAAGAAAATCGTCTTTAATCTTGTCTACACATTTGTGTACTATTTTTAATAATTCAGTCATGGTTGATAAACACAAAGGTTAATAAAAATCGGGAACAAAACTTGGAACAACTGACCTAGAATAAGACCCATAAAGGAAGCGTAAAGAACAAGGATTAAAACAGAATCCTTACCTTTGTTTGCTTCCCGAAAGACTTTAAGTGCACCAAGCTTATCAAATTCACGCTTCGATTCTGGATTACCAAACAGCTCGCGGTACAGTCGATTAAAAAACATCACGCCTATAAACAAAACACTTATTCCAATCAAGCTCTGTAGAGAGTCGTCTGCAACCTGTTCGTTAAGAGGTAAGGCGCAGTACGATTGAGCAATGAACAACACTAGTGATAGTCCTGCACCAACAACTAGAAGAGACCTGAAGATAGCCAACGCTGCCATTGACCAAGTAAACAACGTGACCAGCATTAGAGAAATTAGGAAAAGAATGTAGGTAGTCTTGTTTGCATATTCAGGCCACTGAATAAATAAATAAGAAACAACGACCACCGTAGCAACATATAGAAAAAAAAGACCTGCCAGTTTCTTGTCAGTTTTTAATCTTTGTATCAATTTCTTTATTCTAACTTTCATAATCACTTAACTTCGCTACAACTAGACTATCGCTCAATCCCTCATCATGTTCAAAATAGATAAGTGGAATTCCAATCTTTTTGCAAATATTCCTCTTCTTTTTATCTCTTTGTTGCAACTTTTTTAACGCATCTTCACCACCCCAGTGTTTTACTGGCTTGTAGTGCTGAATGCCTTGGTACTCAATACCTATATTCAGCTCCTCAATGTAAATATCTAATTCTAGACCATCTAAAAAGTCAGGACGATAGTGACGGTGGATTGTATGTTCAGGATATAGTTTTTTTACTATGTAGTAGAGAATTGTTTCACTAGTCCATGCTTCACCAACATTCTTATGACCAAATTTCCTTCGCACTTCGTTCTCAACAACATTGTTGATCTTTCTGTAGTGTTTTGAGAGACTTTTATCAATATTTCGAGCTTCTTGGAACAAAGCACTGTATTCTTGTCGATCTACATCTGAAATGTTTGCAAAATCTCTATCGAACTCAAACGTTTTATCTGCAATTTCTCTTCGTCTCTTTCTACCATACTGGAAGGATTCATCATTGACCAACTCAAGAAGATCTTCAGGACACAAACTGTCGATCAACAACTTACTTTTACTCCTATCAAAACCCCACTCGTATGCTTGTTTTCCTATGTACCAACCATAATTTTGCTTGAATGCACCTCCGTACATCTCTACACAATAGCGATACGAAGGAGTTTGCAAATTGCACTCATGACATAACTTGTCAGCAAAGTTAAGATTCGCCAACACCTGATCGTCAGGTATGTTGGATTGCATCAAAGTCTGGACAACAGATTTTGGAAAATCGTGGGAATCCAATAAGTACATACGATCAGGGTATGAGTTCAATGGAATCTCAGATGACTGTCTGATTCTAATGTAGTTTTCTATTGCTTCGTACGCACATGAACAAAAGTGAGGTTTTGCTTTTTTATTCTGCTTAAATGCGAAAAAGGAGCCGTAGAAACCGGGATATAATACTATTGGATATGGTAGATCCTCACAGGCTGTTGTGTTTGGCTTATATGCGACTTCTTTATCCATATAACCTTATGCGAGTTTCTTTGTGTAGTCACACTTTGGATACGTACTACAGCCCATAAAGGGACCGTATTTACCACTGCGACGAATAAGCTCGGATCCGCACTTTGGACACACGACGGGAGTGGACTCTGGAACTTCCACATTCGCCATGTGCATGTATTCCATCAACTTGAACTTATCAACTAGTTCAATTGGTTTATCTTCTGCAAAATGTTCAGCATCAAGTGTAAAAACATTTGTAGTGATGAAATAACCCTTTCCACCATCAATCCTATCTGCAATAGCACCGTAGAAGTCACGCACTGCTCCAACGGGTACTTTTGATGTGATGAATTTTTTGCATTGAATGTAGTGTTTGATGCCGTCTTTTTCTGCTTCAACATCGACTCCTCCATCACCCTTACCGCCAGTTACAACTGCTTGATAGCCAAGTGATTTAAATAGTTCGGCGATATATTCCTCAAATTGTGAAGGTGTGAGCTTTTGCAAGTCCTGAACTTTTTGCTTGCCTAGAAACCACTTAATTTGACTTTGTCGGCTCATCAAATCCATAAGGATTCTTGCAATTAAGGCCAAGACAACCACTCCAAACAGCATGAGGTATAGTGACTTCATTTCCCACATCCCTTTCAACAATTGCAGAATGATTTCTTTTGAGTCGATTTCCATTGATTACTAAATTACGCACCGAAACCAAATCTCGGCTTTTCTTCTTCTACAGGTTTAAGTTTAGCTGCTTCTTTTTCTAGTAGTTCCTGATCAATTTCTTGTTTATCCATGTTCGCAGCCAGACGAGCAGCTCCTTCAACTATACCCTCAATAATGTCAGCGCTACTGTAGCCATCGGTTATTTTAGCTAGGTGTTCAAAGTCGATATTCTCATCGTGCGGACGACCTGAAAGACCAAGCTTGAATAGTTCTTTTCTGGCTTCTGCGTCAGGTGGTGGGACATGAATCTTTTTATCCATTCGTCCTGGCCTCAATATCGCTGGGTCAATTCGATCAATATAGTTCGTTGCACCTACAACTAGAATATTATTATCAGCAGCATCGTTAAGCTGAATCAAAAACTCGTTAACCTCTTCCTCTTTGTGTGAAGATGAATCATTCAAATTTTGACGGTTTGGTACAAGACCACTGATTTCATCAAAAAATACAACAGCTGGTGAATTCTGTTTTGCGGTTTCAAAAACCTTACCAATATTACCTACTGATCCATGTATAAAAGGCGTTGCAAGGTCTGAGTGTTTTACTTCAAAAAAGTTATATCCCAGCTCTTCCGCAAGTTTTCTTACGATGAAGGTTTTTCCGCATCCCGGAGGACCGTAAAGCAAAATTCCGTTAGGTATAGACACTTTGAATTTTTCAAATCTAGCAGGATCTCGTAGCGGATTTATCACTTCTGCAATCAATAGATTCTTTAGTTCTTGCATTCCAGCAATCTGATCAAATCCTCGCAGAGTAGTTAACTCCTCAATGACAGAAGCGGGGTTAGTATTACTTTTTACAATAGCTCCAATCCACTCCTTAGAAGAGATATTAATCCTCACTAATTCATACCGCCCTCGCTTATCGATAATTTCGTTAGGATTGAGATTTAGGAAGAGGTAGAAGTATGTGTCGTTATCAAGGTGATAAATCTCAGTGAAAAATACCTTGTCGATACGACTCTTTACTTTTAGGCCTTCTCTGATTTCAAAGCCATTATGTAGAATTGGTTTTGTTTGAATTGACATAATTTATTGTGGTCGGCAGTTAGTATCTAGGTAATTGTTGTAAGCATCAATTTTTCTATTAAAAGAAGTGTTTTTTAGATTCCAACTATCAATATCGGCTTGTAGTCTATTTTTCTTAACATTATATGCATCAACAGCTGCGTTGTAGTTATCAATCGACCACTGGCTATACTCATCAACATACATTGCGTCTATCCTAGCCGCTTCTGAGTCTAGACTACTAATACGCAAATCTAGAGCTGCACTCTCTGAATCTATTTGTGCGCTCAGTGTTGCGTCTGGCCTCAATGCCATCGCTTTATCATAGTGATAATCAGAACATCTAAAAGTTTGCCCATCAAATACTAATGAATGATCAGCAGAAGTGTTCGTGTTGTTGCTGTACGTCGAGTTGGTTGTTGGTGTATAAGTTGAACCTGTTGAACCAGAATCTTCCATCGCACCAATAACAATAAGGACACCGAAGATGACTGCTGCTATAATCCAACCTTTTTTACCCCCACCATTTTTGGGTTGGTTATCATTAGATGGACCCTGATTCTTACCAGAAACAGGATTATTTAAAAAATCTGTGTTGAAGTCTAAGTGATCATTCATAAGCCTAGCTGCTAAACATCATAAGCACGATAATACCGACCGCGATCAAACCCACCACCTTCCAAATCTTTTGCCACTCTCGCAATTCCAACTTCCCCTGGAAACTGTAATTGTCACCATTATTAACCAAGGAGTATCGAGAGAGAGGAATTACTGGTATGAACAAAAGTGTGACATACAAAGTGTCACCATATATTTTTGTACCGAAACCGTTAAGAGTAAACAAGGTGGGGGCACTTTTTACTGGTTTACCATGTTGGACGATACGTTCCTCAATAACTTTTTTAATTTCTAATAACGTTTCTTTTAAATCAGGGTCAGTACTTTCGTTATAGATGTAAGCATTAATTGTCTGAAGTGCCTTCTCTGAGTCGCCAGCTTTAAAAGTGGCCAGAATTGGATCAATAATAGCCTTTTGCTTTTCTTCCTTTGCTTTATAGGCTTGATTTTCTTCAAGAGTTTTAATGTCTTGCTGGACCTTGCTCTTAAAGCTGGTTGTTCCTGAAATGCTATCGGCAATTTTACTTAAACCTAATGCAATATCAGCCTCATTTAAGTTGTTGTTTACCTCAATACTTAGTTTTCTTAGGGTAGCAGCAGCTCTGTCACGTACAAGTTTAATCTTACTATCATCGTACAAACCAAGATCTATTAGCTTATTTAGTTCAGATTGGATGATGCCAATAAGTCGCTTAATCTCTGCGGTTTCTTTTTGATCTAACACCCCGTCATCACTCACGCCAAGTGCATCCAATTCTTCAACGGCGTCATTTATCACTTTATAGATTGGGTTCAATACATCAGCCTCCATCTTTTCACCCTTAAGTCCAAAATTTTTTGCGAACAAAGTAACAAAGTCTTTGTCCTGATGAATTGAAGATAACTCTGCATAAATGTCAGAAAGATAATCGGCAACCTTACTTTTGAAATCACTAATAACTTCTGAGTCAGAACCCAATTCATCATGTAACTTATACACTTTTGAAAACCCGTTCCAAAATTTATCAGACCCTATTAATTCACTCCACAATGAGACTGACTTGTTAAGGAGGTCATCATCTTTTGATTTGTACAAGAGAATTGTAACTAAAATCGCCAAATTCTTTTTATAGAGTAATGACTTTATGGTATCTCCTTGGCTATGCTCCTTCCATATTTTTGCAGCTTCACCAAATTGTCCTTTTCTGAAAAAATCAACAGCTTCTTCGTCTACGCTATCTGCAACCTGAAACCAAAAGAAGTATTCTTTTATCAATTTCTTAGGATTCGATAAATTAGATTGTGCCAGTTTTACCGAATTCTCAGTTCTAAAATTTGAAAAGAAATTTAAGTCAATTTCGTACTCTGGTACATCGTCAATTTTTAGGCGCGTTAATATTTCTTTTGACCTCTTGGAGATCTCTTTTTGGCTTGCTGAAGTATCTAAGCCTAATATGTGGTATGCATTATCTTTTAAGAGATTCATATTCTATTTTAATAAGTTATACCTGACATTGAACTTTGAATCATGTGCTGTTGTTCAGGGGGTAGCAACAACAGCAATCCTCTAACGCAACGCTTTAGTTCTTCGACATCACCAACCTCAATTGACCTAAGTCCCTTGTTGATGAAATATTCAGCTTCTTTGTCGCTAATAAAATTCTTATTTTCTGACACTATCTTTTGGAAAAGATAGGCCCATGCAGCAGGATTTGAAAAGACAATCTTTTGCTTAAGCTCATCAATTTGTTCATTCACTCGAGCCAATAGATGTTTGTCGTTGTTTTCAATTGCAATTTCACCTTCAGCCTTTAATGCTTCAAGTAATTCTTTGTGCTGATTGTATTCTTCCTTATCACCAAGTTCTCTAATTGTTTCGTCTGCATTCATTAGGCCATCACGAAATTCACGAGTTAGCTGTGGCATTTCTTTGTCTCGCTCGATGGAGTCAAGTTGAATCTTTAAATCTTTGAGTTGCTTATTAGCTTTTCTTTTCTCATCCTGATCGTCCTCAGCTCTTTGCAAACTATCGTCTACGGATTCGTATGTGTTTTCCAGATCTCTACGTTCAGCATCCGAGCAGTTTTCCTTGGCATTCGAAATTCGATTTCTTTGTAGTTCAAGCTCTGACTTCATTTGCTCAACGTCCAGTTCTTCATCATGAATAGTTGCCCGGGCATCTACAGAAAGATCAATTGACTCAATGTAAGCATTAACTGAGACTTCGCGAGATTCATTAATCTTTATGGTAATTTCAACAGGAGTTCCTTCAGGAAGATCATAGGGTATCTGCTCACCAGTTAGCTTGAGGCTGCAGATTCTTTGATTTCTGTCCTGTCTGTCAGACTCTCCCTCATATACATTGATAGGTAGAGCGTTATCTTTGTCGCCCTTTTTAAGCTTTCTGAGAGTCTTAAAGATTTTTGTCTCTTCGAGTGGCAAGGTGCTATTTTTTGAAAAGTATTTATCAAATACTTCGGTAGCAATACCTGTCTTAAAATCCTTCTTAACAACTCCAACCCCAACAGAATGAGGGATTGGCGCACCAGATATAGACAATCCGTGAATAATAGTAAAGGAGTCAGGGTCAATCTGAATAGTGTTTCCCTCAGAATCGAAAAGATAAATCCAGAATAGGTTAGTTTTATTTTTGTCGAGGGTTATAGTGTCAAAAAATTTACCTCCTTTAACTTTAATCTTTGGGCCACTATAGGTACCTGAGTCGCTTTGGATTTGAATATAATACTCTTCTTCCGAGTCCCTCAAATCCTCAACTACACCACTAATGGTTGTCTCAATATCAGATGACAGTGAGTCGAAGTGTAATTTTACCGACATTGATTCAGCGGCATCAGCTCTTTTTTCCAGAAATTCTTCAGGTATTTGTTGACTGACTCCGTAGATACAAGCCCCTCTTGCAACAATTGTTAGAGGATCGACACTGGTATCAACCTCAATCTTTAGGTCTCGTTCAAGGCGATCTTTTATATAAGGAATTAATGTAGGTCCGCCAACAAGTATGATTTTATTGATTGAACTCTGTTTAATGCCAGATTCTTTAATTGTTTCCTGACTCAGTTTTATTGTTCGTTCTACTAGAGGTTTGATAAGCTTCTCAAATTCTGACCGAGTGAAATCAATGGATAGATAAATTTCATTTCCATTCATATCCTCACCAATGTTTTCTACTTGGATATTAGTCTTATCAGATGAGGTTAGTTCAATTTTTGCTGTCTCTGCTAGATTCTTGAGTTTAGAGAAAACGACTTGATCATCTTTTAGGTCGGGTACGTTGAATTCTTCTTTGATTTTTGGAATTAAGACTTTATCGATTATCAATTTATCGAAGTCTTTTCCTCCTAAGAAGTTGTCACCGTTTTGAGCAACAACAGTAAGATTTCCATCTTTTGCAGAAATTAATGCAACATCAAATGTGCCGCCGCCAAGATCATATACTAACCAGTTTTCGTTCTTAGCATTCATAAAACCGTAACCGATTGCGGCTGCGATTGGTTCTTGGAGCAAAACAACATAATTAAATCCAGCTATATTTCCAGCTCTCTTGGTTGCTTCAGCTTGAACAACAGAAAAGTGAGCGGGTATCGTGATGACAGCAGACGTAGTCTCAAAGTCACTATACTTTCTTAAAATGTCTTCTTTTAGTGACTTCAAAATCTCTGCGGAAATCTCTTCAGGTTGTAATTCTTCATTTGTTCTATCAAAACGTACTGTCTCTGAGGTTCCCATGATTCTCTTAACCTCAGCTTTGTTGTTATTTAGTTCTTCGGTTGATGAATATTTAAACAATCTTTCATAGGCTTTTTTACCCACGATTTTATTTTTTGATTTATCTACACCAAATACTGAAGGAGTATACTCATCATTAAAACCATTCTTGATTATTTCAATAGCAGATCCATTATTAATTGCCACCTCTGAGTTTGTGGTACCTAAATCAATTCCAATTTGTATATTTCGAGTTGCCATAACTATTTTTGATTTGATGCCAATATGATTTTTGCCCTCTTCACCACCTTACCTCTGCATGTAATGGTAGGCTCAACTGTTTCTTTTACGATTGGTGATTCAAGAGTCGGGTCCTGCTCTCTGGAGAGAATGTCAAAATTTAATCCATCGTTATATTTTTGTCCTGTATAGTCATGGATTTCTACATCGTACTTATTTAAGTAACTCTTTAGACGATTTATTGAATTTGAAAGACTGCGTTGGTGTATCTCTGGTATATTTTCGGACGCTTTAGACAACCTTTGTTCCATTCGCCACACTTCTACCGCAAGGTCGACGATTTCCTCGACACCAAGTGGTATATCGACCATTGGTTCGAATGTGAATTTGATATCATTCTTAATCCTCTCGTAAATATCACCAGCGTCACCGTTTCTGGCAGTATCATTCTTAGTTAAAAACAGTGCGATTACAAAAATGACAGCGACTGTGTTGATGAATAATAAGATTAATTGTGGGTCGAATGTCATGTTATTAAAATTATTTTGTTAATTCGCTCACAGAGACTCCAACAGTTTTTGCAAGTTTCGAAATAGTCGACAAAGTCGGGTTTGTTTTACCGTTCTCGATATTGCTTATAAAGCTTCTGCTTACCTCAAGCTCACGAGCAATGTCACCCTGCGAAATACCTTTCTCAGTTCTAATTCGTTTGAGGTTATTGCCCAATTTTTGCGACTCGCTTTTCATAATTTGACTATACGCCTTGTTGCAATATAACACAACGTTATCATATAGGATACTACTATTGCTCAGATTAAACATCGCTTTTTTGTAGTTATTTTGGCACTCTAGCTTACTTCAGGGTATTTGCGAAGCCTTAGTTACCTACTTCTGAATAACTAGGTTGCGTAATTTCAAAAACGTACTACCCTTATAAGTAGGTTCATCAGGAACACATACGCCTTTCAGCGCCATAACAAAATGCGGCGACCAGATACTTTTAAGTATTTGATGAGTCAGAGGAGGATGCCGGAGCCGGTCAGTCACTGATCGGAGACAAAGGGGTCTTTGACGAAGGTAACAAATACAACCATTTGGTTGCTGTTTGTTGCATTCGTCAACTATCTCTTAAGGCTGAAAGCAAAAACACCAACCATTTATTTGAGTTGGTGTTTTTGTTGGACTGATTAGTAGTTAAGCCCACATAACATGGCTAAACAAAAATTAGTCTGGCGTACTGAACGTCGGAAAGTTAAAGACCTTATTAGATACGGGAAAAATCCCCGTAAACTCACAGACTCTCAACTAGAGGGACTGAAGCGTAGTCTCAACAAGTTCAACGTTGCTGAGCTGCCTTGTATTAACACAGACGGAACCTTGGTGGCTGGAAATCAGCGGGTCTTGGCACTATCGCTCCTTGGTCGTGAAGAAGAAGAGATTGAAGTACGAGTCCCAAATCGACCACTCACTAAAGCTGAATTTCGTGACTATCTTCTCACCTCAAACCGCTCAGGCGGAACGTGGGACTACGAAAAGCTCGCATCAGATTTCAACATTGATGAACTCCTACTAGCTGGATTTGAGTCACAAGATTTGTCATTCATATTCGATGACAACTTAGAGATTGTGAATGATGAGTTTGATGAAAAGAAAGAGGTAGAGAACGCACAGGATACAAACATCAAACCAGGAGATTATTTTTCTCTTGGTAGACATCGTCTGATGTGTGGAAATGCCTTAGATCCCGAGACAGTAAAGCAACTCACTAATGGTGTGCGAATAGATCTCATAAACGACGACCCGCCATTCAATATAGGATTGTCATACGACAAAGGTGTCGGGAATAAAGCAAAGTACGGTGGTACTACAAATGACAACAAATCTGACGATGAGTATCAGTTGTTTATCCGCACCATCATGCAAAATGCGCTGTCGGTAGCAAAACCAGACGCTCATGTAATGTTTTGGACCGACGAGCGATACGTTTGGTTATTCCAGCAACTCTACCGAGAGCTAGGAGTAGATTCGAAGCGGCTCTGTATTTGGATCAAAGACAATCAGTCACCCACCCCGAAGGTGGCATTCAACAAAGTTACTGAATATTGCGTGTACGGCACGGTTGGTAAGCCGTATCTGAATGACTCACTGAAGAATCTTAACGAAGTGATTAATAAAGAAGTCTCTTCTGGCAATCGGCTAACTGACGACATTCTAGACCTCTTCAACATCTGGCTCGTAAAGCGGATTCCTGGTAGCGAATATGAACATCCAACCCAGAAGAATCCGACACTGCACGAAAAAGCATTACGCCGTTGTACCAAACCAGGAGACACTGTACTCGACCTGACCGCTGGCTCAGGGAGTATTCTCTCAGCTTGCGAGCAGCTAAAGCGTACTGCGTACCTCAACGAAATAGAGCCTGTCTTCTGTCAGGTGATTATCAACCGATTTAAGAAACTCTCACATGAGCCAGTTACAAAACTCAATTAAGCACGGAGACATCTTCGTGCTTGGCGAGCATGTCCTCGCCTGTGGTGATGCTCGGAATGCTGAGCTAGTAGCCAAGATTATTGGAGATAAAAAGATCAAAGCGGTTATAAGTGATCCTCCGTATGGAGTGGCAGTAACGGAGAGTAAACGTAACTTCCAGACTCTCGCTAAAGACAAAGTAATTACCAACGACCATATCCAAAGTGACGATGAATATCGCGAATTCACCAAAGCATGGCTTGCTCCTGTGTTATCACATCTAGAACGAAAGAATGGTCTCTATATCTTCAACGCAGACAAGATGGTGTTTGCGCTGCGAGAAGCGATGAATGAACTAGATGTGAAGTTTGCCCAGTTACTTATCTGGGTGAAGACGCATGCAGTTGTAGGTCGGCTTGATTACGCACCACAACATGAACTGATTGTGTATGGCTGGTACGGCACACATGAGTTTGTGAAATCCAAAGATAAGAGTGTGCTCGTGTGTCCAAAGCCAAACCAAAGCAAGATGCATCCGACCACAAAACCGCTTGATTTGATTCGTCGTCTGATTCTGAACAGCACTCGAGTCGGTGATGTTGTTTTCGATAGCTTTCTTGGCTCTGGAACGACACTACTCGCTTGCGAGCAGACTAAGCGAAAGTGTGTAGGTATTGAACTCGACCCTGAGTACTGTGCGACTATCATTGCCCGCTTCGAGAAACTTACCAGCATTAAAGCAAAACCGTATGAGCAGGCGTGACACTATTCACGCTCGGCAAAAGAAACTCAAGGAAGCGTTTCTTGAGCAACTTAAACGTACCCCAACCATCGAGACAGCATGTCAGAAAGTGGGTGTTGGTCGAGCCACTGTGTATCGCTGGATCAATAGCAACAAGCGTTTCAAAAAACAGGTCGAAGATGCGCTTGTTGAGGGTCGAACGTTTATGTCTGATGTTGCGGAGAATCAACTGTTTTCTCTTATTGGTGATCGAGAGTTTAAAGCAATTCGCTTGTATTTGACCACGCACAATTCTCGGTACAGCAACAAGCTTGAGATTTCAGGAAAGGTATCGACTGATGAACCATTAACGAAAGAGCAAAAGCGTCTCATAAAAGAGGCGCTTCGGCTCTCGTCCGTAAATCACTATGGCAAGAAAAAAGAAAAGTAGTGTCGAAGACTTTTTCGATAAAGTACTCTCCGACCATTCGCTTCGTCGAAACCTCGTGCAAAAAAGCTTCGAACACTTTTTTCCGATCTACTTTCACAAATACATTGAGTATGAGGTTGCACCCTTCCATGTTGACCTCTTCCGCATCCTACAAGATGAAAGCGTGAAGCTTGCGGTGATCGTTGCGTTTCGAGGATCAGCTAAATCCACCATTATCACCACTGCATACGTGCTGTGGGCGATTTTAGGCGTTCAACAGCGTAAATTCATCGTCATTGCAGGGCAAACCGAACAAAAGGCGCGGGCATATCTCACAAACATAAAAAACGAACTTCTGCACAACGAACTCCTCAAGCGAGACCTTGGGCCGTTTGAAGAAGAACGGAACAGTCTTGGGAATGCTACTGCACTCATTATCAAACGGCTCAACGTGAAGATCATGATCACATCAGTCGAGCAGAGCATCCGTGGTATGCGTCACGGTGAACATCGACCAGACCTGATCATCCTTGATGACATTGAAGACATTAATTCAGTAAAGACACGTGAGGGACGAAACAAGACATTCGATTGGCTCACAGGGGAGATGATACCAGCCGGTAGTAGGCGCACACGTATCATCGCTGTTGGGAACCTGCTCCATGAGGATTCGGTACTGAAGCGACTACAGCGAAAGATAGAAGCTGGTGAGATGAATTCCCTCAATGCTATGTATCGTGAATACCCGATTGTAGATGTCGATAATAACCCGCTATGGCCGGGAAAATATCCCGACACAGAGAGTGTTGAAGCAGAAAAAGAGAAAACTGGTGACGAGGTGTCATGGTACCGCGAATACATGCTGAAAATCATCTCGACTGCAGAACAGGTGGTACAACCACAATGGATTCAAACGTACTCATCACTCCCATCCCAAGGGTTACACCAGATTGCCATTGGGGTGGACTTGGCGATCAGTGAGAAAAGTTCTGCCGACTGTACCGCTATGGTGGTCGGCTACGTCTACGGGTATGGGAAGAATATGAAGATATACATTCAACCCAATCCCACGAACGCGCAATTAACTTTTCCCGAACAGGTCGAACATATCAAAGCATTGCACGCAGTACATAAAGACAAATGCTACCGTGTGAAGCTGTACATTGAGGACGTTGGATACCAAAGAGCACTCGTACAGGTCTTAGATACGAACCGTTACGATGTGGTCGGAGTACCGACTGGGCGTGCTGACAAAGGCGCTCGACTTCGCCTCACCACCTCATTCATAAAAGAAGGCAGGATTCTTTTCCCCGATGTCGGATGTGAGGAACTGATCGAACAAATGGTTGGCTTTGGGAAAGAGACGCATGATGACCTTGCAGACGCTTTCGCAATTGTCGTTCTTAGAATTCTTGAAGACAGCCCTCGAGTCGCCACTGCAGGCATCGGACGCCCAGATGCGATTTAGTTACCAACTTCAGATGCCCTAGACTCCTTCAGGGTATTGCGTCATTGATTGTGGTAATGGAGACATACGCAAGCAACGCTCTGGTGACAGAGAAAAAAGTGGAGGTACAAACAACCGTCAGGTACTGCCTCTACGCACGAAAATCAACGGAACAGGAGGATAAACAAGCCCTCTCGATCGAATCACAGGTACGGGAGATGCTTGATCTTGCCTCCCGTGAGCAACTCAACGTTACTGAAATCAAACGTGAATCACATTCCTCGAAAGAGGTTGGTCAGCGACCCATATACAACGAGCTACTTGCTGAGATCAGGAGTGGCAAGTTTAACGGTATTTTGACCTGGGCACCAGACCGTCTCTCCCGTAACGCAGGAGATCTCGGATCGGTCGTCGATCTCATGGACCAAGGATTGTTGCACGAAATCCGCACCTTCGGACAACGATTCACGAACAATCCGAACGAAAAATTCCTTCTCATGATCCTTGGGTCACAGGCGAAGCTTGAGAATGACAACAAGGTGGTCAATGTGAAGCGAGGTCTCAAGGCACGGTGTGAAATGGGACTGTGGCCCGCAGTCGCACCGACTGGATACCTCAATCATCCTGACAGGAATCGAAAATGCGAAGTGATTATTGATGAACAACGAGCAGACGTCATCAAACAAATATTTGAGAAGGTCGCATACAATGGCTGGTCTGGACGAAAGATATTCCACTGGCTTCGGGACGACTTAGGGTTTGCAACAAAGAACGGAAAACCACTCACGCTTAGCAACGTGTATATCATCCTCAAAAACACCTTCTATTATGGAGAATTTGAGTATCCAAAAGGTAGCGGTAACTGGTACAAAGGTAAACATGACCCAATAATTTCAAAAGAGTTGTACAAGGCAGTTCAAAACAGACTCACCAACGAACACGTAGTAAGAACTCAAAACAAAGAATTCGCCTTCACTAAGATGATTAGTTGCGGACTCTGCGGTTCGACCATAAGCGCTGACGAAAAATTCAAGACACAGAAAAACGGCAATACACATCGCTACGTCTACTACGGTTGTAGCAAATTCCACGATAAACACTGTAAGTGTGGCTACATCAGAGAAGAAGATTTGATTGAGCAACTAGCGCAACTACTCGACACAATCTCACTCGATGAAATTGGTATGAAAGATCGTATCAAAGCCGAGCTAGAAGCACACAATGAGTTCCAGAAATCAGTGTTAGGAGAAGATTCAACTAAAGTGAGTGTGAGAGATATTGATATACGGAATTACGCTAAGCACATTCTAAGAAAGAGACCAATTTATGAAAAACGAGAGTTACTGGGCTGTTTAAAAAGCAAACTTGTGCTACAAGATAAGCAAATCAACATCTATTCTTCAAAATAGTCACCGGGTCTACTTTGTATATTAAATCTTCCGTCAGCACGATCATTTTGAATGAGTTTCCGTCCTGACAAGTAAGTATTGCCAGCGCGATCCTTGTATTCAAATTTTACTCTCGCATCAGATATCTGACTATTAAAGAGCATTGTATCTGTGTAACGATAGTTTATTTCAGGACTACATTGTGTTGGTGAAATGCTGTGTGCAACGCTAATTTTCTCCACCTCTTCTCCATCGGCTACAAAAATGGCTTTAACATCAACAGCAGATTCCTCTCCATCGTTTTTAACTTTAAACTTTAGGAAGTTTCCGGCACTGCTTCCAGAAACCGAAAAATTTGTCTCCAAATCTAATTTTGGTCGTTTTGCATCGTGATCTGAAATCTCTTCTAGAGACTCCCGTGTTGATCTGATTTTTCTACCATCACGTAGTGTGAGAACCGATTCAATCTTACTGATCAATTCAGTTGGTTCTTGCTGATTGTCCTCAACACGGATCTCGCCGGTCTTTCCGTCAATGATCAGATGGGCCTTTTCTGGACTACCATCCCTTTTACCTATAAGGAGATGTTGGTCTTCATCCTGAGACCGACTCTCAACAAATAAGTCTTCGGTTTTTAGACGATTCTTAATTGTCTTTACAATATTTTCAACTGAATCTACTGGATGAAGATTTTTCAAGATGTCATTAATTATTGACTCCCACTCAGCAAGCTTAGATTCGGCCGTCTTTCTATTATGAAAACCACTCTTCAGCATAGTTCTCCATCCAGAGTTAAGCTTTTTAACCTTTAACTGAAAAACCTCGTTACCAACAGCGTCTGCAATTTCTGTCATTTGTGTTCTCACATGCTCTTCTGTGTCAGATAAACGCTGTCCCTCTAGAACTCCTGCATCACCCAAGGAGTAACAAGAATGAATCTGCTCAAGCAAATCATGTAGTCTTTTTGTCACTCCACCTTCATGATCAGAGGTTTCCCCAGGAAAAGTCAAAGGACCTAGATTAGCGTATTTGCCCAGAACATAAGACTCAGCCTTCAGTAAAGCCTCTATTGGCCAGATTAGATTCTCTAGTTTGTAAATTTCGTCCTTGTTAGCGTCAGTGAGATATGTTTTTCTTTGAAGTTTTACAAGTCGTTTTTTCCAAGCAAAGAGTAGCCGATGAGAAAGACGAGCCAAGTTTTTAATCATTTCGTCTGGGATATCAATTTTGATCTCATCAGGCTCTCCATCGTAAGAACGATTAGGGTCATCGTAATTAAGACCATGAGATTCTATCTTGGCATCAATATCTTCATATGCCTCAATTAAATCTTCTATCTCTTCTCTTACGGTGGCATCTGTTACGTTATCACACAACTCTCTAAGAGTCGGTAAGAATTCCGTGATTGCAAGGTGAAAATACTTTAATGTTTGTGCATACAACTCACTCATGGTTGCAAGTATAACAAAATTGAAACTTATCGTTAAAAAAGAAAAAACGCCGACAATGGCGCTTTTTCTTTATTTTTTACAGCAGTAATTATAGTCCTTTCAATTTTTACTCCCAGTTACTCAACCTTAAACTGGAACATCATCCCTGAGTGCAAGTGTTCTGCAATGTGACAATGTGCCATCCATTCTCCTGGATTACTCATGTCAACTAGAAGATCGACTGTCTGACCCTTTGGAATCAGGACCGTGTCTTTCCATTGCAAGTCGTCATTCAACTGTCCATTACGTGCCAGAACAACAAAACGTTGTCCATGAAAGTGAATTGGATGTTGCATTGGGTGTTCGCCTTTTTCGTCGTTGTAAATGCGTACTTTTACCAGGTCGCCTTGTTTGAAGGACCAGTTAATATCCTCGTTTTGTTTTTTGGTATCTTGATCTTCAATGATCCAGGTTGTGTTTTTGTCTGTGCTCACCCTATTCATCATTGCCATATCATCTTCCCACTCAATACCAGCTCCAGGCTCACCACCATTCTCTGTAGTGAACTGCTCGCAACCATGCATTTCGGGCATGAGCTTACAGTGTTCCCGCAGTGCTTCGTTGTTGTTATCCATCATTCCGCCTGACATCATGTCACCCATCTGTCCCATCAAGTCTACATCAAGACGGAGACGTTTATCCGGTGCCTTGGCGAGTAGTGCTGTTTGATTTGTGCGAATGTCTGAGTAATCCGCCGCATGTTCAGCCAAGACTGCAAATTGTGCCTGTTTATTTTCAGAGCTTGGCTCTACTACTACCGTACCGATTTTCTTACCACGATGCAGGATGGCATACGTGCCCGAATCTTTATAGAAGACCTCAACAACATACCGTTCGGCCGGCGCAATAATGACATCGTCAACCATTTTCTCTTTTTCAATTCTACCTATATCACCACCAACCATTTTTACTTCAGCGCCTGTGAGCGACAAATCAAAAGTACGTGTGTTGGCTACGTTGGTGAAGTTAAGTCGTGTTATCTGACCTTGTTTTACCGTAAGTGTGTAATTTGTTTGGTCGTTAATGAGTAGCGTGTCACCAAAACGACCCATCATGGTGTTGGTGACAATTGTCGGACTATAGTCACCATTTTCGAGTACATCATCGACGATTAGATATTCTTCTTGATCGACATCATTCCAGTAGCCAGGTTCCGTTACGACCATGTTCCCATAGAGACCCATGTCTTGCTGGTAGTCTTCTCGAACGTGCGGATGATACCAAAACACACCAGTGTCAGGGAAGGTGATTTTATACGTGAAGGTTCCACCAACCGGAATAGGGTCTTGTGAGAGTGGTGCTGCGCCGTCCATTTTGTAATCACCTCGAATGCCATGTGAGTGCAGCGCGGTTGGCATGTCGATGTTATTGGTAAAGTTAATGGTTACAGTTGATCCTTTTGGTGCTTTAAGGATTGGCCCTGGGATTTGCCCATTGTATGCCAATCGTTTTACCTCTCGATTACCAACCTCTTGCTTCACAATCGAAGCAGTTAAGTTATAAGTATCACCGTCTTTTAGTTCCACTACTTCAGTAGGGCGGACAGTTGCCACCTGTTCGTCAGTGAGTTTCGTTAAATCACTAGCAGATTGAATGTTATTGTAACCAGTTGTATCTAGGTGGCTGGTAGTAATCGTGTCATTTTGATTCAGGTACCAAAACGCAGCACCTAAAAGTAACACAGCCACAATAATAATGAGTAGTCGTTTCATAATTTTATCTTTCTAATTCACTTCCTAAATAAATTTGTCTCACAGGTAAGACTGGTATTGATCTTTTTAAGTAACTGGTGAATGTTTACTAACAGTAGAGCAATACCAATGACTCCGAATTCTTTTCCTCCGAATGGTAAGTATACTAATATTCCACCAGCTCCAATCAGCACCAGTACGGAACTTAAGATAAAGGTTCCGCATGCTGCACACCCGACCCCCAAGAAGCCACTTATGACACCAGCTACACCCATACCACTAAAGGAGCTAATGCTTGATGTTCTAACTCTAACTTTCTGGATGTAGTACAGAAGTAATGCGACATTCATACCAAAGAGTATCGCCACCACAATGGTCGTACCAGCAGATAGAACCGTGAAGTTGGTAGTAAGTGAGCCTAATAGGCTAAACAGAAAAGTCACCTTCTCCGCAGAGGTACCCACATTTGACGTAAGAACAGAAGCTATCAAACTGACATTTGGTAACCAGACTGCAAACACGAATACACTCACCGCAACGAGTGTCGCTACGAGTATATACCGTGGTTGTTTAAAGACTGTACCGAGTGTTCGCAGCATTGCTTATTGTTCTTTCTTTGCCAGTTCGATCAATTGCTTTACGGCTTCGAGTGGCAGCGCTCCATTCAGTGGAAAGGTCTTTCCATTTGGAGCAATGACAATACTCCATGGGGTGCCACGCCCACCAGTATCAATAGCGTTCTGTACATCGGCCTGGATATGGTCATCATACTTTCCACTTTCGAAACAACTTTGAAAAGCAGTGGTATTAAGACCAAGTTCATTTACAATCTGCGGGATTACGGTTTGAATATCGGTCTGATTATTCGACTTGGTAAGTGCAAAGTAACGATCAGTAAATTTCCAGAACGTATCGTTGCCACCTTGCTCATTAGCACACTCAGATGCCACTGCAACTGGTCGCGCTTTGCTATGTAGTTGGTCAAGTGGAAAGTGGCGGTATACCCACGCTACGTCATCCGAATTGCCATACTGTTCCATTATCTGATTCATGGTGTCGTGGAAACGTTTGCAGAATGGACATTCAAAGTCCGAATACTCAACAATCTTTACCGCTGCATCAGGTGAACCTTTGATATGATCGGTTGCGGTAACTGGATTTACTTTCTCTGGTGAACCTTGCTCAACGGCTGGTTGCGGAGTAGCCACAGCTGCTTTATTTGCTTGAACAGTTGATGACGTGGCGCTGCCACTGAAATAAAGTCCAGCCCCAATGAGTGCCCCGGCGATTACGATCGAAAGCGGAATGAGGTAATTTGTCCTTACTGGCATAGCGGTAACTTTGGTTGTTTGTTGTTCTTCATTCATAGGTTTATGCGATTGCGTCAACAACAGTTTTAAGCTTTGCTTCAACTGCAGTTGCGATTTCGTGTAATGAGTCGTTTTTAACCATTTGCATGGCGACCGTTGGCAGAATGGCGGAGACATGCACACTGCCGTCGCGCTCGTAAACAATTACGTTGCACGGAAGTAGTAGACCAATCTCTGGTTCTGCCTCGAGTGCTTGGTGGGCAAACGCCGGGTTACACGCACCAAATATGACGTACTGATTGAAATTAATATCGAGTTTTTTCTTCAGCGTGGCAGCAACATTAATCTCAGTGAGCACCCCGAAACCTTCCACTGCCAGTGCGTCTTTAGTTTTTGTCACCGCTTCCGTAAAGGGTAGCGCTACTTGTTTTGAATAGCCGTATTGCATAGGTTTTTTCTGATTAATTGTTTTCATTTTTAGCGACGTCTCCATTGAACATCATTCGTACTTCCGGTGAAGCAGTGGAGTTGGTCTTAAGGACCAATTCTCGAGTGATCTTACCGGTACCATTCGGACCATGAGCGAGTGGGTCGAAGGTGGCGGTCACTTCTTTTTCTGCACCGGCCGGGATGACAATGTTGTGCACGTTACTACCATGCATACCGAATGTATAACCGTCTATTTCGCCTTCGGTACACATACAGCTCGTTTGGGCGTTGGTGATAGTGACATCATCGGGTCCTTCATTTTTGAGCATGTAAGTTGTATGTACTTTGCCGCCAAAGATATCAATTGTACCGAAGTCATATTTGTCTCCCGTAACAGTGATGATAGATGTGGCTGATTGTTTGGTGGCTGCTTGTCCAGCGTTGTTGCTCTGGGTCGAGACCATTACCAGCAACAGAATGGTTCCCAGCAAGATCGCACCAATAGTGTATTTGTTCATAGGTATTATTTTCATTAATGATTACTGACCCTCTGCAATATCGACAGTGATTGAGACTTCTGCTTCAGGATTTCGGGGGTCGTTGGTAGGAATAAAGACGGTACGTTTAAAGACATCAAGCGGTTCCTCGTGGAAGTTTGGATCGAACACCACTGTCAGAGTTGTACTTTTACCGGGTTCAATAGAGGTTTCCGCGATCATTGCGCTCGTACAGCTGCAGCTCGTCGTTAGGTCGCCAATCTGTAACGTCTCTTTGCCGGTATTTGTGACCGTGAAGGTCGTTTCAACCTTGCCACCGTATTGCGGAATAACCCCAAAGTCGTGACTGGTTTGATTAAAGGTAATGTGAGGGCCAGTAGCATCGTCCGGCATCATAGTCTCACCGTTCATCATTTGATTTCCTTCGTATACACCTGACTCAGTAAATGGGTAGTTGTCTTCTTCCCAGTGGATCATACCACCAGCCACACTTTTAATGTTGGTGTACCCGAGCGAGCGCATGATGTTATACGCCGTCTGACTCCGACTGCCGCTACGACAGTAGAGGTAGATCTCCTTGTCTTTTGCGTTTTCGCCGAGTCCGATTGCATTCAGTGACTGCTGTGAGAGTTCTTGTACCGGAAGCAGTAGTGCACCCTTGAGGTGATTTTCGGCATATTCTTCAGGTGTTCGCACGTCAAGCAAGACAATGTTGTCATTGTTCTTAATTTTTTCAGCAACATCACCTGGGTAGATTTCATATGGTTCGATGGTGCCATCGTCGTGGGCACCCATCATAGCTTCGTGACTGTCGCTCGAGTCCGTGTGGCGGTTGTAGCCAACGGTGTAGTAGGCTAGTCCACCAAGGAGAAGCACAAACACGGCAATTACTATAGTTTTGTTATTCATCGTTACTTTTCTCATTAACTAATAAAACAACAGAAAAAGGCCTGTTGTTGGAATTAGTTAACTAGAAAAGCTTCGGGTGTAGGATGCCGCTTGAAAACAGTTCTTGGAGCGGCCGGTAGCTAAAGGTGTATATCTGCTCGCGTAGATATCGTGGCGATGATGGCTCACTGAAGCGAGGTGTGGAAAGTAGATTGGGGGCGACTGAAGCCAGCAACAAAATACTCACTACCGTAAGTGTTAAAAGACCAAAGGTAGGGACGATAGCAGTAAAAGCAGACTGCCAGGCAGACAGATGTTCAAGTGTGTTCATGGAACACAAGACCTCCTCACCGTGAGACATAAAAGGACACCCCGAAGCGCCCGTGGTCATATCCATACCCATCGGCATCTGAAAGAGACTGAGAAAGAGCACAGATACAAACATAGCGGTAATGACTACCCAGATGGCTTTATGTAACTTCCACAGTCTTCCAAATTTCATGTGATTATTTTAGCGTAAATTAACCCGTTTGAGGAGCATAGCATTAGCAACCACAATAACCGTTGAGAGACTCATGACAAACGCCCCGATCTCTGGTCGAAGAAAAAAGCCCCAGTATGCGAACATACCCGCAGCAGCTGGAATTGCAATGATGTTGTATCCAAGTGCCCAAACAAGATTCTGAATCATCTTGCCATAGACCCTTTTAGAGAGCGTAATAAGCTTCACGATGTCTTCAGGATTGCTCTGTGTCAGTACTACGTCACCAGCTTCAACCGCCACATCAGTACCAGCTCCGATTGCAATGCCAGCATCGGCTTGAGTGAGGGCCGGAGCATCATTTACCCCATCACCAACCATCAAAACCACATTGCCATCGGCTTGTAGTGATTTGATGTGTGAGTACTTGTCTTCTGGTAGTACCTCAGCAAAGAAAGTGTCGATACCAAGTTCCTCTGCCACACCCTTAGCTACTTCCTTGTTGTCGCCCGTGAGCATAGCCACTTTCACATCCATATCGTGAAGTTTTCTAACTGTCTTGTACGATTCTGGTTTTATAGTGTCCGATAGAGCAATCAGACCAACAACGCTTTCTCCGTCCGCAACAAAGATGGTGGTTTTTCCTTTGGAAGCTAATTTTGTGTATTCATTTCCAACTTCACCGAGTGGAATCTTAGTGTCCTCAATGATCGTCTTGTTTCCGACAATGTAGAGCTGACTATTCAATTTGGCCTTAATGCCTTTCCCAGCAATATTTTTAAACTCCGCAATTTCCTCAAACCTAATACGCTCCTCTCTGGCATATGCAACGATCGACTGACCAATAATGTGAGATGAGTGCTGTTCAAGAGACGCGGCAATTTTGAGTATCTGATCTTTTGTTTTTCCACCAAATGGAACAATGTCAGTCACACCAAAGACTCCAGTGGTGAGTGTGCCGGTCTTATCAAACACCACGTAGTCTGTTTTTCTGATGACTTCAATTTTAGCGAGATTCTTGATAAAGAAGCCGTTTTTGACTGCGAGCGAGGTGGTAATGGTGGTGACGGTAGGGATAGCAAGCCCGAGTGCATGAGGACAGGCAATAACGAGCACTGTGATGGCGAGTGTGATGGCAAAAGTAAAGGTTTCACCAAGTAGTAGCGACCACACGAGGATGGTGAGAAGTGCAGTGATACCAGCAACAAATGTGAGTACCGCAGCCGCTTTATCGGCGATTCGTTGTGAATTTGGTTTTGTCTGTTGTGCTTCTGCGATCAGTTTTTGAATTTGTCCGATGGTTGAGTGCTCACCGACCCGAGAGAGCTTGACGGCCAGCGAACCATCAAGACAGATAGAACCGGCCACAACTTCGTCTCCCACACCTTTATGGACTGGTTTCGATTCACCGCTAATGAGTGCTTCATCAACGTTGGCTGAACCAGAGACAATCGTTCCGTCAGCCGGAATCTTCTCACCGGGTTTAACGAGTACTTGGTCGTTCTCATTAAGCTCAGTAATATCTACATCTTCCTCGACCCCGTTAAATAATTTATGTGCTTGTTTTGGTAACAACTTAGCTACTTCTTGAAGCGCATTACCGGCCACCGCTCCAGACTTTGCTTCAAGATAGTGTCCAAAGAGAAGCACCCAGATTAAAGTCGAGATTTCAAGATAGAAGTCAGCATGAAGCGATGGGATAAAAGTGGCGGCTACAGAGAAAAGATACCCCGCTCCAACCGCTAGCGAGACGAGTGTCATCATGCCGTACTTGCGAGCTTTTATTTCGTGTAGCGCATGCTGAAAGAATATAAGTGCAAACCCAAAGATAACCGTAGCAATGCCAAAACCGATCCATTTACTTAGTGTATACGCTTGAAATCCAAACGCATGCATGACCATCTCGTTGGCAAACACGAGTGGTATGAGGAGAAAGGTAACGATCCAGAAGCGACGTAAGAATGTCTGAGCCGAACCGTGACCCATGCTGTGATCACCATGCCCATGATGTGTAGGTTCATGGTTATGACAGTGATGATGTTCGTGGTTGTGATGAGAGTGATCCATACCTATCTTTTTTTACCTACCTTAAATACTTTCATGATCTCCTCAGTAGCTTTTTTGTCTTGCCCCTTTTGCATTTGGTGGACCACATGTTCCCCGAGGTGATTTTCGAGCATCAGATCCTCCACAGCACTGAGTAGGTGTCGAACGGCCGACGCTTGGGTGATAATGTCGATACAGTATGCATCTTCGTCAACCATCTTTTGAAGACCACGCACCTGACCTTCAGCGATCTTAAGCCGCCGCACTACTCCTTTCTTGACTGATTCTTTCATAAGCGTACAATACCCCCTAGGGGGTATCAGGTCAACACCACCACTGTTATAAATACTTAATCTTTATTCTATGAAACAATTAATTATTACGCTGGTGGCTGTCTTCGCACTTACCCTCGGCGTTGTCAATGTCACTCACGCACAGATGGGCATGATGGGTGGTACTTGGGGGACAACTCAAACGAACAGTAATACGAGTCAGGAACTCCGGGATACATTATCTGCAATTCTCAGCACACAAAATATTTCTGACCAGTCGAAGGTGGACTGCAGTAAGGTCACAGACGATCAATTTGAGAAACTGGGCGATGCCTACATGGGCACCATGTTTGCGAGCACTGCACAACACGAGGCTATGGACAATATGATGGGCGGCGAGGGTTCAGCCAGTTTGCGCCAAGCACACATCAACATGGGCCGCTCATATCTCGGCTGTTGGTCAAACTATAACTCTGGACCAATCGCAATGCCCATGATGGGATACGGCGGAGGCCATGGCATGATGGGTACCTACGGGTACCAACCCGACATTACAAGGTCTAACTATCACAACAATATGATGGGCTATGGATTTAATGGATTCGGTGGAACTGGGTGGCTTGGCGGCGGTCTTGTGATGGGACTGTTCTGGCTCTTACTGATCGTAAGCGTTGTAGCTTTGGTACGTATGGCGATGCATCGAGGCGGAATGCATCACACCGCAACAACAAACACAAGTGCTATCGATATCCTCAAAGAACGCTACGCTAAAGGCGAGATCGACAAGGAAGAATTTGAATCGAAGAAGAAAGACCTCGTATAAGCATTGCCCACTTGGACGACATTCCCACTTTAGCTAAAGTGGGAATGTCGTTTATACTAGTAACTTATGTTAGACATTGTTTTTATTTTTGGGGCGAAGTATTTGTTCCTTATAAGTCTCGCTATTGTTAGTGGATATTTCCTGTATGTTTCGAAAGAGATAAAGAGACAAATGATTATCACGTCAGTGATTGCTTTGCCACTCATCCTCATAATCACACAAATTACTTCCCACTTCTACTACGACCCTCGACCGTTTGTAGTCGGTAATTTCACCCCACTAGTACCTCACGATCCTGACAACGGTTTTCCGTCAGACCATACGCTTCTCACCATGTACGTCGCTGCATTGGTGTACCCTCATACCAAGAAGATTGCATACCTACTCCTTGTTCTAGCGATTATGGTCGGATTGTCGCGCGTTTACGTAGGTATACATCATCTCACTGATGTCGTTGGTAGTACTGTCATTGTCCTAGTGGCAATTTCTGGTGCGTATTATCTCTGTGACCAGAAACTTAAAAGTATTTCTTTGCCATGGCTACAATAACCGAAGAGAAAAACATGCACCGCATATTTGTAGCTGGCATCGTGTTCAAAGCACTCAATGCTGCGCTAGAGATTGTTGGTGGAACCCTTCTGTTATTTACTGGTGCCACCACACACTTCATAGAGTATCTAGCGAAAGGTGAATTGATTGAAGACCCAACAGACTTCGTCGCCAATACTGTCCAGCAGTACATCCCGTATCTCTCTGAGCACACACAGCTTTTTGCAGCTGTATATCTTCTCAGTCATGGCATTATCAAGATATTTCTGTCTGTCGGACTCTTGCGTGGCAAGCTGTGGGCGTATCCAGTTGCTATTGTAGTTTTTGCACTTTTTATCGTGTATCAGATATATCGCTATACATACACCCATTCATTCTTCCTCATCTTGTTGACACTCTTTGATTTGCTCATCATTTGGTTAACGTGGCATGAGTATAAGCGGGTACAGAAACATCTAGCAGACAAAATCTAACCCAATGAAAAACCACCCATACGGGTGGTTTTTCATTCTGGCTACTGCTCTCAGCAGGTATGCAATTACGGAATAGATGAATCGTGATTTTAGACCTTGGACTCGAACCGTTTTTGGCGGTTCGTGTCCATGACTGGTTCTCTCATGAGCTTGATAAACATAGCTCATTTTGAGACCTCGGTCTGTCTCACATGCTCGCTGCCCGACAGGGATTCGAACCCCAGTTTTTGGTGCCAGAAACCAACGTCCTACCACTAGACGATCGGGCAAAATATTTCTATCGCCCGATCGATCTGTAGGTTTCTATTCGGGCAATGTGTCACCATGCGGTGATTTGTGGGCGCGGAATTGCGGAGCAATTCCGCGCCAGTTGCACTATACTGCCAGAATTTTGAGAAGATTCAAGTCACTTTACAACAGACCAGGCACATTCCCTTTTTTTGGCCTTGGTGTCGTATACAACTTTAGTGATCGATCCATTCTTGATCGACAATATATCTGCGTATACTTTGAGCGCTCGCAGCGGACCCATCCACTTCTTGTTACAGATGTGGATCGTGAAAAAAGTAATAAACACACCGTGACTTACCACCACCACGCGCGAATCCTCCGGCAGTGCTGCCAGGTATTCTTGTGCAGCGGTAAAGCGCTGACGAAACTGCTTGTATGACTCGCCACCATTGTTGGTGCCATGCTTGCTCCCAAAGTACCACCAGAAATAGAACCAGAGTGATGAAAGACTGAAGTGATGTCGGCCGTACATTTCTTTCGGGCGCGCGATCTCAATGAAGTGTGAAGAGATCTCGGGTGTAAGATCACACTCTTCACCAATGATTCGTGCTGTCTCGATCGCGCGCACGAGCGAACTCGCCACCAAGTGAGTCGGTTTAAACTTCTTCAGTTCTTTACCTGCTTCCTCAGCTTGTTCTTTACCAAGCTTGGTGAGCACTGAATGCTCTACCTGGTGCCGCCGCTGCAAATTACCATCGGTCTGTCCGTGTCGTACTAAGTAGATCTCCATACTAGCCTTCAGTTACCTCGATAATGGCGATCTCGAGCGGCGCCTGCGGGATCGGTGAGCGAGCCACGAGCTCGGTAGCCTCAAGCAGTTTCAGCAACAAGTGCGAATTGAGCGGTGAGGCGCCGCTCGCATACTCCTCCAGCTGCTTCTGTGTCTCAGTCCCAAAGGCACCAAGGATCTGCTCTTTCTTGCCAGGAAGATTGCGCAAAAGCATTACGGCCCGTACATGCTCTAGGAGGAGTCGTGCAAACAGCTTCATATCTACCCCACTCTCCACCGCAAGCTGCACAGCACCAAGCGCGTCTTCACGACTCTTCTCATGAAGGCCTTTAAGAAGCTGCTGCATGGTCGCCGTCTTTGGTGCACCAATGATCGCTGCGACTTCGTCCGCACTACCGATCTTATCACCAGACGCCATGATCACCTTCTGAGTTACACCAAGAGCATCACGGAAAGAGCCATTCGCTGCCACGGCGATTAGGTCTGCTGCGTCAGGCTGCAAGTCGAACCCTTCTTGCTTCGCGATATCAGTGACTGTCTCAGCAAGCACTGCGCGACTTGGTGAGTGCATGCGGAATACCTGACAGCGAGACAGAATGGTATCGAGCAGCTTTTCTTCTTCGGTGGTCGCGAGGATAAACACCACGTGTGCTGGTGGCTCTTCGAGGGTCTTGAGGAGCGCATTGAAGGCTTCCTTAGTGAGCATGTGCACCTCGTCGATGATGTATACCTTGTGCTCGCTCTCATATGGCATGGTGTGTACCGCTTCTTTAAGTTCACGCACGTCATCGATACCACGATTACTCGCTGCGTCGATCTCGTACAGATCGAGATCAGCTGTACCGATCGCCTTGGCGAAAATCCGCGCCAGCGTCGTCTTACCGGTACCACGGGTACCAGAGAATAAAATAGCGTGCGGGATCTCTCCTTTCTTGATCGCTCCTTCTAAAACAGTGACAATATGATCTTGATCACGCACGTCGGCAAAGGTCTGCGGACGATACTTGCGGTATAAGGCTCCGGTAACTGACATAGTGGCTAGAGTATACCAAACTATTGCAACTCTACCGAGTCCTCGACCACTTGTCGCAAGGCAATGAGATCACGCTTGATATCAGTGCTTCCAAGGATAATGTAGCCGAGTTCATGTCCGCCGAGTGAATCTTCTTTGAAGATCGCGGTCAGGGTACGACCAGCCGCTTCAGTGTAGCCATGCTTGCCGCCTTGGTAGCCCGGCAAATCTCTCACCGGAGAATTGTTGATCCAACCAGTGTACTCACCCACCTTCTGCGACAGTTTGGTAATATCAAAAATATGAGGCTCAGTGAGATACAGTGAACGCACTTCTGTAACGAGCGAATGTACACTCGCAATATTGCGTGACGAAAGCCCGGCCGCGTCGCCAAACTCTCGACCTGCAACCACTACCGGACCAACCACTCGTTCAAGTGCGGTCGCTGCATCATTTGAAGACTCTAAGAGAAGTGGAAAGAGGAGCTCGTGCACTGAGTACTCGTCCCCTGCATGCAATTTGCCCGCCCGACCTTCGGTGGCCACATCAGCGGCAGTGATCGTGAGTGGAGTGTCGGCGGCGCGAAGCGCCGCCGCAGCTGTGAAGAGCTTGGTGACAGAGGCTACCGGAAGTTCAGCTTCTTCATTGTACGCCAGCAGCAACTCCCCCGACTCAACATCAAACACGCCGTACGCCTTGGCAGTAACCGGCAGTGATGCTGGCGCATGTACGATCAAATGTGATGGCTCCGCGGCCAATACTGGCGCAGAGATAGTTGTCTTTGGTGTACCAGAAAGCTGCACCAAAACCAACAGTAATACCAAGGCTACGACCAATTGCTTCATACTACTATGATACAAAATCGGCGCGGGCCCAAAGGGCCCGCGCCGACTTCCCTGTGCATAATGCACTTACTTCTTCTTAGCTGTCTTCTTTGCAGCTTTCTTAGCAGTCTTCTTTGCTGGAGCCTTTTTAGCAGCCTTCTTTACTGCTTTCTTCGCAGCCTTTTTCTTTGGCTTTGCACTTTGTTCGATTGCCTTCCAGTGCTCGAGCATTTCTTTCTTGAACGCTGAGACATCTACCTTTGAAGCGCTCTTGAGACCAGCGTACGCACCAGCCACACTGGCAATCAATTCTTCATATTCCTCTTGCGACATCTCTTTTGCGTCTTCGAGCTTCTCCAGCACTTCAGCCTTTGCCTTGAGCATCCAGCTCTTCACAGCCTTCCGGTTCTTCTGCGCATCCTTACTGCCGTACAAAAAATATGCACCGGCTGCTGCTACTGCTGCTGCAGTGAGACCAACACCAACGCTGATCTTCTGCGCTGAACTCATTTCTTTCTTTGCACTCTTTTTTGCCATAAAAATATTAGTCTTTACTCTTCATCTGTGCTGGCGCTTCGTCGCCTGCGGCCACTGCCACGCCGTGAACCCATAATAAATTGTATAACACGCGACCAGATGCCACCGCTCGCCACCAGCTCGCGGACATGAGCCACATCGTTTGCTAACATTTCACTCCCAGCCTCAATGCGCTCGATGATCGCTCGCAAACTTTTCATGATCTTGTAGACCTGAAAGAGAATGAAGCACGTGAACACACAGAAGACCACGGTTGCAAAACTAGCAATGAAAAAGAAGATGTTTGCGTGTAATACTTCGTCCATCACTATCTAGTGTATCAGCGCTAGAAGAGATTGCATCCGTAGACTGTTCAAAAGTCTACAAACCTAGCAGCTCAGTCATCAGGTACGCCCAGTACATGACCATGATAACTAGCGCAGCTGCCACCACGAACGACAGCCATTTCGGCCACGCATGAATCATGCCACGAAGAGCTTGACGATCGGTCGCATCACGAAGCAAGTGTGAGGTGTGTGGGATCGGCGCGAATTGCATGCGCTGTAGTGTGTCAGCAAAACGCGACGCAATCTTACTTGCGCTAGCAAGCTCAGTAGTGAATTCATCATACGAACTAATAAACCCTTTTCGAAACACAATAAACTCATGGTCTACAAACTCAATATCGCTTAGCCAATTGGTTTGGAGTAAGTACTCAAGAAGATCTGGCGTGAAGATCTGCAACGCTTCGATCTCATATTCCTTTGGTGCGTAGAGCGTAAACTTCTCACCAAACTCTCCCGGCAGCGGAATCTGATACTCACGGTTTGAAATGAATGACACCTGGTTGTCATTACGATTTAAATACAAATGTGGAAACGATCCTTCAAACCGAAAAGCAAAACATGAAAAGGTATACGTCTGCTTATTTTTGCCACTACCAACTGTATACATACTCTCAAAAGCACGAACCGGGATCGAGTCTTCAGTACCTGAGATCATGTTACTGATTGAGTGTGAGTGGCCAGTATTTAAAAACAGCGCCTCTTCATCTGACACATCGTCGGTCTCGGCATACGACCACCCTTTCTTCTCTGCGACCAATTGCCAAAAGCGTTTGCGTGCTTTTGCTGCAGTGTGTACATACCACAAGAAAAGCGGCAGCCAGGGTAGGAAAAGCGACTCAATCGCATCGCCCCAATCTCGATCGAGCATGACCGAAAAAAGCAAAATGTCCAGTGTGATTGCAGCAGCAATGCCGCCATAAAACAAGATCGGCTTACTGCGCAACTCAGCCCACGCTACCTGCGAAATGTTTTTCGCCTGTAATGTAGATTCTGAAGAACTTTCTTGTGGGCTCATTATCCCTCCAATATAGCACGATGAGATTCAATGAAACGCTCAACCACAGCTTCTACTTCGTCAGGAGAATTCTGTTCCATAAGCTCTGCTCGGAGCTCAGCTGCGTTAGGAAATGAGTTCACATATGCCTTGTAGTGCTTCTTCATAACTGAGAAATTTTTGAACGGTAGCAGTTCGGCAAACAGCTTAGAGTGCTCAACCATGACGCGCAGCCGCTCTTCGATGGAGATATACTCGACACCTTCCTCAGAAGTGTCTGCCACGTGGATCGTGTCGCGGTTCACTCCTTTGGTTGGAAGCGCAGTAAGACGGACCGGCAAGCGCTTGGTCGGATGGAAAAACCACGGATTACCAAAAAGCGCCCGTCCAATCATCGCGCCATCGGCGCCACTCATGGCTACTTTATCTGCAGCATCTTGGAGTGAAAGCACGTCACCATTGCCAAGAATGAGAGTATCTGATTTAAGCTCATTACGGATCTCAACTGCCCGCTTCACCCGCTCCCACTTGGCTGGCACCTTGCTCATTTCTTTGCGCGTGCGGGCGTGAATGGTCACAGCCGCCGGCGATTCTTTCAGAATCGCCGGCAGCCACTCCTCAAGAATGTCTTCACCATATCCAACGCGTGTCTTTACACTGACTGGCATATCGCCAGCGCCGCGCTTAGCTGCTTTGATAATTTCTTTTGCGACTTCGGGTGTCTTGATCATAGCTGAGCCACAACCCTGCTTCTCGATCGAACGATCAGGACAACCCATATTGATATCGATCCCATTGAAACCAAGCTCGCGACACAGTTTCGCCGCGTACTCCATATGTTCTGGATCGCTCGTGAAAAGCTGCGCAACGATCGGTCGCTCTTCTTCGCTGTAGATCAAATCTGCCATCAGCTTTTCTTTACCTTCTGGGGTAGCGCGCACAAGCCCATCGGCAGCGACAAACTCCGTCCACATCACATCGGGACCGCCGACGCTGCCGTCCGCGCGCTCGTGCGCGCTATACTTCGCCATAAGCCTGCGAAAAGCCGCGTCGGTAACATCGGCCATTGGTGCGAGTGCCATGATCGGTTTTGGAAGTCGTTGCCAAAAATTCATTGTCGTGGCATTGTACATTTTGGATTCACAAACGCAAGGCCGGAGAATTTTCAATGTGTACAAGAAACCTACCTTGTCCAAAATGTGGACATGAAAATGTCCAGGTTCGGAAAAAAGTATTTGTGTATGATCAACATGGGAATCGTCACGAATCACCACTCTACATCTGCAAAAATTGCAAAACGCCGCAACCGCTGGATGATGATAAAGAGTGGGCAACAGAATATGTCATCGGCAAAGACGGTACAACCGCCATCGTCACCGACCATGGCAGCACATATGCCTGACGCTACCGCAGAAAACGCCGCAACCTTCTTGGTGCGGCTTTTTTATTGACAAAATGTTTATTTAATGTCATTCTTTTGCCGGACAAAAGCAACCCAAACGGAGAAATGTCATGGGGTTTGACCTCTTGAATAACCTGCTACCGAAGACCGTCTTCCTCATCTTCGCGATACTCTGCATTGTCATGATCAGTGCACTTCACGGCGACGACGAAAAGCATCGTCTCTTCTCAGCCCGCGCCTACCTGACCATGATCGTATGCGGTATCATTTCCGCTATCATCGGTTGGCAGGTCCTGAGCCTAAACCATATCGACACTGCGCTGCTGCATGCAGCACTCATCCTGTCTATGGTGGTCGCCTTCGGTCTGTTCGCCGCTGTGCTCAGACTCACGGCCAAGCGCATCATCAGTGACAGCACCGGCGCCCTACTCATCGTAACGCTCGGACAAGTAGCTTTCCCGCTCTGGCTCCTCGTGCTCATGATGATCAGTGTCCTGCCGGAGGAATTTGGTACGCTGCTTTCAAGTCTGTGACGAAAGGTGTTGGGCCGCCTCGCTTGCGAGGCGGCCCATTTAAAAACATTCCATTGCAAACGTAGAAGTTACATGTAATGCTGTTGATTGGTTCCACCACACCAAAGGAAAGAAAATGCACCAAGTTCCTTGCCTTCGTAAACGCTCCAGTGCGATCATCACCGCTACCGGCCTTGGCGTACTCATAGCTTCCATCATGCTGATGCTGATCTTTGCAGCGATCCAAAAAACGTTGGGATCCTTGGCAGACTGGCTGATCGGGGGTAGTGTCGCATTTGCCATGATCGGCATGATCACCATGGTAGTGCCGGCACTCTTCGAAAAATGTGCCAAACCACCGATCACTGTAGTCGACAACCCAGTCGACGGCGTCTTCGCGGAAGTACTGCAGCGCGAAGCAAACAACTGAAAACCAAGTCTTCCCGCCGTTACTACGGCGGGAATTTTTAATTAGGAGTAGTAGTCGCTGTCACTGATTCTGAGAATGTTTCATCTTCTTCATTCACGAATACCTTGTTCCCAAATCGTAGGTCCACATACTGAAAGGTGCCAGGCGCCAAGTCTAAAAACTCTGGTGATGCAAGAATAACTTGGAAATTTTCTACTGTCTCTTGTGGATCGATATCGGTAGTAGCACGCAGTTCGCCACCATCAACGATCTTTAAAAATACATCCCCAGCCTGATCGAGCTCAACATACGATACATACCAACCAATATCAGCAAGTAACGATACGAGGGAGGTGACCGTGGTCAACGCTTCTGCATCAGCCACGGTACTACCGATCTGAACCTCACGGCCACTGGTCACAAAACGTAATAAAGCACCACCTGATAACTCTGGTGCGCGTCCAAACGCATATCCTGAAGCATCAAGGAAGACGCAGCTACGATCTTCCACCGAGTTACACCACAATGCATGAGGAACATACTCGTCAAAAGTGACCAAAAGCGAAGTGCCATTCATTCGTTGAACCGATACATTGTGAATACGTTCAATTCCTGCAAGTTGGGTCAAGATCTCCTGTTCAGGATAAAACCAGGCAAAGCGTTGTGGCACCAACCCAAGATAGTTACCTTCAAGCGCTCCTTGAACGATCTGTTCAATAGAGCTGCGGTCGATCGTTTCTCCGCCACGGACATCTACTTTTGTGATGGTAAGGGCAGACAAGCGCGAACCATACCAAATTCCTGTCACTATCAACGCAACAGTGCCGATCGCCAACACGCCCATTCCGATATGCTTCAGAAGCACAACAGTATTTGGATCAAGACGTTTTTTGCGGCGTGGTTTCATGTGGGAATATCGTAGCATAAAAATTGGGCGGCCCCTTCGGGGCCGCCCAATTTTACACAAAAACTCTATCCAATACTCTCCTTCCCAAAGAAAGGCACCAGCTTTTCTGGGATCTTGATCGAGCCATCTGCCTGTTGAAAATTCTCCACCAGCGACACAAGAATACGTGGTGTCGGGATCGCAGTACAGTTGAGCGAGTGCGCGTAGCGGATCTTACTATCTTCATCACGGTAGCGAATGTTGAAACGACGCGTCTGGAAATCATGGAAGTACGATGCTGAGCTGATCTCGCGATACTTCTGTTCACCCGGCACCCACAACTCGATGTCGTACTTCTTTACCTGACCTTGCCCAAGATCACCTCCACAGTTCAGTACCGTATGATACGGAATACCCAAGCTCTCGATAAACTCTTCAGTGTTGCGATTGATCCATTCGTGCCACTTTACACTCTCCTCGTGTGACGCCTCGCAAAGCATCACCTGCTCGAGCTTATAGAATTCATGCACGCGAATGAGTCCGCGTGTGTCCTTGCCGTGACTACCCGCTTCGCGACGGTAGCATGGAGAGAAACCAAGAAACTTCACTGGGAAAAGACTCTTATCCAAGATCTCATCGGCATAATAGCCCATGACTGATACCTCAGCGGTGCCAATCAGGTAGTCATCATCTTGGGTGTTGTACACATCCTCTGCGTCGTTCGGCAAATGGCCAGTACCATAGAGATTTGCCTTGCGCACGATCGCTGGAGGCAAAACCGGCGTAAAGCCTTTTTCCATGAAAAATTGATTGGCGTAGTTCCAGATCGCCCACGACAGTTTCGCACCATCACCAAGGAGATAATAGCCGCGGAAGCCGTGCACTTTTGCACCACGCTCAAAATCAACCATGTTGTGTTGCAACATGAGCTCGACATGATCCTTCGCTGCAAAATCAAACTTCGTCTGCTCACCCCAAGTCTTGATCTCTTCATTGTCCTCATCACTATCGCCATCAGGGACCGACATATCGGGAATGTTTGGCACCTGAAGCATAAGCGCCTGCCACTCTTCCATCACTGGCCTCAGCGCTTCTTCATCTTTCTGGATCTCAGCCTTGAGCGCCTGCATTTCGGTAATGAGTTGCTGCTTCACTACTGGATCCTGTGCGGCCGGGATACCTTCAGACACGCGGTTTTGCTCCGCTTTCTTTTCCTCCATGCGCTGCATGATCTCACGCCGCGAATCATCCACTGCCGCCAAGCGGTCGAGGTCTACCGATGATTTCTTTTTTTGCGCAGCCAACTTGACCAGGTCAATGTTCTCGCGGATGAATTTGATGTCTAGCACAGTTTTGTTTAGTTATGCAGTGAATAATAATGACCGATTATACATGAATCTTCCTAGCTGAATAGAGTATGTGGCACTTACGATAGGGTCGACTCTCCTTCAGCCTGGAGGGCTTCTGCTTCTTCAACCACATGATCTGAGAACGCAGGATAGGTTGCCATGAGGTATTCGAGCACATTATCTTCTTCAGACACACTTTCAAGATACTCTTGCAACTCTTCGATTGCAGCATCATCCATACCAGCTACCAAGCGCGCGAGCGCCGACTCAAACACAACTTCACCAGCTTGTTGTAAAAACGCTGCCTGTTGAGCCTCAGTCATGTCAGTAAACCCAGCAGCTTCAGCGAATTTTGAGAATTGTGGATCTGAAGTGGTCATACTTAATTATTTATACGAGTAGCAGCGTTTTTCAAGATCAGCTCTACTACTTTGCCGATCTGGATCTTGTCGCCAGCCTGCGGCGCTAGTTTACCTGCGCTAAATCCAAGTTCTTGCAACTGCTGCGGTGACAACTTATTCAGCATACCCATGTTCTTATCTACAAACGCATTGATCGCAGTTGGATTGCCAGCACCACCGTGATGACTGAGATAATACATACGATATGCTGGCACAGTGATATCACCTTCTGCGTACGCACCGTAGGTCTGACGATAGAGCTCATTCATAAATTGCTTTTCGCTCATGCTGGCCGGGGTTGGCAAGACTTCATTTGCAAAACCAGCCGTCATCCGTGGCTGATAACCAAAGATGGTGTTGAGTCGCAACGCTTCGCTTTTAGCTTCAAATGGCGACATGCCGGTGTGGGTGCGCGCGAGCATGCCGTGGATCATATTCTGCTCATCACGTACTGCAGCTCGATCAACGATCTTGAACGCATTGCGAGCCATCTGCTCGCGCGCAGCCTCAGCCGACACTCTCTCGGCTTCCTCGATCGCGTGAGGAAGCACATTCGGATCAAACTCCCCTGGCTGAATACTGTCAGGATGGAACATTAATCGCAGCAGCTTTTCATTATCGATGACTGCCCCCCGAAGGTCTTCAGGATCACCACTTGGAATTCCAACGTATTGCCAATATTCTGGAGCATACTTTGCACCACCAGCCGGCCCAAATGGCAGGTCAGCCGCCTCAGGCCAGTGTACTGCTAGATAGTTACTGTCAATCTTCGTTAAGCCACTCGCATCAGGCATATACTTCGCTCGTGCCTGGTCAGACATTGAGTCCATGATCTTGAGAATATGATTACGCAACTCTGCCCCTTCTGGCGGAGTCCAGGTCTTACCCACCTCATTGAACGAGCGCATGAAGTCGTTTGGATTGAAGCCGGCACTACGCATCAACTCGGGCGAAGCTGCTGCTTCTGGAGCAGCTGCTGAACGCGCAGACTCAACCGCGGCAGGCGCATCACCAAAGCCACTTGAGCTATACTCGTATTTACTGCCAACTTTTTGGAAGAATCCTTCTCTGTCATCATAGGTTGTGATGCGTGTCTTTCCGTCTGGCGAATATGTCACTTGTTCGGTCGGTTGCGGCGCCGAAGATGCTATTTCTGTTGCCGGCATTCCGTGAGTCACGGTGGTAACCTGCTCACTACCAGCTCCGTAGAACTTATTGAATACACGATCCATCAAGAGCTGAATGTTCACTTTATCCCCCGCTCGTAGATCGTTCGGATCTGTGTGTCCGATCATCTGCTTCCACTCAGCCGGACTAAAGCGAGCATCGGCAGTCTTCTGAAACCAGAGGACAGAATCAGGATTCTGCTCGCGAAGCTCTGGCACTCGATCTAAGATCAGTTTTTCAATCCTAGTGTCAGTGAATTCTGGTGGTAAATTGATATGACCAGCCTTTGCGTGGGCCAATAAGTTCTTTTGCATTGCTTCTGCAATACCAGCAACACCAGAACGTTTCATTTCTATTGCCGTATCATTTATAAACGGACTTTCAAATACCACTTCCTGTGCAGCCTTGGTGCCATCAGGAATAGTGAAGCCAACGCCACCGCCCGCGTCCATCTTTGGCTGAGCATAGACCGTAGGGTCTTTTGCGACGACAGGAACTTCAGCTACAGGAGACATCGGTCTTCCCATATTCGCTTCAATATTCCCGATCTGCTCAGGTGAGAGATTCGTCGCTTTCTCCGAAGCAGAACCAACAATATCCTCAGTAAATAAACGAGACAGATCAAGCTTATCGCCCACACCTATCTTGCTAGCATCACCCCCTTCAATACCAATGAGTGAAGGATCTTTCACGATCTTATCCTTTAATGCATCGATGAGATACAGCCGCTGTCCCTTATCAAGGCTCTGGAACAGGTCGTATTTTTCCAGCTTGTTCTCGATAATATTCCAAACCGTATCACCAGACTTAACTTCGTATGTTGGATCTTTAGCGATCTCAGCCGCTAGCTTTGCAATACGCGGATCGGCCACTTCTTTCAGCACTTCAGCAGATGCTTCAGCTTGAACAGGATTCGACTCTGCGGCCGTCATCACATCACCCTCAACCGCCCTCACCATGTCTGGTGTTACCTCGCTTTCTAAGACAGGTGTAGCACTGGCTTCAGCAGCAGTGCCCTCTGCCATAACAGGCTCAGCAACAGCCTCCCCAGTTGTGTATTCTTTATGATATGAATATTCAGCGTGACCATCTTCAGCCAACTGCTTCTTGAGTGACTCAACTGCTTCATCACCATACATCTGTCTGATGCGTTCTTCTCCTGGGAATGATGGGCCTTGAGGACCACCACCAAGCGCTTCTGCTCCCTTGATCTGAATGTTTCCATCAGGACCAACTGCTACAGCTTCTGACCTCCCTCCCGTTGGAAGACCACTTGGCACAGCTTCAGCTCCAGACTTACTCATCATGCGTTCTAAGAGAATGTGACCAGCATGTTGTTCACCTGGGTGCTCGCTCTGAAACGTTTCAAGTGACCGACCCAGTTCGGCATAAGCCATCTTAACTGCCTCTTCGTGATTCACACCCCTCACTCCTTCGATCGCTCTAGCGAGTGGTGTTATCATATCTTCCTGGATCATCCTTTCACCAAGGTGTGCACCCGGCGATACACCTGCTCGTAAGTGCGTAAGTGACTGTGTATATTTATCCGCAATTCGATCGATCGCTAACTCAGCTTTTTGTTGCGCCACCTCAGCACCCACCGTAGCCGGTTCTGCAGCTGATCCACCAAAGAGCTCCCAAACCGGACCAGCCGCTTCGGTAGTACGAGTGTATCCACCAGCAGCCACTCCTGCAGCTTTCGCAGCCCAGTTCACGGCAGTCTTGGTGCGCTGCGTTCGATTTGCTGCCTTGAAGAAGGCTTGTTCTGACAACTCAAGATCTTCGAGTGACATTTGCGCGTCATCCATCATGGCAAGGATACGGTCGCTTTCGCCAGACTGATCTTGCTCGGCTTTGCGAGAAAATGTGAAATCACCACCTAATTTTGTAGCAATACCGAAACCGGCTCCCATAAGAACAGTTGCAGGGTTGAGTGCCGTTACTCCGAGACCAGCCGCAATTGCAAGATACGGGCGTTTCTTTACCAGTTCCTTGGCTTTCTCTTTCACTTTCTCGATCCGCTCGAAATGCATGGTCTGCCGATCAAGACGCTCCTGCGCTGGCTTGAATACATGCCGATCAGACGCCACCATCGCAACAGTCACTTCTTCTTTACCCGCCTTATCACGACGCGCATTAACTTTATCGACTACCGTGTCGTACAAACCGCTACTGCGTGCAAGGCCATAAAAGTCCTTGTTGGCTTGCATGAATTTGTCATAGGCTTCCTGCACGCTGGTGCTCATTTCTTTTCGACCAAGACCAAGGAAATTGCTCACATGGCCATTAAGGAGATATTGCTCTGACAGCGCGTCGTAATATTCATTCTCAGCTGCCTTAAAATCGCGCTTCAAACGCAAGTATTCTCTCCGCTGTTCTGATCGTTCTTGTCGCTCAATCTCCGCCTGCGCCACTTCAGCTTCTTGACGCGCCTGCTCCGCCTCTGCAGCCGCTACTTCTTGTTGCTCACGTTCAACTTTGGCTTTAGCGATTCCTTCAGGAGTGTTTTGATCAAATTTTTCTTGCCAACCTTTAGCTTCGGCAATATGCGCATTGAGTTCAGCTAAGTCAGCTTCTACCGACTGAGGTCCGACGAAATTTGGGTCCAGATCCTCTTGCAATTCTTCTTTTTGGGCTTCTAGTTCCGGCAAAACGGCTTTGCTTTGCAACATACGAATCTCTCGCTCGAGCGCTTCGACCTGCTCGTCAGCATTTTCAACCCGCATGTTTTCTTGCACTGCAGTATTGATCGCGTCGATCTGCATCTTCAGACCATTGATCTCTTCCTCGACCGCAGCACGAGCGTCTTCACGTTCCATGCGGTGAATTTCTCGCTCCAAGGCTTTTACCTGTGCGTCTGCATCATCTATACGTTCATTGTGTTGCACCGCAGTATTGATAGTGTCTACCTGATCTTTTAGATCGGCGATAGCTGGAGAGACTACTTCCTCAGTCTCAGAAGAATATTCTTCTGTTGTCTCTGATGGAGTAGCGAGAACAACTTCAGCGGCGTCAGATGGTTCATCAAGATAGCGATCGTAGGGATCGTCGTTAGCTGCAACCGCAAAAGCACGTTCATCTTCAGTTTTTCCGGTGTAATCAGGCACCGCTGCTGTAAAAACTTCTTTCATAAATCCCAGAATGAATTACTAGTTATAGTAGCATGCACAAGCGGGGCCAAAACTCTGGATACCCAACATTTTGAACGTGTATACATGATAGGATTCTGAAATGTCCTTTCCTATTGTAGAGTTGCCGGCTGCGGAATTTCCCGTAGGCCTACGGGAAATTCCGCAGCCTCCCGAGAAACTCAACTATCGCGGACAGCTCCCGGCCGCCGACCTCACCTTACTCTCGATCGTCGGACCACGTAAATACACCACGTACGGCAAGCAAGTGGTCGAAGAGCTGGTCGGCGGCCTTAAGGGCCAGCCCGTCGGCATTGTCTCTGGCCTCGCCCTCGGAATAGACTCGCTCGCCCACGAAGCAGCGCTCAAAAATGGATTGTATACGCTCGCGATACCCGGCGGTGGCATTTCAGACGAACGCATCTATCCCGCCTCACACAAAAAGCTAGCCTACCGGATCTTAGAAGCTGGCGGTGGTTTACTGTCAGAATTTGACCCAGACTTTCAAGCGACCAAGTGGTCATTCATTCAGCGCAATCGTCTCGTGGCAGGAATCAGCCAAGCCACTCTCTTGCCCGAAGCTGCACCGAAGTCTGGCACACTCACTACTGCTCGCATGACCGCCGACTACAGTCGAGACCTCCTCGTGGTGCCAGGTAGTATATTTGCAGAGACCAGCAAAGGCGTGCATCAATTCTTAAAACTCGGTGCGATCCCGATCACGAGCAAAGAAGATTTGCTCGATGCACTTAATCTCGCGCCGCAGGAGGCGGCGCCCGCGCAAGCTTCGCTTGCGCTCTCACCAATCGAACTCCTCATCATCAACACCCTCACCGAACCAACCCACCGCGACGAACTAATACGAAAATGCGGCCTCGGCGTAGCCGAGGCCGCCCAGACCCTCATGATGCTTGAACTCCAAGGTCACATCGCTAGTGAGCAAAATGTGTATCGACGGTGCTTGTAAAACTAAAGGTCAGTTTTTTGTTGCAGTGATCGGTATTCAAGATACGTCAACACAACGATCACTATATCGATTACAGACAACACCAATAGCGAGACATGCTGCGTCTGAACGTATTCATATATTTGGTATATCACAAACAGCGTAAAAACGATCATCGCACTCGGATACACTTTGAGCTTCCGCTGCAATAGACCAGTCACCAAAAGCAACTTTGCTACTCCGTGGATAAGTAGATACGCTGCCACGAACCACGCGACACTCACTGAATAGCCAGCAGCAGCATTCACAAGAAAATTTGCAAATGCGTCACCGGGATCTTGCAACAACTCGTTACGCGTCAAAAGACCCACATAGTACACAAGCGTATCATGTGTGATAAATACCGCCGCCAGACCAAGCACGACTTCCGCCAGTCCATTCAACCCTTTCAGAATCAGAGAAATAGTAAATAATTTGTGCACGTGAGCATCTTATCAGATTTGTACGGCCTACATCAGTCGACTTGCTCATAATTTATTTAAAAAGCCGCCCAACCAAAGCCAGGCGGCTATTTGGTTGAACGGCTGTGTGCGGAACTAGCCCGTGCTGCGTGCCCAGTCATGCACACAGTTGACCAGCGAACGGATGGCCTCCGGTCGATTATGCACGAATGCACTAGTAACCATCAGCAACACCAGCACGACTTTGAACAGAAACATCTCTGCCCAATTCTCGTACAGGAATCGACCAACAGCTGCAGGAGACGACCACCAGAATACCTCCATCATCAGCCAGACGAAGTAGATCACCGCAGCAGCGACGACACCTTCGATCACCAACTTCTTGTTTGTCACGTCACTCACCAGACTTCTCCTATTGTTACCGTTGGAACAAAATGTATCTTAAATATTATACATATTTTTTGATATAAGTCAATTTACGTTTGACAAAAACAAACTGTGCTAGTATTTGTACTACCGATTTATGTCATCAAAACAAACCCTCGTGATCGTTGAGTCTCCAGCCAAGGCAAAGACCATCGAGAAATACTTAGGCAAAGGCTACAAAGTACTGTCCTCGATCGGGCATGTGCGTGACTTGCCGAAGACCAATAAAGACGCCGTCGATGTCGATGGTGGTTTTGTGCCGCGTTATATTGTCTCTCCTGGCAAGCATAAAGTAATCGAAGGACTTCAACACGCTGCCGAAAAAGCCGACGAGGTACTGCTCGCATCCGACCCCGACCGCGAAGGTGAAGCAATCGCCTGGCACGTCGCAGAGCTTCTGAAGAAGCACAACAAAAATCTCAAGCGGGTGGCCTTTAATGAGATCACCGAAGATGCGATCAAAGAAGCGATCGCGCATCCACGCAAGATCGACATGCACCTGAAGGAAGCTCAGGAAGCACGTCGTGTGCTTGATCGTCTCGTGGGGTACGATCTGTCCGGACTCATCTGGAAGAAAGTCCGTTACGGCCTTTCAGCTGGGCGCGTACAATCTCCAGCGCTACGTATCGTGATGGAACGCGAACGCGAGATCCGTGCCTTCATTCCGGAAGACTATTTTGTACTCACTGCGCACCTGAAAGACAAGAAAGCAATCATTCCTTTTACCTGCACCGTTGAACCCAGCGAGCAAAAAGAAGCTGATCGCATCAAGAAAGTAGGCGAAAAGCATGACTGGGAGATCAAGGAAGTAAAAGAAAGTGAGGCGAAGCGGGCGCCGCGCCCTCCGTTTACGACGTCGACGCTGCAGCAGACCGCGAGCACTCGACTTGGCTTCAGCCCGTCGCGTACCATGGGCGCGGCGCAAAAACTCTATGAGGCCGGACATATCACCTACATGCGTACCGATAGTACTAATCTCTCGGCTCAAGCACAGAAGCAGATCATCGCCATGCTGCACAAGGAACACGGCAAGGAGTACGTCCAGCCACGTTCATATAAGAGCAAGAGCAAAAACGCCCAGGAAGCGCACGAAGCCGTTCGTCCGACTAACTTTGCTAAAAAATCTGCTGGCTCTACCGGCGATCAAAAAGCCCTCTACGAACTGATCTTCGAACGAGCCGTTGCTTCTCAGATGGCCGATGCAACCCTGAAGCGCACTAAACTTATCACCAACGTCACTGATAGCGCAGAAACTATTCCAGACTTCGCAGTCAACGGTTCACGCGTCATCTTCGACGGCTGGCTCAAAGTCGACACACGAGCTCGTGGCGAAGACACCGAAGTACCAAAGCTTCAGAAGGGCGACACGCTTTCATGCAAGGAGGTTGCTATTGAAGCTAAGCAAACCCAGCCACCTGGCCGCTACTCAGAAGCTGGCCTGATCAAAGAACTTGAGAAACGCGGCATTGGTCGACCATCTACCTACGCGAGTATTATGAACACCATCGTACAGCGCGGGTATGTTGAGAAAGACGGCCGCACGCTCATCCCAACCGACACCGGTGATGTGGTTTCAACCTTCCTCGAAGAACACTTCACTGACTACATCAGCGACGACTTCACCAGTGAAATGGAAGACGAACTCGACGAGATCGCCTCAGGTGAGCGAGAGTACGTAAAAACTCTTAGTGATTTTTATAAACCATTTACCAAGGCTGTCGCAGCAAAAGAAGACATCGAAAAGCTCACAACGCTTGGTCCGGGACCAAAGGAGTTCCCGTGCCCAAAGTGTGGCGCAACAATGGATCGCAAGCTTGGTCGCAACGGTACTTTCCTCTCGTGTAGCAAATTCCCTGACTGTGATGGTGCACGACTGATCGACGGCTCTGAAGTAAAGCCGGATGCACCAATTGGTAAGCATCCGGAAACGGGCGAGCCGATCTTTGTACTCAATGGCCGCTTCGGCCCATATGTACAGCTCGGTGAAGCACCAGCGACAAAAGACGAGGACGGTAAAACTATTCCAGTGAAGAAACGAGGTCCAGCGCCTCGCCGTGCTTCCCTACCTGCTGGCACCAAGCCAGAAGATGTCTCACTCAATGATGCGGTAAAATACCTCCTTCTTCCACGCGAGCTTGGTAATCACCCCAAGACCGGCGAGCCGATCATCGCTAATACTGGCCAATACGGACCATACATCGGCCACGCCGGTGACTTCCGCAGCCTCAAAGATCCAAAGAAAGATGACCCATACACCATCACCTACGAGCGTGCACTTGAGATTCTCGCCGAACCAAAGACACTCCGTAAGGGTGAAACACTCCTTAAGGAACTCGGCGTCCACCCAACTACTCGCAAGCTCGTCAATGTGTTTGAAAGTAAGTCTGGCCGTTACCTCAAGAAAGGCTTTAAGCGAATTGGTATTCCAGACAACGTAAAGACCGAAGATATCACCCTTGAGCTGGCAGTAGAACTGTTAAAGCAGCGGTAGATAAAAAGGCGGCGGGCCCCGAAGGGGCCCGCCGTCTTTTTCCTATTTGTATCCAAAATCTTGCCAAGACTCACATCACGTCCTACAATCAAACGATGCACTCTGCAGAAGATATCATTGCGCAACTCAATGAACCAAGCGACGCTGATCGAGCGTTAGTAACAAAAGCGTATGACTACGCCGCCAAAGCCCACGAAGGACACAAGCGCTACTCTGGTGACCCGTATATGATTCATGTTGCTGCGGTTGGCCACAAGCTAGCCGAGATGGGTATGGGTCCACGCACCATTTGCGCTGGACTCCTCCATGACACGATCGAAGATACTCCGGTTACTTCAGAAGATATCAAGAAAGAATTCGGTGAAGAAGTTCTCTTCTTAGTGGAAGGAGTCACCAAGCTCTCTTCGGTTCGTTACTATGGCACTGATCGTCACAACGAAAGTCTGCGCAAGCTGTTTGTAGCAACGAGCCAAGACATCCGTGTCCTCATCATCAAACTCGTTGACCGTCTTCATAATATGGAGACACTCCACCACGTACCTGAAGAAAAGCAGCAGCGTATCGCACGGGAGACGCTCGAGATCTACGTGCCAGTAGCGCATCGACTTGGAATGGGTAAGCTTCGCAAAGAACTCGAAGACCTGGCGTTTCCATTTGTCTACCCCGAAGAAGCCAAGCGTGTCGCTGAATCACTCAAGAGCCGCTTTGGAAACGCGAACGAGATATTGGAACGCGAACGAAAGGTGCTCCAAAAGAAACTCGCCGACGTTGGTTTCACTGATTTTCACACCTCATACCGTGTCAAAGGAAAATACAGCCTCTACAATAAGCTGAAACGAAAAGAGTGGAGCATCGACTCGATCTACGACCTTATGGCCATGCGTGTGGTCGTAAATTCTGTCGAAGATTGTTACCGCACCCTCGGTATCGTGCACGAACTCTGGCGTCCACTTCCCCAGCGTGTCAAAGACTACATCGCATTCCCGAAGCCAAATGGCTACCAATCACTCCACACCACAGTCACCACTCAAAACGGTGTGATCTTAGAGATCCAGATCCGCACCAGACAAATGCACCAAGAGGCTGAGTTTGGTGTAGCATCACACATTTTCTACAAACAACCATCGGTAAGCGACAACCGTAAACCCTCTATGTTCTCAGCACTCGTTCCAGGACTCTTCAAACCCTTCGCTCGACGTGATGCAGATTTTGAAGAGAATCTCGCAGAGCAAGCAACCACTCCTCACTTTCAGAAAATTCCTCGCTGGATATCGCAAATTGGTCAAACCTATAATCCTGATTCAAAAAATTCCACACGAGAGTTCGTTGAAGACGCACAGTCAGACTTTTTCTCAAACCGCATCTTTGTCTTCACTCCGACCGGTGACGTGGTTGACCTCCCCGTTGGCGCAACTCCGATCGATTTTGCCTATGCAATTCACTCAGAAGTTGGTGAACACACCTTTGGCGCGAAAGTAAACCGCAAGCTAGTCTCACTCAGCACTGAACTCCGTAATGGAGATATCGTTGAGATCGAAACACGAAAATCAGCGCAACCAAGCCAAAAGTGGCTCGACTTTGCAAAAACATCACTTGCGAGACGCAAGATCAAGACCGCACTTGATCATGGTGAACACCCTAAACAGTAAAGTTTCGAATTGAGTAGAGACCACTGTCGTCTGACTGAGGTGACTCAGGCTGTTTTTCTGGAGCTGGCTCAGACACAGGCTCATCAAAACTCTGCGCCACAAATGAAGGCTCACGCCGAGGCGTAAACGATGGCTCAGGTGGGCGTTGGATGTAACTTGCAAGCGATCCTGAATCATCTACGGCCTCTTCTTGCACTGGTTCAGGTACTGGCGTAGTTAGATAGGTCACCGCTCGAGTCACAATAAACTGCGGCTCTCGTACGGACATCTCTTGCACTGACCGCGACTGCTCGTAGCTTGCAGACTCAACGCTTTCTTCATCTACAGAAAGTGGGGTGTGCTCTGTAAGTCGATTGACCATTTCATATGTTGTTGACTCAACTGGCTGAGACGCGGCAACTTCAGCTGCCATGCGCTGCAAAATGGCTTCCAAGTCTTCCTCTGAAAAGTAGTCAATAGTGAGCTTGCCACCGAAGTCAGTCTTTTGGATCTGTACCCGAGTACCGAGCGTCTCGGTAAATTTCTTTTCAAATTCGATGAGACTCTCATCAAATTCAAGCGGGTTCTTTTTACGTACTTTATCAGTCGCGATCTTGCGCACAATACGCTCTACTTCGCGTACTGAGAGCTTTTTTAGCAAGATCTCTTTATAGACCACTTCTTGCTCTTCAGGGCGATCAGTGAGCATGAGAAGCGTGCGGGCATGCCCTTCCATCATGTCAGCGATCTTGAGCGAATCCAGCATATGATCAGGCAAACCAAGAAGACGAATGGAATTCGAAACATACTCACGACTGCGACCGACTTTCTGCGCTACCTGTGCATGTGACAGCCCAAACGCATCTGCGAGCTGGCGAAATGCGAGAGCACGATCAACCGCATTGAGATCCTCACGCTGCAAGTTCTCAATGATCGCAAGTTCGAGCTTTTCTTGTTCGCTCTGCTCCCCTTCACGAATAATCACTGGCACCTGTGCGACACCGGCCAATTTACTTGCGCGCATACGACGCTCTCCTGCAATCAGTTCGTATTCTGAGTAAAACGTTCCATCTTCACGTTGGATCTCCTTGCGCGTCACTGTGAGTGGCTGTAGCACGCCGTACATGCGAATAGAATCTGCCAGTTCTTGCAGCTTGTTCTGATCAAATTCTCGTCTTGGCTGAAACGGATTAGGAACAACCTTCTCTACTTCCACCCAGTATATTGAATCACCTTGAAATGCCATAACAAATATTACCTCCGAGCTCTACATACTCGATATGCCTGTATTCTAACATACTTGTTTGATCAATCAGTTTCTTACTATTCTTGCGTTAAATACCTGATATCTGTACTATGCAAACCAGATGTACGGGAACCACTGGAGGTGATAAATGTCAACAAATGACAACGAACTTAGCGTTACTTGCCACCTACTCATCAAAGGTGACGAGTGCATTGGATTCAAACTGACTGCACTGGAGAACGACAAACAGGCAGAACTCTTCTGCGACTCCTTTGCCGACAACCTGTTTTGTTCTGGTGGAGAATTTGGCTTTGACGATGAAGCTAAAAACGTAGTGAGTTTCAAGAATCCCCCGGTAGGACATGTCCACATGACCGTTCCTGATGAGCTTTTTACAACAACGAAGGAGTGGTTCATTGAATTGGGGCAGATACGCCTCGAGCTCACAAGGCCGGTCATGTTGTTCATTGAAAAGCGGGATGGGGCTTGGGATACAGAGATTCCTCTCGAGAGAGCTTGAAACGACCGAACACTTAGCCCCTGTTGATACGGTGGGCTATTTTGATGTTAAGAAAGAGTTGTTCTCATTCCATGTTTTTTCTGGTACACTCACTGTCACCTATCACCCGCCTCGGTGGTGGAATTGGTATACACGTACGACTCAAAATCGTATGCCGTAAGGCTTGAGGGTTCGACTCCCTCCCGAGGCACAAAGTATAAAGGCCGGGGCGCGAAGCGCCCCGGCCTTTATACTTTCTAGTTCCTAGATCTTCCCAACCAGATCAAGACCTGGCTTCAAAGTCTCATCTCCTTCTTCCCAGCTGGCTGGACAGACATTTCCCGGATGTTCGTTTACATGCTTTGCTGCCTTCATCTTGCGGAGCGTTTCCTTCGCACTGCGACCAATTGCATCGTGATTGATCTCAATACAGCGAATCACTCCTTCCGGATCAATGATAAACGTCGCACGGTGTGTTACTCCTGCTTCAGGGATCAGTACACCAAATACTTCAGACAGTACATGTGCTGGATCGGCTGCCATCGGGTACGTGAGTGTCTTGATTGCTGGTGAGTTGTCGTGCCATGCTTTATGCACTTCGATCGTGTCAGTTGAAACTGAGATCACTTCTGCACCTTCTGCGGTAAACGCTTCATAATGCTTCTGCATATCTTCGAGCTCAGTAGGACAAATAAAGGTAAAGTCTTTTGGATAGAAAACCAGCACAGCCCACTTCCCGCGAAGCTCCTTAAAACTCATCTGCTTTTCTTCGTCATTGTGCAGTACCGGGAAATCGAGTTCCTCAGGTACAGCGTCACCGACCGTCAACGGTGCGTATACAACAGCTTCCCCACATTTACATGCATGTTCCATGTTCATAGATAGAATTACGAATTAATCGCAGACATCATACCACACCATTGTATTACAAGCTGTTTTTGCTACACTCAGCTCTATGCAGAAGCCAAAAGTCATTGCTATTGTGGGACCAACTGCCTCAGGCAAAACCTCACTCTCTATAGATATCGCCAAGAAATTCAATGGCGAAGTGATTTCGGCTGACTCACGCCAGGTATACACTGGACTCAATATTGGATCTGGAAAGGTCACGACGGAAGAAATGGACGGTGTGCCGCATCATCTGCTTGATGTGACAGCACCGACTAATGTGTACACTGCTGCAGATTGGCAGCGAGATGCACAAGCCGCGCTTCTGGATATCCAGAAGCGCGGCTTGTGCCCGGTCATTGCCGGCGGTAGCTTCTTTTACCTCGATCAGCTCCGAGGCAAGTCGAGCACCGCTCCAGTCGAGCCAAACGAACAGTTGCGCGGCGAACTCGAACTTCTTCCGGCCGAAGCACTCTTTGAGAAATTACAAATTGCAGACCCAGCCCGTGCCGAGACGATCGACGCGCACAACAAGCGCCGTATCATACGCGCCCTAGAGATCGTCGACGCGCTTGGATCAGTCCCGACTGAAACCAGCCCTGAGTCTCCATATGACTGGCTCGTGCTCGGTGTCGACCTTTCCAAAGAAACACTCCACAGCAATATTCATATTCGTCTCATTGAGCGCATGAAGGACGGTATGGTTGATGAAGCGAAACGGCTCCATGCTGAGGGTGTGTCATTCGAGCGTATGAATGATCTTGGTCTCGAGTATCGCTATCTCGCTAAACTTCTCAAAGGTGAACTACCAGAAGATGAAATGGTGACCGAACTCGAAACGAAGATCCGCCAGTTTGCCAAGCGACAGATGACCTGGCTAAAACGCGATGATGAAATTGAATGGTACGCGCCGAAAGATCGCGAAGCGATCTTTCGGCGCGTAGCGGAATTTCTCGCCGAATAGCACAGTTGCGTTTTAAGCTCAGTTTGGCTAGTATTACTCGCACAACAAATTTGGGTCTATAGTTTAGTGGTAGAACAACGGTCTCCAAAACCGTCGGCCGAGGTTCGAGTCCTCGTGGACCCGCATTATTTGAAAGAATCAACCCTTGTGGTTGGTTTTTTCAAATGACTGCCCGAGGGCTCGAAAAGCGGTTTGAGATATTTTGGAGCTTGCGAACAAAATATCCAAACGCTGCACAGAATCTGTAAGATTCGAGTCCTCGTGGACCCGCAAACACAAAAGGCCGGGCGCGAAGCGCCCGGCCTTTTGTGTTTCAGCTTTTGTCTCTAATATCCGTAGATCGAGAAGTGCGGTGCAGAAATGTGACTGCCAAGCGAAACAATGTACTCAGCTGGCACACCTGCTTCTACGAGCACTTTTTTATCAGCCTCAGTATGCACTTCATACACTGGTCGAAGATCATTCGCTACTGCTGCCGCAATCACTGCATTGATTTCACCAGCATCGAAACCACCAACCTTACTGTAATCAATACAAGTACCATTGTTGTGACACTTTGAAATATGATTGTACGTCGGTGGCATAGCCTCAGAAACACGACCACCAAGTGCAGCAACTGCGGTATGCATACTATCGAGCTTCGGTTGCAGGTCAGGTGAGATCGAGCAACTATTCAGATCCTTACACATTGCTGGATCAAGTGGTGTACACTCACTACCAGAACACGAAACTGGCGTTGCTCCTGGCAGAGGGGCTGGAGAACCAACACGCAATTCAATACAGTTCACAACGTAATTTGCCGGATTGCTCTTATCAACTGTCGGTGTATAGCCACTACGCTGACAATTATTGATCAAAGCTTCACAGTCAGTGTTCCCACCCGCACCGGCAGCACAAAGTGTAGTATCGATCACTGAAGAGTTTCCATACAGGTTACTTGGATCACCGCCCCAAGCGTACATTGCATCATTCACGAGCGGCTGTACTGTACACTGGATCTCGTTCCATGGACCCAAGCTTCCTGGACCGGTCTTAAGCAATATTTTCATGACCGTATCAATTAGTATCCAAGCCGCCAGCACAATAATGAGGCCCACCGCAGCATTGGCAATACGACGCCTCGTTGCAACCTTCATTTCAGGATTACCGGTTGACGAAGTAAGCAAGATACCAGAGACAACCACCATGATCGCAAAGACAATCATCATGATCCCGACCAACCACTTAGAAACATTGTTCACAAGCTGTACCACATGACAGCTTTTACACGGCTCCTCACCTGGACCACCACAAGGGACTAATCCTCCATCAGCGGGCGCACTCCCTACCGGTGGAGCAGGAGGCAAAGAAGAGACACTTGAAAAAGAGCTATTGTTAAGCGCAATCGAAGGATCTGGCGCGAGCGGCACTGGCGCTGGATCTCCAGGATTGACTGGGTTTGCAGGGTCTCCAGGGTTGGCAGGATTCGCAGAGTCTCCTGGGTTGGCTGGATTAGCGGGGTTGGCGGGGTTGGCTGGATTAGCGGGGTTGGCGGGGTTGGCTGGATTAGCGGGGTTGATCGGATCGCTCGGGCTCATTGCCACTAAATAATTTACAACCAAATCTTGTACGTCACTATTGAAGTATAAATCGTGACCAAGACTTGGAAATATATCTGTTGTTCGTGCTGCTGCACTTATACGCACATTCCAATATGCATTTGAAGCCAAAAACCATGGCACGTCTTTCCCTCCCAAAATTGTATGGACTTCCACTCCCGGATACACAACATCAACGCCAGGAAACGGTACTCCCGTAGCATCAAACATTGAGACAGCGTCGTTCTCTGGACACGGTGTCACTCCCGGATTACAAGCAGGTATCACATTCCAGGCATTAGCTGCTTTAACAATATCAACCACCGGAGTTGGACCCAGCTTAACAGAAGGATCAAGATATATTGGGGAACTTACATCATGCAATTCCTGAGAAAAACTGAATCCCATCGGACCTGAAGACAGCACGACCTCGTCGACATTACTCTCAAGACCATGGTACGCAAGAGCATAACTTGTAAGCAATGTACCAAAGCTACCGGCTGCAATTTTAGCTTTTTTTCCAGCCGTGAAACCATTATCAACTAAGTAATCTGTAATGGAAGCAACCAAGGCAGACTTGTCAGGCAGCCCAGCCAACGTCGGATTGAGAGTACCACTACTCCAGATATCTGGATCTGTATTTGTGAATTGAATATCGATAGAGCGTACATTTTCAGCTGCCAATCTATCCTGCACAGCGGCTCCGCCAGAAACGGTCCTATTAATTGTTGTACCCCCGCCGCCCGAGAACCAGATCACCGTATCAGTCTGCCCTCCAGCAGTCAGATTGTAGCGAGCAGTTACTGTGTATGGGGTTGCACCATATCGCAACTTAAGACACATCCAACCATTAAAGCCTGGGTCAACACACGGTTTTGGAGCACCGATCGGTACCATCTGTTGCATCGGAGTTACATTGGGAGCTGGAGCCGGCTGCACTGGGTTTACTGGATCAGCTGGGTCTGCCAGGTCGATCGGGGTTGCGGGGGCACCCGGTCCAGCAGGAATGCCGTCAGCGTCATTGACTGCACACGCAGGATCAGGACACACGGAACCGTCTGGCTGTATCACACCACCATTTGAAAGCACCATTGTGAATACTGTGCTCTGTGGTGGTAAGCCAGCACCTTCAGGGATCTCACCAGTACCTGTGATCTCATTGATCACATTAAAAACCTGCGGCAGATCGACCTGGGTTTTATCAAACGCCATTCCAGTAAATTCATACGCTTCACCTGTCTTGAGTATCTTATATTCTGAAGTAACCGTTCCATCATCATTTTGCACTACGGGGGTTCCGGCTGGATACGTATTCACATCATCAGAAAAAACGTATTTCTGTGTCGCTTTTTCCATGTCACCGTATACCAGATCAACCAATGTCCCTTGACTATCTCTCAATACGAAGATCGGGTATATACTACCTTCACCAGCACCGACCACTTTATTCTGCACGGTTACATTTACCAAGCGGCCATTATCATCTGATTTAAGATCAGCCTCTGTATACGGACTATCCCAAGGCTTAAACCATTGATTTTCAGAGTCAGGCGTAAAAAGCTGATCGAGCAGCTCAATACTACCAAAGTCAGGAGCTTCCTCTCCCACGTACACCGTAGCTGAACAACTCTCGACTACACCGTCGTTAAAACTAGCTGTCATGGTGTAAGTGGTCGTCACTGCCGGATTCACCGTTGGGGCACCAGCCGGGCCGACACTACCAAACCCTGTGACGTTTACACCAGTTACCATGCCGATGTACGCATCATTAATGAGCCAGGTGAGCCGTGAATCAATGCCTTCACTAATGCTCTGTGGATTTGCGCTTATGACACCGCGCGAACAAGCAGCTTGCACATCAGCAAACGGCACCAGCAGTAACACGAGCGTCATCAAACCAATAATACGAGAGAGGTTTTTAATACTGAACATAACTATTATCTTTAAAGAGCACTACGGTGAGTAGAACTGACAAGTACATACTGTAAATAATAGCACTTACTTTTGTGTAAATTGTGAGTAAGTGAGCATAACAAACGCAAAAGGCCGGGCGCGAAGCGCCCGGCCCTTTGTATTTCTTTTCCCTCTTTCCTAATATCCGTAGATCGAGAAGTGTGGTGCTGAAATATGACTTCCGAGTGTCTTGATATACTCAGCCGGTACACCACCGTCAACCAAAGCTTGCTTCTCAGCAGGTGTGCCAACCTCATACACCGGACGAAGGTCGTTTGCGACAGCTGACGCAATCACACTGTTCACCTCTGCTGGGGTCATACCACCAACCTTACTGTAGTCAATACAGGTCCCTTCGGTGTGGCATGATGATCGGTGTGTGCGAGTTGGGGGCATAGCCTCTGTAATACGCGCCCCTGCCACTGCAGCGTCAGCGTGAAAATCGGCCAGTTTCAGTGCCATATCTGGAGAAATCGAACAGCCTGAACCAGCCTTACAAGGTACCAAACCAGTCAAGTCAGTACACTCACCACCACTACACGCAATCGGCGGAGTACCGGTAAGCGGAGCGGGTGCCCCCACCTTGATGTCCCAGCAATTAACCTTGTTGGTCGGAATGTCTCGTTCAGCAATCAAACCTTTATCTTCACAGGCTGCGATCTCGTCGACACAGTTCGCCGTCAAACACACTGCTGTCGATACTACTTCTGAATTACCATACAAACTACCAGGATCACCACCCCACGCCACCGTCGCAGCCTTGACCTCTGGTTGCTTGGTACACTCAACCTGATTCCACGGACCAAGCGTTGTAAGACTCTTTGCGCCAGGAGTAAGAAGCATTTTCATGAGCGTATCGATCAACAGCCATGCAGCCAGTACGATCACGAGACCAATGATCGCATTGGTGAACTTATCCTTTGCGGCGGTCTTTGCTTGAGGATTCCCGCCAGAAGTCACTAGACCCCAGCCAGCAGTTGCCATGATAAAAGCAAACACCACCATCAAAATTCCGATAAGCCAAACGATAAGCTTGTTGCCCAACTCAACAAAATGGCAGGCCTGACACTCTGGCTGTCCATCACCACCACAAGGAATGAATCCAGCAGCTGACGCGGCGGTTGGCACCACCAACAACGCAAACACAAAAAATGGGATGTAATATTTTTTCATTACCAAAATAATACCATGCAGAGGCTTTGAAAAAGCAATCAGTTGTGGTATTTTAGTGCAACTTGTTTAAGCAAGTCACAATTACATAGACCTGCGTCGATGGCGGAGTGGTCAATCGCGACGGACTGTAAATCCGTTGACTTATGTCTACGTTGGTTCGAATCCAACTCGGCGCACATCCAAAATTACCCCTAGAAATAGGGGTAATTTTGTTAGGGAGGATTGAAGGTTAGAACTTAATCAGTTAAATCTTGATGAATTAAGTTGAATGACTCAGTGAACTTTTTGAAGTCCCTTTCTGGGATAGCGCCCTCCTCTGAAACAACCCCAAGTGAATAAGTTTTGTCACCGTAACCAAACATGAAATATCGAAGGTGGTAACCCAACTGATCGTCTACTGTTTTCAAGTCAACGGCTTCAATGCCATTAAAATCAACATATTCCTTACCTGTTACCCGAGCATACGGAATATTGTTCAACGTCCCTTGAACCATATTGTCTAAATCAGTACGACCCCACTCTATTGGTTCGTTATCATCTACAGGAATAGTATTAGCCCCCACCACGTAGAAGAGTTTATCCGCCTCAGAAGAATAAATGTGAACTCTCACAGTGACATCAGTACCCGCTACGAGTTGAGAACCCATCTGATATTCTGGTTTAGTTGGAAACAGCACTTCAAAACCTCTATCTTCAGTTCTGTACAAAACCCAACCATCAGGATCGTCAGAAGAAACAATTTTCCCGTCGTCACTAACTGGCTCATCGTACGTTATCTCCCTATAGGGCTTTTGTTCTGGACCAAAAATCGCCTCTTTTAAAACTGCGTCGTAAACAAATCCTCCCACAACAGAACCAATAACGACGGCTACGACAGTAAAAATAAGACTCTTCGGAGGCTGTTTTGTTTCCTTACTATTCTCTTCAGCGAATATATCGTTCATTTTCTAAAGAGTAGCACAAAAACATTTGGATTACCCTTTTACAAAACTAGGCAAAAAACACATAGTCGGACTCAATGACACTGGTTCTAACCTTCATCATTTCAGTGCACAGATCTTGACAATACACTATTTTTAGTGTATTGTTTTGTTACCTAATCATGTTTTAGGCGCTCTTATAAATCCATCTGACTGAGGAGACAGTAATGTCCAACCTGCAAGCACTGATCGAAGAGAAGACCGACGGAATCTTCGGGCTCGTGGCAGCATTCACGGCCGCCAGAAGTTCCCTCGGGGACGAACATCTGCAAGATTTTCTCGAAGCTGTTCCCGAGAAGGGTGAAGCCCTCTGGGTACGCTTCCGTGATTTCCAGAAGGCAAACACGAAACCCAACTTCGAGCCGACGTTCATGCATTTCATCGCCTCAGTACTCTTCCCTGATGGACTCGCCAGTCTCGGTTGAGATCATCAACACACCGCTCAAACGGAGACCGTTCTGTTTGAGCGGTTTCTGTTTACATAAGCACCCTTTCTCTTTTTAGAAAGCTTGGCAAAGAATTGACTTTGATCAACCGAGGGCATATCCTGACACAAAAGTACATTTCCGCCATTGGAGAACAACATGGACTCTGTTAGTCCCGAAGCGATCTCAGTCGCGACCGTACAATTCGCATTTATCTTTGCGATCTGGGTAGCCTTCAAGATCATTTTGATCGGCCAAGGATCAACGAAAGAGCAAGTACTGTTCGGTCTCTTGACCGCCACACCGATTGGCCTTGGAGCCGGATATGCTTGGGTTCGCATAACTCATCACCTTTGGCCTGTTGCACCCTCGGAAACCAGCGGTGCAATTGAGTGGGTGCTATCAGAAACAATTCCATTCCTCTCGCTTGGCCTGACTGTGGTGATACTTCTGGCTGCACTGCGACGTCTACTTGATCTTCTCTTGAATTTCTTGATGAAGCGACCGCAAAAATGAAACCTGCCACCAAAAGAAAGCCACCTTTTGGTGGTTTTCTTTTGGTTCTTTTGTCTATCTTTATGCTGTGACTGCCTCGCGTTTCTTGGCGGTGGTCTTAGCAGCCTTCTTTGGGGCCGCCGCGTTGCGGCGGCCCTTTTTCTTTATATCGAAGTCTAACTCGCCCTTCTTTAGCGATACTTTGACCGTACCACCTTGAAGCATTCCCTCCCCTACCATCATATTAGCGACTGGAGTAAGAATCTTATTCTGGATCACACGACGTAGTGGTCGAGCGCCGTACTTTGGATCATATCCTTCCTTGGCCAAGTAATCTTTTACTTCCTGCGTCACTGTAAGTACGATCTCCTTCTTCGCCAGTCGTGCTACCACATCATTGACCTGGATCTCAACGATCTTAGCCAGATCATCTTGTGAAAGCAGCTCAAAGGTAATGATCTCATCAAGACGATTAAGGAATTCTGGTCGGAAATATTCCTTGAGACTATCCATCACCTTGTCCTTCGCCTGCACGAATTGAGCTTCCTCACCGTGATCGTCAGCAAAGCCAAAGTTCGACATGCGATTGATATGCTCCGCGCCGATGTTTGAGGTCATAATAATGACCGTGTTCTTGAAGTTCACCTTGCGACCTTTTGCGTCAGTCAAATGACCCGAGTCAAGTACCTGCAAGAGGATGTTAAACACTTCAGGATGTGCCTTTTCGATCTCGTCAAGCAAGATCACCGCGTACGGACGATGGCGTACTTTCTCGGTGATCGAACCTCCTTCATCGTGTCCCACATAGCCAGGCGGCGAACCAATGATCTTAGAAACTGAGTGCTTCTCCATAAATTCAGACATATCGATCCGCACGAGCGAATCTGGATCATTGAACATAAACTCAGCAAGGGCGCGTGAAAGTTCAGTCTTACCCACTCCAGTCGGTCCAAGAAAGAGGAATGAGCCAATCGGACGATTCGGATCAGCAATACCCGCTCGTGAACGCTTGATCGCGTCTGACACGAGCTTTACTGCTTCATCCTGACCAATCACCTTCTCATGCAGCACTTCTTCCATACGGGCAAGTTTCTGTACCTCTGCTTCGAGCATGCGAGAAACCGGGATACCCGTCCAACGTGAGACCACGCCAGCAATCTCTTCCTCGGTTACTTCTTCCTTGAGAAGCCTGCGAGTGCGCTGCAACTTCTTCAAGCGACGGAGCTTCACGTCGAGTTCCTTTTGTACGGTCGGGATAGTATCGTAGCGAATCTCAGCAGCACGAATCAAGTCTGCGGTCGCCTCAGCTGTATCAGCTTCCATACGCAACTCTTCAAGCTCTTTCTTGAGCTTACTGATCTCACCAAGCGCCTCTTTTTCATTATTCCACTTAGTTTCAAGGTTTGAGGTAGTTTCTTTGTATTCCCCGATTTCCTTCTCGATCTCCTTGATACGATCTTTCACTTTCTTCTTGTGTTCAGTCGTCTCGACTTCTTTTCGGAGCGCCTCACGCTCGATCTCCAGGCGACGGATCAGTCGGTCGGTCTCGATCAATTCTTCAGGTTTGTTCTCAAGTGATATACGGAGTGCAGATGCTGCTTCGTCGATCAGGTCGACTGCCTTGTCTGGAAGAAAACGATCGGTGATGTAGCGAGAAGAAAGATTCACCGCTGCCACGATCGCATCATCAGTGATGCGAACACCGTGGTAAAGCTCATACTTTTCCGCAAGTCCTCGCAAGATCGCGATCGCATCTTCTTGGGTTGGTTCATTTACATAGACTGGCTGAAAACGACGAGTGAGAGCCGGGTCGCGTTCAATATACTTCTGGTATTCCTTTAGCGTAGTAGCGCCGATCACGCGGATCTCACCACGAGCCAGCGCTGGCTTGAGCATATTTGAAGCATCCATTGAGCCATCGGCCTGACCTGCCCCCACGATCGTATGTAGTTCATCAATAAACAAAATAAATCGGCCAGCACCTTGCTCCACTTCTTTCATAACGGCCTTGAGACGTTCTTCAAATTCACCACGAAACTTCGTACCCGCCACCAAAAGGCCGAGATCGAGTGAAAGGATCTCTTTTTCTTTGACTGATTCTGGCACCTGCCCCATCACGATCTGCTGTGCGAGTCCTTCTGCAATAGCAGTCTTCCCTACTCCCGCTTCACCAATGAGGACCGGGTTGTTCTTAGTGCGTCGTGAAAGGATCTGGATCACACGCTGCACTTCGACATCGCGACCAATGACTGGATCGAGTTTGTTCTCTTGGGCAAGTTTAGTGAGATTACGGGTGTACTTGGTGAGCGTGCGGTACTTTTTCGGCGACTGGGCGTCTGACACGTTGCTATCACGAAGTTCCTTGATCGCTTCGATCACACGATTCTTGTCAACACCGGTGCGCTGCATGATCTCGATCGCTGGACCAGGGTGCTCAAGCGCTGCTACAAAAAGGTGTTCTACGCCGACATATGAATCGCCAAGTTGCTCGGCGAAGGCACCAGAGAATTCCAACGCCTTTGCAAGTTCTGGTGTGAGGTACAACTGATACGACTGAGAGATCGTCGATTGCGATTCTGGCATTTCAAGCGCCTCAAGAAGCAGATCAGTGAACGCAATCACATCAACGTCTAGACGATCTAAAATCGCGATCACCGCACTCTCGTCTTGCATTGAAAGTGCAGTCAAAAGATGCACTGGACTCACATGATTCTGTCCGCGCTCGATCGCTAATTCGTGTGCTTTTCTAATTGCCTCCTTCGCCTTAGTTGTGAAATTGTGAAAATTCGGCATATATCAATTACGTTCATTATACGGCACCAGCTGTCAATCGGTCGATGTAGCTATGCAACAAGAGCTGATATTCAATAGTACGTACCGTTACTTCGTATATTGCAATAGAATAACTATTGAGTCAATGTTCTCATCATACTGCGATGCGAAGCGATCTCAGCAGCAAGTCTCTTTAATTCTTCGATGGTTGTTTCAGGACCGAGAGTGATCCGGAGTGTGGAGGCGGCGCGGGCAGTGTCGTTTGAAATAGCTTTCACCACCACGCTCTCTCCCCCGCCCGCGCCACTACACGCAGACTTGGTACTGACCGCGAAACCTTTGCTATCGAGCCACACGGCAGCGTACTCAGTGTCCAGGCCAGGAATTGAAATATTGATGTTGTTCGCCAGACGATCTTCTCCTTCTGGCCCATTGAGAATTGCACCAGGAACAGTTTCTAAAAGCCGCTTGATTCCCTCATCGCGAACCTGACGGGCTCGCTCCGCTCGCCCGTGCCAATCTCTTTGAGTAGTCTCAAGCGCTACCGCAGCTCCCACGATTCCAGCAACATTTTCAGTACCAGGACGAAGGCCTGCTTCTTGGCCGCCGCCGTAGGCGGCGGCCGTTAACTCTACTCGCCGGCTGCGCACAAGTATTCCAACCCCCTTCGGTCCACAAAACTTCCCCGCATCCAGAGACAGAAGATCTGCTTGCGTCGCATCGAGCTGGCAATTCAACCACAGCGGTGTCTGCGCAGCATCGAGATGAAACATGATCTTTGTACCAAACTTCTCCTCAGCTTCTCGCAGCGCCTTCTTGATGCCATGCAACTTCTGCACCACACCAATCTCACTGTTGGCGTACGCCACTGAGAAGAACACCGTTTTTTCAGAAAGGAGTTCTCGCAAGTGGTCAAGCTTCACAAATCCTTCTTCATCCACATCGACATACTTCACCACCACTCCACGTCGTTCAAGCGCAGCCATTGCGTTCGTAACCGAGGGATGCTCGATGCGCGTCGTGACCACTTCCATGTCGGTGAACTCACGACAATTCTGTCGTAGCTGCATGATTACCCCCATGATCGAGAGATTATTCGCTTCGGTGCCTCCAGAGGTGAAGGTGACGAATTCTGGACGCACCTGGAGGGCGCGCGCGACTCCGTCGCGCGCCCTCCACGCTCCGCGCTACCTGCCCCTCCTGATGAATCGCACTGGCATTACCAAAATCATTTTCAAGAAATGGCAGCATCGCCGCTTTTGCCGCAGGCAGTAGCGGCGTCGCAGCCGCCCAGTCTAAATACACCCGCTCACCAGCGACATCCTTTTCCTTTCCTCGGGCGCTCGCTCCGCTCGCACCCCCACTTTTCCTCCCCCAAAATTTCATACCAAAATCATGCCACACCTCACCCAAATAGACAAAAGAAAACCGCCCTCCACTCGGTTTCCGTGAAAGGCAGCGCATCTATTACTTTTGGGTTGTGGCCATAACCACGCAAAACGCCGCTGCTGCAAGCCAGACTCCCTGACGGAGAGAAACCGGCTCTTTGAGCACGAACCATGCGATCAAAGCAGAGAAAATCACCATGCCGACAGCCATTGATGGCTGAAAGATCACCTTTACGACCTCAGGATCGCTCATTGCTTTTGAGTGGTACACAATTCCGATCCCGTTGATCAGACCTGCGACCACCATGAAAACGACTGACCTACTGTCTGGAGTAATTGCGACATTGCCGCTCACGACCCCCCAAACCATAACAGCCACCGTTGTGGTGAACATCGCAATGAAGCCACCCCAGGCTGAGTTTATGCCGGTGTAGGCAATTGCTGTTGGCCAGATCGCATAACAAGTTGCAATAACAGGCACCGTCAAGAGAGACTTAAACAAGGTACTATCCTCCCAAGAAATTGGTGACCTATTTATAAATAAAAACTAAATTATGTCAAGAAAACCGTAACGTTTACACGACCTAGAGACTCCAGCCGCACTTTCGAGAGACATCGCGGAGCAGGCTTTTTGTCAAGAGGCAGAGCCTCTTTACTAAAGGCCGTCGCGAGCGTAGGGCTTGACCCGTGTCGACAGAAAGTGCGGCGGGTGTTTCCGTCAGGCTAGTCACCTAGCCACAACCCCCTTTCTCTGCTATACTCCGGCGTAATTATTGGCTAATTTACACACCCATTGGGTGTTTTTAACGTACGGGATACTTATGGCTAAAAAATCAAAACAAGCAGCTCCAAATGTAGTAAAGCGACCACCAGTCGTGGTGGTTATGGGTCATATTGACCACGGCAAGTCGACCTTGCTCGATACTATCCGCAAGAGCAACATCGTCGATGGCGAAGCTGGCGGTATCACCCAGCATCTTTCAGCGTATGTAGTACCGCACAAGACCAAGGACGGTGCTGAGGAGACCATTACCTTCCTTGACACACCTGGCCACGAAGCATTCCAGAAAATGCGCCTACGTGGGGCTGACGTGGCAGACGTAGCAATTCTCATGGTCTCTGCCGAAGATGGTGTAAAGCCACAGACCCTCGAAGCACTTGAATCGATCAAAGCTGCCGACATCCCATACGTTGTCGCGATCAACAAGATCGATAAGCCGGGCGCCGATATCCAGCGCACCAAAAACACTCTTATCGAACACGAGATCTATATCGAAGGCATGGGTGGCGATGTTCCTTGGGCACCGATCTCAGCCAAGCAAGGGACAGGCATTGAAGACCTCCTTGATCTCGTAGTCTTGTCAGCCGACCTCGCCGAACTAACCGGCGACACCAACGCAGCAGCCACCGGAAAGATCATTGAAGGCAAGATGGATCCAAAACGCGGTAACACCGCCACTCTCATTGTGACCAACGGCACACTCAAGAGCGGTCAGTTTGTTGTCTCTGGTGAGACCTATTCTCCAGTGCGTATCATGGAAGATTTTCAAGGCAAGAGCGTGAAGGAGGCTGGGCTCTCTGCACCAATTCGTATTGTTGGCTTTACCGATATTCCTGAAGTAGGATCAGAATTTACCGTGGTAAATAGTAAGAAAGAAGCAGAAGTAGCAATTGCTGCCCACCACGAAAACAAAACAAATAAAGAGCAATCGACCACCAAGAAGCGCAACAATCTACCTGTCGTTCCTCTTCTCATTAAAGCTGACGTGCTTGGCACACTCGACGCAATTGAGCACGAGCTCGATAAATTCGAGTCAGATCGTATTACTGTAAAAGTGATCGACAAGGGGGTTGGTGACGTGAGCGTAAATGACGTACAGAACGTTAGTGCAACTGAAGACGCGATCATTGTTGGCTTCAGTGTGAAAGTTGAGCGACCAGCACAAGACCTGGCAGAACGACTCGGTGTAGAGATCGATACCTTCGACATCATCTACGAACTCTCTGAATGGCTTGAAACAGCCCTTAAGAACCGCACCCCGAAGAAAGAGGAGAAGATCGAGACTGGAACCGTAAAGATCCTTAAGCACTTCAGCATGCAGAAACATATTCATGTCATGGGCGGCCGTGTTGATGAGGGAACGATCAAACTCGGCCAATCAGTGAAGATCCTCCGTCGCGATATAGAGATCGGTACTGGCGTGATCAAAAACCTTCAACAAGCAAAGTCTGACGTCCAGCAGGTGGAAGAAGGCGAGTTCGGTATGCAACTTGAGACCAAAGCCGAGATCGCTCCAGGCGATTACCTTAAGCCATACGACACCGTCATTACTTAATCATGTCTGACCGCAACATCAGGATCACCGAACTTATCAAAGAACTTGCTGCGACTTTTATTCAGCAAGAGGCTAATACTGACCCTCTCATTACCGTCACCAACGTAGACCTCTCACCTGATGCTCGTCGTGCGATCATTTTCATTACCACCATTCCTGACGGGCGTGAGCAGGATGCGTTGATTTTCTTGAAGCGAAATGCAACTGAACTACGTAACTATCTCAAGCGTAAAGCTCGTATCAAGCATATTCCACATCTTGAATTCATGGTAGATGCTGGAGAAAAACATCGTCAACACATGGACGAACTCGTACGAGAGATCGAGACCGGAAAGAAGGCTGACTAAACACAAAGAAACAGCCGGCGCCCTTCGGGCGCCGGCTGTTTCTTTTTACAAAATTAGTGACTCACCATTGGTTCCATATCAGCCGCTTCATCAATCCACTTCTGGACTGTTTCAGCAGATGGCACACGATTGGTAAGATTCTTCTTTTCATTCACCTCGGCCATCGCTGCTGCGAGGTTTTCAGCGTTGCGATTCTTGAGCTCCTTAACAGTATCTACTCCTGCTTCTTCAAGCAGATCTGCGAACTCTTCACCCACACCATTGATGCGCATGAGATCTGAGAGATTCACCCACTCAAGTAGATGCTTTTCAGAAATACCAGTTTCGGTTGAGACACCCTCACGACCTTTCTTGTCGCCACAGCGACGCAAAAGATCTTCGGTAGTCTGAATATCAACATCACGGAGCTTCTGTCCGTATTCTGGTCCAATTCCCTCTACTTCTTCGATTTTGTAAGACATAGTCAAAATGATTACCTCGAGTAAGTCAGGATAGTATAGCAAACTGCATAAAAAATGCGCGGCGGCCTTCGGCCGCCGCGCATTTTTACTCACTTCCTAACTAGCCGGCAACGCCTGACACGGCACACCATCCTTGTTTCCATCAAGACGATTCACATCACCTTCGATTCCGCCTGCGTTATCGAAGAATACCTGTGCTTCAGATTGGGTCTCGAAATCATCACAGTTGTACTCATCAGTACGCTTTGCGCCTGGTGTTCCTTCCGCCACTTCATTGCCCTGCTTGTCTCGCAAGATACTCGTAAGAAAACCTCCTTCTGCAGATGCTTCGAGATTTCCTTCAGCGTCGCGCTCAATAACCGCGTCAGAGACCGAACGTTCCTGAATCGCAGTTCCAAGATCAATGTCAGTGTTAGCCATTTCAAACCCAAGTGCTACCAAGAGCACGGTTCCCACACCAACCATCCACCAACGGATACTTTCGACAAAGATTCCTAGTAAAACAACTACCAGTAATAAACCTCCAATGATATATAGGCGCGCTTTTTTGCTTCGACGCCAATTTGCTACTTCGTTCATAGTACTAAAAGTATACCGCATATTTGTAATTACAGTAGCAAAAAGCCGGAAATTGCTTCGCAATTTCCGGCTTTTTGCACATTGTGCCGGGAGCGGGACTTGAACCCGCACGCTTTTTGAGGGCAAGGGAGTTTAAGTCCCTCGTGTCTACCATTCCACCATCCCGGCAAATATATCATTCCTACACTCAGACAGTAGGATTGGTAGAGGAGGGACTTACATAAGTCCCTGTTCGACAATCACCCAGACTGTCTCACCTACCAATCCCACCATCCCAGCAAAAGTGAGTCCTGGGCGGGAATCGAACCCGCGCATGTCGGTTTTGCAGACCGAAGCGTTACCACTTCGCCACCAGGACTTTTTTGTAAAAGCTCACTGCCTTTAGACTGAGACTTTTACAGTTGCTCAGTATAAACATATTTCTTCAATCAGGCCAGCGTTTCTCCGGCATAAATACCCTTGTTTTATATCACAGTTTATTGTAAACTCAGGCGCACCAACTTTACACCCGCCCTTAGCTCAGTTGGTAGAGCAGCTCGCTCTTAACGAGACGGTCCAAGGTTCGAGTCCTTGAGGGCGGACAAGATCAAAAGCGGCGCGCTTCCTTTAGGAAGCGCGCCGCTTTTGTGTCATCAACATCAACCTTACCGCACACAGAAATCATACATTGGTAAACCAAGTTGCTCAGCCAGCTGTGCCGCCACCCCTCTCACCTCGTGCACACGCTCGACCGGTGCTTCCGTCACTATCAATCCAGCGTTCATGGTCAGCTTCGATGGCTGGGTCGAGCCGTTATGGATCGTGTCCATGATCTTATGAGCCACATCACCAACTGTTGGTGGAGCAGTCAGATCCGGACCATGGAGAGCAGCCTGTTGTGCTTCATATGCTTCTCGAATTGTAGGCAACTTATCTTTAGTCACTAAATAACAATACGCCGTTGCTTGCCGACTAATGTTGTTGCTATAGACCTCTGCCCATGGTCGCAACATAACTGCGCCATATGTTTCAACCGGCACCTGTGTTGCTGCAAAGGTTACTGGACCAAACCGCTTCTGTTTTTTGACCAATTTTGTCTGTACATCAACTTCGATCACCGTGTTGTACATCGAGACCAGTAACCAAAACGTACCGAAGATCAAGAGAAACACCCATGACTCATTGGAGTTGCCATACAAAAAGAAATACCCCGCAAACACATAGCTCACAGCCGCAACGACATATGTCTTATACCGCATCTTTCCGATCGTATTTGAAAATTTCATACCAAAAACTACACTAGCAATGCTTCACCCTATAGAGTACAGCATCATATACTATTTACGAACCGCCCTTTCCACCAGCTGACACAGACCAGCAGACACTCTTACTCTTAGTCGCTCTAGAAACAGAATCGTGGAAAACCAAAACTGTATATCCACTCGACCACTCTGTTCTGCACGAGCATATAGTCTGTCTACAAGCTTGACCGTACCCCATGCTACGAGAGCTCCAGTCACCAGATCGATCAGGTAGTGCTGCATAAAATACACAGTGCCGATCACTCCACCAGCAAGAAGAAACGTAGCGTACACACTCAACAATCGATGTAACCGCGAAAGGTACACAAACAGCAACACACACCAAATAACATGCATACTTGGATTATTGCTGATCGTGTACCCAAAGCCATCTTGGACTAACCCATCCCAAGAACTAACGAAAAAATTGGTGTGTTCATTCCATGCCGTATCAGTAAAAGAATTAAATACTTCAGTGTATGGAGCAGTTGCAATGAGTAGCTCTTCATGTCGAGAAAACTCAGAGAAACTATCAGTGATAGTCGCTTGAAGCGGAGCGATTGTCGGGAAAAGCAACCAAAGTGGTATTGAGACGAGTGCCGAAAGATACAACGACAACACATATTGCCGCGCCAACCGTGTCGAAACAAAAGAAAAGAACAATATGAACAAGAGCACGATAATCACCAAGTTGGTATACACATGAGATATGTAGTCAAATAACTGAGGCCACGAGCAGTAGGTCAGTATAGCCTGTAATAACTCTGGCACTCGAAAGAACACATCAAGCTCAAGATGCCACAGCGTCATCAGTCCGGTGTACTCAATATTGGAAGAAAGATACACGACACCAACAAGCAATAGATATGAAGCTACCAGTACTGCAAACGAACTCCACGAAGCAAAATACCGCACTGTATTGTACAAGAATCCATGCCGCTTAGTGTTGGTTTGCAATGTCGGCACGAGTAAACCACACACGAACAGCATCACATACACAAGAGACAGAAGAGCAGCTAATGACGCATACCAACTCAGGTGCGAGTCAACTGAAGCTGTTGCATATTCTGAGCTACCCAAAAACAACAACAGCCACAGCACACACAAGTTGACCGGAAGCACTATCGACAATTCTATAGGCAAAGTAGCTGCTCGATCTTTCAGCCACTCAATTTTAGACACAGCTCGTTGCAATGCAATGATTATAACAAAGCCAAAACCTCGCAGTTACACCCCTTCAACTCGCACTCTCGAACAATATTTGCTATACTCCGACCCGACGCGCAGGTGGCGAAATTGGTATACGCGCTAGTTTTAGGCACTAGTGGAGCAATCCGTGGAGGTTCAAGTCCTCTCCTGCGCACTGAACGAAGTGAAGAAGCTGGAAGAAAATGCTGGGAGCATTTTCGTGAGGAGTTGAAAAGGTTAGTCAGATATTTTGGAGCTTGTGAACAAAATATCGACAACCTGTACTGAAACTGTAAGTTTCAAGTCCTCTCCTGCGCACAAAGAAACAAGATCCTGCCAGAAGAATCTGGCAGGATCTTGTTTTTACCTATTCTGATGAAGTATCAACGCTTATTCTACTTCCGCTGAGTGACAAAGCACCAATCACACTATTTTTCTGATCTGTCCAAAGGAGTTCCTTGCCAGTGTATTCTGCAACATTCTCATAACCCAAAAACTCTCCAACTTCATCAGGTTTAACCACTAAAACCCAGCTACTATTCATTGCCAACGGATCTGAACCGTCAACTCGATTATTGACCGTCAAGATCTCATATCTACCTGCTCGCGCCATTGCAGCGATCGGTAAATGTAGATTCAAGTATTTATTTGAAATATGCACGACCAACACCCCACCATCAGCCAGCAATGGCTGATACGCACCAGTAAATGCTTCAGCTGTCAAAAGATGTGAAGGGATCGCATCGTCGGTAAATGCATCGATCATGATCACATCAAATTTCTGTTCTTCTCTTGCAGCCAATTCTTCCAAAACAAGTCGACCGTCACCAATAAGGACTTCGGTCTTGTCTGGACACATGTCCAAGAACGTAAAGTGATCCCTAGCCATGGCTACCACCAAAGGATTGATCTCAACGAACGTAAGATCTGCCATCTGATCGCAGTACGCACCCATCATTCCAGCTCCCAACCCCACCACGGCGACACGCGGAGCTCCTTGTTTTGATTCTGCGTGTTGTATGGCAACATCAATTCCTGAACCTGGTCCGTAGTAGCTACCAGGAATTCGCTCGTACCGTGCATCTTGAGGCTGGTGTCCGTGATTAGTTGCACCATTTGAGATCGTTCGGAGCGTGACTGCTTCCTCATCCAACATGATCGTTTGATCATGTACCTTTAACGTGCCATAGAAATTCCGTTCGCTGGCATACAGACTCTCATCCATTGTAACTGAGGTCAGGAACAAAAACGTCGCAAAAAACAAGAATGCTTGGGTTGCCCGGACAAAGAAAGCTTGAACCGTACCGGTCAACCATTCCATATACCGAGAGACGAAGTACAACATCAGAGCAGCCAACACATAATGCAGTTCTACCTGATCATTGAGAAGTGTGGGCATGACAAAACCCACCAAACCAGAACCAAGTGCTCCACCAATGGTCAAAAACACATAAAAACTACCTAATTCAGACACTCGTGGTCGAAGATCGTAGATTCTTTTATGGAAGTAGAGACAAATGAAGTAAAAAGTGACACTAAAACACACGAAGCCGACCCAATACACCGCTACTCCCGAGTCGATGACTGGCAGTATAGAAAATACCAATAAGAGTAACAGTATCAACCCAAACCCAAGCTTTGTGCGCGACACCTTACCTTCGGTGTTTCTAAAGGCAAAAATAAACGAGAGAAGATACAAGACGAGCGGAATGACCCACAAGAGCGGAAACGACGCGATTCCCTTACTTAGAAATTCTGTACCGGAGGCAAGCAAAAAGGTCGGGATAGCAGCCATGAAAATGATCTGTGGCCGGTGCCGCAACTTTGTCATCAAGAACTTTGCCGGCTTACCCTCTGGAGCCTGGGTTTCGGTTTTGTGCCAAGCAAAAAGTAGAATGAGTAAAAATAGCAGATATCCGCACATCCACCAGATCGCTTGCACCGAAAGATCAGTGAACGGCTCAAGCACAAACGGGTACAGGAGGAGACCAAGCAATGAACCAGCATTAGATAGACCATACAACGCATATGGCTCGTCTTTAGTGAGTCGCGCAAACAGATGCTGCACCAAGACTGAGGTGCTGGCCAGCAACAGCACCGGCAACCCGAGCGCATAAAGCAATGTGAGTAACACTGAAAGGGCTGGCCAACCACCCGAAACAGTATCGATCAAAAGCGGTGAATCGGCGCCGATCCAGCGCGACAGCAACATGAGACCAGTACACGAAAGCAAACTCGCATGGAGGAGTAGTGCTTGCCGTGAAGGCATACTAGTAAGTAGAGACGCGTAAATGTATCCTAGGAGCAATGTCGTGGAATAGAAAAAGACTGAGATCGTCCACACTGATGAGGTGCCACCAAATGACGGCAGCAGATATTTTGCGTACAAAGGCTGGATAGTGAACAGTAGTGCAGCCGAGAGAAACGTAACAGTGAGTAACAGCGATCGAACCATAACAGCGGATTAAGAGGCTTGTAGTCTTGTCTTCTGAAACGGTCGTCGTTTGCGAATGAGTTGGTTGTACCAACGCGCGATCGGCTTCTTGTATTTCTGCGGGATCTTGTCTACTTGCGCACATTTCCATGAACAGTACCCTTTGCGCTTTTCGATACAGTCATCACACCCGATGAATAACTGGTGACAGATCTGGTTCTTGCAGTGATGGTGCGTGTCACATTTGTTTGTTTTGCAAAGATGACAGGTTGAGATGACCTCATCACTGATCCGTTCACCAAGTCGCTCGTCAAACACGAAATTCTTACCCCGGAATTTATTCTCAAGACCTTGCTCTTCTACTTGGCGCTTGTAGTCAATGATTCCACCTTTGAGGTGCTTCACATCTTTAAAGCCGTTATGCTTTAGCCAAGCAGATGCTTTTTCGCAGCGAATGCCGCCCGTGCAGTAGATCGCCACCTTCTTATCTTTGTGTTCCTTCAGAAGCTCTGGCGTGTTCTTAAGTTCGTCACGAAAAGTAGAGAAGTCGTCTGGCGTGATCGCACCTGCAAAATGTCCAACTTCTGCTTCGTAGTTGTTGCGCATATCAAACACCACTGCGCCTGGATCATCGACGTACTCATTCATTTGCGCTGCTGTGAGATACGCTCCAGTGTTGGTCACGTCAAACGTGCTGTCGTCGAGACCATCAGCCACGATCTTCGGTCGCACTTTGATCGTTAGTTTGAAAAATGACGGCGCTTCACCTTCCTCAACCGCAATTTTGTATGGAATTCCCTTGAGTTCAGGCTGATTCTGCACCCACGCATCAAACTGATCCCAGTACATGTCTGGGACGTTCATCTGGGCATTAATACCTTCAGAAGCGACGTAAATACGTCCCATACAGTCAAGTTCAGACCACTTAGCAAACAACTTATCCCGGAATGCCTGAGGATCAGCCAAGCGCACATAGCGATAGAACGACACGGTAGTGCGTGGCCGAGTATCGAGCGCCGCATCGTGACGCTTTTGCTCGCGACTACGGAGATCTCTTTTTTGCGCTGTATTCATGGCCGCCATCATACCAAAACCTCATAAGAAAAACTACTTCTCAGTGACGCCTTCAAATCATTTTACAAAACGCTTGCTCCACCACAAAGAGTACTTCCATTTTTATGGTCGCTAAACCGCTCCCTAAAAATCTGGTCGCGCAAGCGGCCCATACCAAAAACCACCAAAATATCAAAAGTATGGCTAGAAATAAGGCCATTTTACCCTTCCCTATCCTTGACTTTTACTATATTTTATGCTATTATAGAAAACAGGTAGAGAGGACTTACCTCTCAATGAATTTTTGACAATTTGGAGACAAAAAATGGCAGCAAAAGTCATTGACACAACTGCGACCCGAAAGGTCGTAAGCTTCCTTAAAGACCATTGGGGCGAGATCTATGCGGTCTTCGATGTCCTCAAGGGCGTCGTGGGAAAGCGGACCGATGTGGACCCTTCCCTGCCGCCGGAAGAAAAACTTCGCGTTGGACTTACCGGTTATGGGGACGAGATCAAGTTCATTCGAGCTGTTCTCGAACTGGATGAGGAGGACCAGGAGATTCTGGTAGGCCTCATTCACTACCATTTCGGCAGCAGTGAAAACCCCCGGAGCTGGGTGAAGGCCGCAATTGCCTTTGCACAGATGAATAAGTTCCGAGTGGCAGTCACCGGACTGGATTCGGCTTCAAAGAAAGTCGGCACCAAGAAAGTGGTCACCGCCGTCAAACTCCCGGGCTTTTCCGAAGAAGACAGGCCGCTTGAAACCAATGTTGCAGATGAGGAACCAGGTAAACAACCTGAGTCCACCGAGAACAAAGGTCAGAAGGCGGCCAACGGCAAAGATCCGAAGGCACAGAACCCAAAAGATCCGAAGGCGAATAAAAAGCCTGTTCCGCTCGATACGGAAACGACTACGGTAAGCGAGGACCTGTACAAAGGGGAATCGAAAAACACCGTAAGGTTTCTCAAGCATATCGTTTCGGTCGTCAAGAAGGCTGAAAGCGAAAGCACCAAGAGAAGCGTCAAAGGTAAACGCGAGGACGGCTTCAAAGCCGCTGTCGCATACATGCACGCACTCGGTGTGCCGCTGATGCCCAACAAAAAGACTCTGGATCTGATCGACGAGTTCGTTCCTGACAGCTTCGATAAACTGAAGCTCGTCGGAGCTTCTATCAACAACCACATCCGCACACAAGCAGCGAAAAATCGTGCGGAAGTGGCAAGATGGTCACCTATCCGCAGATTTTTCTACAGACTTCTCAGCTAACAGGAGAAATATAGATGAATCTGCTCAAAAAACTGACCTGGGCTTTCAGAGCCCCCGACGAAGACGACGTGGTCGTCCCAGACTCCAACAGCTCGACTGAGGATTGGGGCAACTTCATCACTCACAACTTCACCAAGATCTTCATGGCTGGACTGTTCAGCATTATGGCAGTCCTCGGGTTGGTGGTGGTGATGTTGCTCGTAAACGTCTACATCCACCCCTTTGTAAACTCCGCCGTCATGCTCATCGGGTTCTTCATGATTCTGATGGCTGGCGTCAAGGTTACCAACCTTTTAGCATTTGGCGTCTTCGGGCTTATCGCCCACTTCCTACAGGACAAGGATAAGTCCAAGGGTGTATTCCAAGGACTTCTGCTCTGGATGCGGATTGTCATCGCCTTCATGCTACTCGCCGTAGTCGCTGGATTCACGCTGATGACCTTCCCGTTTGAGCACTCAATCGGTTCGTTCGGGATCATGTTCTGGGCAGTCTTGCTTGGCCTGCTGGCATTGCAACACTACAATGTCGACGGCAGCGTCGCCTGGAAATTCATCCTCGGCTACGCAATCCTGGCTTCGATCTTCGCGGCCTGGATCGCCATCTTCCCCCAGTACCCTGGCAAAAACTTCGCTAACGGAGAAGCCATTCGCATGGTTCATCCGGTGACGAGGGAGGTGGTTGGTGACTACACTCCGGAGATGTGCCGTTCAGAGTACATCGAAGGCGTGCTCATCGAATACCCCGCAAAAGGGTTCGACTACGCCACCAAGGGTACCTGCTTCCATCCCAAGGATGGGGTACGGCTCGTACCCATCACGACCGAAGATGTTCAGGGGCAGAACGCCAAAACCTGGGGCAGCACCGTAAATGGTGCAATATCCAAACACCCGGCAATCAGCTGGGTCGAGGAAAGGATTCACATGCCCTGGTGGGTCGCCGGCCTGATCGTGGTCGGCACCATCGTTGTGTGGCGCATCATCCCTCGGAAGAAAAAGTCTGGGAGTGACTCGAAAGAGGAATCCAAAGACTACGGTATCAATCTGGCTGCAGTCATCGTTGCTTTGGGCTTCTCTAGCCTCCTGGCTGCTGTTGCCGTCATCGCACTGAACGTGGCCGGAGTTATGAACGGCCTTTCGTTTAGCACAGCCGTCGCAATGGCGGACAGCTGCGCAACCCCCGCAAGCGTCGAGCATTACAAGTTTGACGAACGGGGACGCACGCTCACCATCTGCCAAGGAGGTGAGGAATTGCAGTTGTATCCGAAGGTTGCCGGCAAGCCTCTGATCATCAGTCTGGTAACAAATACCGATGATGAGAAGTATTACCTTGCCGGCAAGTATCCCGAGGAATTTGTGAACTTTCTGTATCCGTGGCAGGTTCCGGGCTCAACCCAGAACATCCATCGACTAACACCAAAGCCAAGACAGAAAGCTGACGAAGAAGGTCCAATCGAAGCGGTCGCGCTTGCTATGGGACAACCCGGCGTACGCTTTCTGATACGACAGCAACGCTGAGTCTCCAACGTTCTTTAACTCCTCTTGTTTGAGGGGTCCTACCAAATAGGGCCGAAGCAGCTTGCTGCTTCGGCCCTTTTCTTTTGTCGATCCCTTCCCTACGGACCAGGAATAGTAAACGCAGCTCCACAACCAGGTTGACTTGGATCAGTCGCACACTTCAGCTGCGTACCAATACCAATGGTGTTAGCCGCAACCGTGAGAATCGCGTACGCCGAGATCATCACCACCAAACCAATGATCCCCCACGTGATATGTTTCACTCCCTGCTGTCTAGCCTGCTCATTATTTGCATTCATGAAGTATTCAGCCAGACCCCAAAGGAACACTAAGAATGCCACCGCGCTCAGGAGTGCGATGGTTGGAAATAAAATGATCTTATTGAATTTCGCGACAAAGCTAGCAGCTTCTGCTGCAGCCTTTTCTTGTGGTGTCATAGCAAAATTTTAACACAACAGACAATACTGCAATCTAGTTATCAAGACAAAAGGCCGCTTCGCGGCCTTTTGTTTGGAATTCCAAAAGCTTTAGAAAGATTAGATCTTTGGCACGACTGGCGGTACAACAACATCACCACCTAAACCTGTGAAGTTTACCAGGAAGTTCACCAGACCCCACAAGATAAGGATCATAACGAATCCAAGTACACCGTAGATCATCAAACTCTTACCCTTTTCTTTTGCTTCTTCGTTAGCACCGCCAGCGATGAAGTACTGGAACATACCCCAGGCAAATGCGATGAATGCCAACGCAAGAACAAACGGCAATAGGTAGGTAGTAATAGCATTGGTGATGTTGGTGATGATGATCTCAAAACCACCAAGATTACCACCAGCTTTTGTAATACCCTGCGCACCCGCTACCATTGGCAGAGCCAATGTCGCAAGCGAACCGGTTAGATATGCAATCTTTTTCATACGTATTTTTATGAATAAATTATAACGTTATAACGTTTACGATACAGTATAAATTGATAATTACAAGCACACAATGTAGTTATACACGGCACAAGTGCTTTTCACTACACACCAAACAATGAATTTCTGATCAGTCTGATAAGCCCGTAGGTGATGATCGCAAGCACAAAGACCACCACCGCAGCCATAGCATACTTCTTCCCATCATCGATTTGATTTGGATCACCAGCATGTAGGATCCACGTGTCGATCATTTTCCACATGAAGTAGAGAAACAAAAAACCAAACAGTGCCGGTATAGCAAGGTTGATGATATTTATTACTTCATTTACTAGACCCGCGTACGTTGTTGGAGGCATAAAGTATTAGTTAATGATCGACTGACTAGAATGCAGCCACCAGGTTCTTAATAATGGTCATAATCGCAACTGAGCCAAGTATTACCACTCCGCCAATTGCGCCGTAGAGCAACGACTTACTCGCCAGCTCGATCTTTGCTGGATTGCCACGGGCAGTGACATATGAAAATCCAGCATAGATCAAGAAAAAGATAACGATCGGGGTCGCCATAATGATGAACACCTGCAAGACTGCGGCAAGAAAATCAGTAATACTTGCAAACGCGAGTGGATTTGTAAGTTCTTTAGATCCCATACGATTATTGCTTACGGAGCCGCGAAGGCATTGATGAGATTCTGCAGAATTGCCGCGAAGGCAACAGCACCAAGAATGAGTATCCCGCCAATGATCGAATAGGTAAGTGAACGTGTCGCTTGTTCGAGCTGTTGCGGGTTACCACGCGCTGTCACATACAAAAAGCCAGAGTAAATGATAAATAGCACCACGATCGGAGTTGCGATCACCACGAAGACGTTGAGAATGCCGAGAAGTAGTGTTTTAAGGTCTGGGAACTTAGTAAGGTTCTCGACCGTCCAAGAAAAATCAGCTGCTGCGGCAACAACTGGAAGTCCGAACACTAGAGCAAAGGTGTACAGACTGGTGAAAAGTGAGTTGGCTTTTTTCATACGTTTGTTTTAAGTATATCAGAACGCTTGTTGTAATCTGGCTGATGCGTCAGATGCAGCCGACGAGAAACTGTACCGATTCTCATTCACATCTTCCACCATGGTCTCAAGAATCTTATCTGCTTGATCGAGGTCAGGGTTCAACCAGCCATATGCGATCGAAGCAGACTGATACGTAACTCTACCGTACGTGTCATTACTGCCCGCTGCAACAAGACTGCGATACGCCGGGACCATATTACTCGCCAACGCTATCCGCGCTGAGAGATCAGGCTGTCCAAGATGTTGCCAAACCTGGTACGCACCACTCAAATTGTCAGTTGATTTCAGTAGCGATAAAGCATAGAACTTACCGTAGGTTCGACGCACGGTCGCAGCTTCCCCTTGTGGCACTTCAGCAATATCAAAGTTGAGATTTGGATTAATACGCCCGATAACTGGAGCCTCGCTACCATACCCAAAGTACAACACCAGATCTTCAGCGACAAACTGCTGACGATCCTCACCAAAAGAACGATTCCATGAATACCAACTGTTGTTTGGTTTACTGAAACGCGTGTAGAAGTCGACCGTTTGTTCCAGAGGGTTCACCAAACTGCCTGGTGAATTTTGTAACTGGATGCTGTACCGACCTCCATCTTCAACCACACCAGAGGTTCCACCCTGAATCAACAACATAGATATGATACCGAATGCGTTTCTAATATTCTGGTATTCGCCCATTGCCACCACACTCCGTTCAATCGTACGATCAAAGTCTCGTTTGACTAAGCGAGGTAAGACTGTATTGACTAGGTTTTCCCACGTTTGCGGCTGTGTCAGGAATCCTTCTGTCGCCAGAATGTCTCGATTCCAATACATCATTAGTGGGTCAACTGCGATCGGATAGCCGTACAGCCCGTCTGACAAAGCAAAGATCTGTGCCCCCTCCAAGTATTGGTCACGAATATCCCGCAGCGGGAAGATCAACCCCTCTCCCTCATATGGTATAGGCTGGATTCGACCTCGCATTTCTGCCAACTTCTCATGAGAAACCAAAATAAGATCTGGACCTACCCCATCAGCCAATGCGGTAAGTAGTTTTTGATCAAATGCTTCTGGAGTGAAGTGTGTATACGACACATACCGATACTCCTCAATATCACTAGTCAGCTCACCCAATAATGCATTGATGCCCTCTGCTGGCAAAGTGCCCCAGATCTCAACAGTACCTACATCAACCGGCCCATCTGGGTCATCACCATCACCCTTGTACGAGGTCAGCAAGATCAGAGCACCGATCGCCAGACCAGCGAAAACGATGACCAAGCCTAGTTCAAATGGTCGGAGTTTCATACCTTACGGAACGCTAAACCATAATGATGGTCACCGGTCGGGAAATCATGCTCAAACACAAACCCATGACTTTCAAGTAACGCAGTTGCATCAGCTGCAGTGACTACTTGTCCTGGCTGTGGTCCCATACCGGCAAATGATTCAGTCCAGTCGATGATAAAGAATTTACCCCCACTCCGGATCGTACGTGCCATTTCAGTCAGTGCGGCGGCTTTATCTTCGAGAATGAAGAGGGTATTCACCAGTATTGCAGCATCAAGTTCTCCGGTACTGATCTTAATACCATTTGGTTCCTCCAGATCACACCAAAGTGGGTGAATATTTGACAATCCTTGTGCCTGTGCGGTTTCACCCAACTTCTCTACCAACTGTTTTTGGATCTCGCACGCAAAGACTCGACCGGTATCACCGACTGCTTTTGAAAGCGGACTAAGAAAGAAGCCGCTTCCCGCTCCAAAATCTGCCACCAGATCACCTTCTTTTAAATGAAAATGCGATGATACCACTTCAGGTATCACAAATTGTCCACCGATTAGATTCATTGGTTTTATTATACATTAGTTACAAAGGTAAATACCGGAGAATGTGAAAAGCGGCGCGAAGGGCCCCGCGCCGCTTTTCATAACTATTATTCGAACTCAGTGGAAGAAAGACAAACTTTCTGAAGACCTCGCGGAGGCCGGTTGCGTGTCAACGACCCGCCAGGGCTCTTGACACGCGACCGTCGTCTGCCGAGTGGAGAACTTGATTCGTGCCTAAAGACAGTTTCGTCTTTCTGAAAATATCACCTTAAACAAACACCACACTCGCGATACTATCTCCTGCTCGCATCTTCATCACACGCACTCCCTGTGTATCGCGCCCGAGTGTCGGTACCTGCTTCAAAGGAAGCTTGATCACCTGCCCCTTCTTACTCATGATCACAAGCTCACCTTCTTCTCGTTCTTCTCCCGTCAACACCAGACCGCGCACGATCACACCAGTCTTGTCAGTCACCTTTGCAGTTTTGATACCAGAACCACCACGATTTTGCACCTTGTATTCCTTGGCCGGAGTCGTCTTTCCAAATCCATGTTCGGTCACCACGAGCACTTCGCGGTCTTTTGCACCAGCTGTGAGCACATCGGCCGAAACGATCTTGTCGCCCTTACTTAGCTTCATGGCAGCCACACCAGCCGCGGTACGACCCATCTGACGCACATCAGACTCCTTGAAGCGGATCGCCTGACCCTTCTCAGTGATAAGCGACACTTCATCCTTCGCTCCCACAAACATTGCATCGATAAGAGAGTCGTCATCTTTAAGAGTAATAGCAATGAGACCAGAGCGACGCACGTCCTTGAAGGCTGCAGCATCACTCTTCTTAGCCACACCATTCTTAGTAATCATCATAAGCGACCAATCACCTTCCCAGTCTTCCTTACGAACTGCAAGCACAGAAGTTACTCGTTCATCAGCAGTGAGCGAAAGGAAGTTCATGATCGACTTACCCTTCGTAGCACGACGCCCCTCTGGAATCTCAAACATCTTGCACTGATACACCTTACCAAAGTCAGTAAAGAATAAGAGATCGCTATGTGCAGACGTTGTAAGCAGTGTGGTTACCACATCCTCCTCCTTGGTATTGAGATCAACCACACCAACACCACCACGCTTTTGTGTTTTGTATTCAGTTGGATTAGTACGCTTTACGTACCCTCCCTTAGTGAGCACAAGCACCGACTCCTCGTCAGGCACAAGATCTTCCTGTGAGAGCTGCTTTACGCCACCTTTCACGATCTTGGTGCGACGATCATCACCAAACTTCTCAGCAATATCAAGCAGTTCGGTTTTTACGATCTTCATCATTTTGGCCTTGCTTGCCAAAATCGCTTCAAGCTCCTTGATGAGCTTCTGGATCATCTTTAGTTCATCTTCGATCTTCTTGCGCTCAAGTCCAGCAAGCTTCTGGAGACGCATATCGAGAATAGCCTGCGCCTGGATCGCTGAAAACTTAAACTTCTTCATGAGTCCTGCATGAGCGGTCGGTACATCTGCAGACGCGCGGATCAGTTTGATGATCGCATCAATGTGGTCGAGGGCTTTCTTCAGACCAAGCAAGATATGCTCTCGGTCTTTAGCTTTATTTAAATCATACTGCGTGCGACGGCGAACCACTTCAGCGCGGTGCTTGATGTACTCTTCAAGAATCGCCTTGAGTGACAACGTCTGTGGCACACCGTCAACGAGCGCCACCATGTTGTAGTGGAACGTTTCTTCGAGCTGTGTGTGCTTGTAGAGCTTATTGAGGACTGTCTGTGGCTGCGCACCAGTCTTGAGGTCGATCACCACCCGGATATCGTCGGTTGATTCGTCGCGCATTTCCTTGATACCTTCGATCTTCTTTTCACGCACGAGATTAGCGATCTTTTCCTGCATGTCTGCCTTGTTGACGCGAAATGGGATTGAAGTGATCACGATCGAAAATGCACCACGCTTGTCTTCTACGATCTCTGCTTCACCACGTACCACCACACCACCACGGCCGTTAGCGTACGCTTGTGCAATAGCCTTTTTATCAAACGCGATCGCGCCCATCGGGAAATCTGGCCCCTGAATGAACTTCAACAGGTCATCGGTAGAGGCCTTAGGGTTATCAATAAGATGTGCGGTCGCATCAGCCACTTCACGGAGGTTATGTGGCGGGATGTTGGTCGCCATACCCACCGCGATACCCAACTCACCTTTAAGGAGTAGGTTCGGTACTGCTGCTGGAAGCACGGTTGGCTCTTTCTTGGTACCGTCAAAGTTTGGTCGCCAATCTACTGTGTCTTTTTCAAGATCACGAAGCATTTCTTCTGACATCTTGGACATCTTAGCCTCAGTGTATCGGTACGCAGCTGGCGAGTCACCATCGATCGAACCAAAGTTTCCTTGACCGATCACGAGTGGGTAGCGTGTCGTGAATGGCTGTGCCAACTTCACCATTGAGTCATACACTGCCGTGTCACCGTGCGGATGAAAACTACCAAGCACGTCTCCAACTACCGTCGCAGACTTACGGAATTTTGCGGTTGAAGTCAGACCATTGAGACGCATTGAGTACAAGATACGTCGATGCACTGGCTTCAGACCATCACGCACATCTGGGAGCGCACGCTGCGTGATCACCGACATCGCATAGTCGAGATACGCTGTTTCCATCTCACCAGTAATACTCTGGCTGATGATCTTTCCATGATTCACCTCTGCAGGCTCAGGAGCTTGGGTCTTTTTCGGCATAGTAAACTAGTTCAGAAATCAATAAAATGTGCTGTAGTATAGCACAAAACTACTGTGTTTGTTGGCTATATGTACTGGTCGAAGTGGTGGGGGTGGTGGTAACAAGTCGCACCACTCGCTCTTCAGTTTGTGCACCAGGAATGGTTGAGGTCGAAGTAGTGGCAGTGCTGGTAGAAGTGCTGCTAGGAACAGTCGGGGCTGCAGCAGCTCCATTTCGCTGGTAGTACACAAAATCAGACTCAGGCTCAGATTCATCTGACGACTCAACTGTCTCTTTGACCGCCTCCTTCGCTCCCGACACTTGATCTCCGATCTGACTGAATAGATTTCCAAAACCAGGACCATCATCCCCTCCATTCATTCGTTCGGCGATCGCTGCTGATCGTGCTGGGGCATTTGCCAGCCAGATCATGAAGATCGCTGCCGTGAACAAACCAGCAAAACCAAGTGCGATGTTATCTCTCGCTGATTTTGGTTGACGTCGTAAGTATCTAAGGAACGATTTGATCATGTGCTTTACACCTTTAGCACTGCCACATCCCCTGACATGGCATGTACATCTTTCTTTTTGAGTGTGAGCTTATCAACTGGCTTGAGCGACTCGCAACTCTCTTCTTTAAGGAAAGCCTTGAGGGCGGCGGCGTCATAGTGCATTGGTATAATGAGCTTCGCCTCAAGCTTCACTGCCAGTTTCGACGCCTGCGGAGCCTCAAGTACATCGCCGCCGCCGATCGGCAAGAATAAAATATCGATGTCACCGATCTCACCAAGGATCTTTGGGTCGATCTCTGGATCACTCAATGCGCCGAGGAAAAGCATATTGATATCTTCGAGCTTCACCTGGTAGATCGTATTGTACGCTTCCTGTTTGGCGTAGGTGGTTTTCACTCCAAAACCATGTGCTACCACCTGACCGATCTCGTACTCACCAGGACCATCAACCACAAATGGCTGCTTAGCGCCATGAGCGACTTGCTCAACACCATTGAAATCTGGGTGCCACAGCGTCACAAACGCTGCGTCAGAGCCGAATTTGACCTGATCAAGCTTAGATTTTTTAGAAATTGGATTGAATGCCAAGGTCGTGTCACCAAAGGATACTTTGAAGCACTGACCGCCGTGATACGTAATAACCATAGTGGCGTAAGTATACGGTAAAGCACAAGATGTGTCACACCTAAAAGCCAAGCGAACCGCCTTCGGAAGACATTGCGGAAGGCGTATCCTAAACGCCTGAGCATAGGACTTGATCCGTGTCTGAGGAAGGCGGTTAGCTTGGCTTCCTAAAATACTTGACAAATATTTTAAATATGCTAGGATATTACAGTTCGTTCCACTCCATGCAGATTTTTAACACCGCCAAGTGGGTGGTGCTTGCTGGAGTCGAAGAACGAACTAGGGAGCAGTCGTCAACGCCAGAGCGCGTTAACTCTCCCCAACCGCTGCTCGCCGGCGCCGGAAGTCTGGTGCCGTACGCAGCAACAAAGGAGTCCATGTATAGCTTCGCACGTACCGATACGTCCGAAGCGACATGCGACATGTTCTTCACCGACAACACGCCGCGGGGGCTACCCGATGAGACCATTCGATTCCGAATGAGCGCCCAACGCCAGCGCAGCGACATCAAATGGCGCCCGGAGCATAGTGCACCGGGAAAACCAAAGGAGATTACGCAGAATGCGAAATGCAGCAATGCGTAAACAACACAACTGGCCGTAGGTACGGTCACTATAAATCTCTCCGGACAGGGGCTGACCATCGTTATGGCAGCCCCTCTTTTCATACGTAAATATATTGACTTTTTAATATTTTTGTGCTATTATAATAAACGTAATTGTTACTCAGTTCCAACCACAAGCAAAAGGGAGACACAACAATGTGTGACACGGCAATCAACACCTTCGGCACCCAGATCGGCTCGGCAGTTGGATTCGGCCCCGGCCGGATCACTGACTTCTCCACCCTGCTGGAGGAGCTCGACGACGGCACCCTGACCGGAATGGACCTGCTCGACAGCGACTTCATCCCGATCGATGAGATCAGCGATGACATGCTGCTTCCAGGCTTCCAGGTCAGGGGCCTGCCGGAAGACAGCCTTGGCGACTGGCCCGACTACGAGCCGGTATACCACGGTCACCGTGATTACCGTCACGACTGCTATCGCATGTTCGTGAACGACCAACAGTTCGAAGCGCCGCTCGGCAACCGCCGGGCTGAAGAGATCTTCGAACAGACCGGCGTCTGGACCGGCTAGGATAGCCAGTCCGTAAAAAATAACCCTCTCCCCTACTGCGGCATGTTTGCTTGGATGCAAACATGCCGCTTTTCATTTTCATGCCAAAACTATCGACATTTTTTACTTTCTATATTATATTGCTCCGACCGTAAGGTAATTAATAGCTTCTAGCGGCACACGTTTAACCCTCTGCATATGGGTATGGCCGGCGGGAAATTGCGAAGCAATTTCCCGCCTCGAGACAAGGTTGCAGAGACGCGTGTCGTCGGAAATAACAACAAAATAAAATGTTTGGATTTGGTAAATCTAGCGACAGCGATTCTAATACTGCTGTTGCAACCGGTGTGATGGACAAGTACTTGGCCGAAACACCAGCCGCACCACAGGACGGTGAGATCGTTTCTGGTGTGGTATCAGCGATCGGACGGGCTCGTGTCTACATCGACATTGCACCGTTTGGTACTGGTCTTATTTTTGGACGTGAGTACATGAATGCTCGCGATATTCTTCGTAAAGTCAATGTTGGCGACAGCATCGACGCAAAGGTAGTAACTACCGACAACGAAGATGGCTACATCGAACTTTCACTCAAGGAAGCTCGTCAGGCACTCATCTGGGCTGATGCGGAAGCTGCAGTGAAGAACGGCACTATCCTCAGCCTCGAAGTAAAGGAAGCCAACAAGGGTGGACTTATCATCGACTGGCAGGGTATCCAGGGATTCCTTCCAGCGTCACAGCTCTCAGCTGAAAATTACCCACGCGTCTCAGACGGCGACAAGGACAAGATCCTTACCGCCCTCAACGAGCTCGTTGGTAAGCACCTCAATGTAGTAATGATCACTGCTGATCCGAAGGAGCACAAGCTCATCTTCTCTGAGAAGGGACTTGAAGAAAAGCAGGAGAAGGAAGAAAAGGTAAACAAGTACGAAGTCGGAAACGTTGTCGAAGGTGAAGTAACCGGCGCAGTAGACTTCGGTGTATTCGTGAAGCTTGAACCAGGACTCGAAGGTCTTGTACACATTTCTGAACTCGACTGGGGTCTCGTTGAAGACACTAAAGCACTCTACAAGGTAGGTGACAAGGTAAGCGTGAAGGTTATCGAAGTGAAGGACGACAAGATCTCACTCTCGATCAAGCAGCTCAAGGAAAACCCATGGGTAACTGCAGGTAAGAGCTACAAGAAAGATCAGGTAGTAGATGCAGTTGTGATCAAGTACAACAAGCACGGAGCACTGGCTTCTATCGAAGAAGGCGTGGCAGGTCTCGTACACGTTTCTGAGTTTGAAAATGAAGAAGCACTCAAGGCTGCTCTCTCACTTGGTTCTGTCTACAAGTTCAAGATCACACTCTTTGAACCATCAGAACAGAAGATGACGCTTTCATACAAGGAAGCTAATAGCTAATCATTCTCGCGAATGAAGGGCACGAAAAAGCCGGGCATCCGCCCGGCTTTTTCGTGCCTGAGTTATCCCCAGATTACTTGCTTTTTTATGTAAAATATGGTATAAAGTAATTAGTTCTGTCAGCAAATAAGGAGTCTGTC